>CAZDOH010000017.1:0-26918 GCA_964507005.1 uncultured Prevotella sp. | reverse complement strand
CGCAAAGCGCGAAAATTCTCTACGCACAAAAGGAAAATTGTCTGCATAGAGCGCAAAAACTTTGTGCTTTACTTTTTCTGACTTTCACGGGCGCGTCTGCCCGTTGCCGCGGATTATCCACTTGTAGGTCGTGAGTTCTTCCAGCCCCATCGGCCCGCGGGCATGCAGTTTCTGAGTGGAAATGCCTATCTCGGCACCGAGGCCGAACTGCGCGCCGTCAGAAAACGATGTCGGCGCATTGAGATATGCGCAGGCCGTATCGACTGAAGCCAAAAACTTCTCACCGTTGTCTGCGTTCTCGGTAACTATGGCCTCGCTGTGCCCCGAGCCGTAGCGGCTTATATGTTCCAAAGCCCCTTCCAACCCGTCTACCGTCTTTACTGCCATTTTATAGTCGAGGAATTCTTTGCCGAAATCCTCGGACGAGGCATGCTGTAGCAAAGCCTGCGGATAATGCCCCTGCAGGGCTTCGTAAGCCGGGGAATCAGCATGAATCTCCACGTTTTCCGATGCCATGGCCGCGCAAAGAGCCGGCAGGTCGGCCAGGCGCGAGCGGTCGACAAGCAGACAGTCAAGCGCGTTGCACACGCTCACCCTACGCGTCTTGGCATTGTTGACGATGGCCGCGCCTTTGGCTGCGTCACCGTAACGGTCGAAATATATGTGGCATGTGCCGGCACCGGTTTCTATAACGTTTACGGTGGCATTGTTTCTGACGAAGTCTATCAGATTACGCCCGCCACGGGGAATGATGAGGTCGACATACGAATCGGCCTTCAGCAATTCGGCCGTAGCTTCGTGCGAAGGCGGCAACAGGCTCACAGCTGCCGTCGGCACACCGCGCTTCTGCAATGCCGCGTGTATGAGTTCTACAATGGCGAGGTTCGAGTTGTAGGCATTGCGACTGCCTTTCAGTACGCAGGCATTGCCCGACTTGAGACATATTGCCGACACGTCGAAAGTGACGTTCGGCCGGGCCTCATAGATGATGCCGATAACGCCGAACGGCACGCTCACCCGCGACACTTCCAGTCCGTTTGGGCGCACCTCGCGCGACAACACCCTTGCCAACGGCGAAGGCAACTTCGCCAGATGGCGTATCTGCGAAGCAATATCATCGAGGCGGGCATCGGTAAGCCGCAGACGGTCATAAAGGGGATTCCCGCTGTCCATCGCCTCGAGGTCCTTGCGGTTGGCCTCAAGCAAGGCGCCGTGACTGTTGTCGCAAAGGTCGGCTATGTCGCACAAAAGTCTGTTAGTTTCGGCGGCATCGAGAAGTGCAAGCTGCCGCGAAGCCTTTTTCGTTTCCTGAAGAATATTTTCAATCATTTCGATACCGGTATAAAATGTGTGGAAAGGGTTTCGGCCGGGTTTTCAAGTAAGTCGGTCACTATTCCCTTTTTCCGTCCGTTGGCTATGTAGGTGTCTATTCCTTCCGAAGCGGCTCTTGCGGCGATACTTTCCTTTGAAACCATACCGCCGCGGCCACGCGACGATTTACTGTCAACCACGTATTTTCCTACATCGTCACCCCGGCGCACCTCGCGTATCAGCCCTTCGGCATTGAGGCTTCCGTCGGGATTGGTGGCGAATATGCCGTCGACATTGGTCAGCAGCAGCAGTGTGGAAGCTTCCATCATGCGGGCCACAACACCTGCAAGCTCGTCATTGTCGGTAAACATGAGCTCGGTAAGCGATATCGCATCGTTTTCATTTATTATGGGAATTATGCTATTGCGCAGCATCACATTCATACAGTTGCACTGCGTTTCCTTCTGCTTGCTGCCGGCAAGGCTCTCCTTAGTGGTTAGCACCTGACCCACTGTGATTCCATGTTCGCGGAACAGCGTATAGTAAAGGTCGATTAGCTTTGCCTGCCCCACAGCCGAAAACAATTGGCGCTGGTCAAGGTCGTCGAGATGCTCGCGTATGCCCTGCACCATGCTCCGCCCGCAAGCCACAGCTCCCGAACTTACCATTATCACTTCCCAGCCCGCGTTGTAGACACGCACTATCTGGTCAACAAGACTTGACATCTGAGTGATGTCGAGGCTTCCGTCTTCACGCGTTATGATGTTGGTGCCTATCTTTATTACTATCCTCTTTGCGTGTTCCATTACATAGAAGCTTTAAGAGCCTTGATTACCGCGGTAGTAAATCCGTTTTCCTCCAGAGTGTTGACGCCTTTTATGGTAAGCCCTCCGGGGGTAGTCACTTTGTCGATTTCAGTTTCGGGATGGCTGTCCGGCGCCGCCAGCAACTGCGCAGCGCCAATCATTGTCTGCCCCACTATTTCCTGTGCTACGACGGGCTTCAGCCCCAATTCCACGGCACCAAGCATATTGGCTCTAACATAGCGCATGGCATAGGCAATTCCGCACGATGCCAAGGCCATACAGGCCGGAATCTGCTTCTCGTCTACAAGCATCACCTTCCCCAGGCGACCGAAAACCGACACCACTTTTTCTACGTCACTCTCAGTCGCATTGCTGGGCGACACGAACGTCATACTGCAGCCTATGCGGATAGCCGTATTTGGAATTATATAATATACCGGCATTGTTATTTCATCGAGCCACGCGTTTATCTGCGCGGTGCCTATGCCTGCGGCTATCGACACCAGCTGCTGCCTGTCGGGCTGCAGCACAGGCTTTATCTCCTCTACGACCTGCTGCATCAGCCAAGGCTTTACGGCCAGCACAACAACATCGCCCCACTTTGCTGCCTCGCGGTTGTCGGTTGTTACATTCACTGCAGGATGCACGGTTTTAAGCGCATCAAGTTTGGAAGTAGAAGGATTCGATACCGTCAGCGCGATATCTGATGCAGAAGACAGTCCACCGGCTATCGCCGCCCCCATGTTTCCTGCTCCAATAATAGATATTTTCATCGTTTTTATACTAAAATCCGAACAAAGTTAAACATTTTGGTCAAGGAAGGCTTCATTGCGTCAGGAAGACAGGCGGCAGTAAGCTTTTCGGCGCACACATTTAATCCACCCGGCTAAAACTTTCCGCGTTTTTGACAACCGCGCAATGCACAAACGGCAACCATGGCTAACGGAGTTTGCTGATTTTTGCCTAACTTTGCTAACTACAACTTCAAAACCGAAAACATTTTTGAATCATGGCTGAAACCGGAAAACGACTAGTTTTCGTCGACTACCTGCGCGTGGTCGCGTGCTTTATGGTAATGCTCGTCCACTCGAGCGAGAACTTCTACGCCGCCGATGCATCGGGGCTTGCGGGCAATGTTTCCATGCTTGCTAACGAAAGCAACCGCTTTTGGGTGGCGTTCTACGACGGCGGTGTGGCCAGAACCTGCGTGCCGCTGTTTATGGTCGTTTCGGCTTTTCTGCTGGTACCAGTCAAGCGCAGCATGCTCGGTTTCTACCGCCACCGCGCACTGCGCATTCTACCGCCATTCATTTTCTTCCTGCTGCTTTACTGCTTCCTTCCGCTGGCATGGGGCGGCATGACCTGGGAACAAAGCCTTGCCGACCTCAAACGCATCCCGCTTAATTTCCCGTCAATGGGCGGACATCTGTGGTTCATGTATCCGCTCATAAGCCTCTACCTTATAATGCCGGTGGTATCGCCATGGCTCGAAAAGGCATCGGCCCGCGATGAACTGGTGTTTATCTGCCTTTTCGCCGTGTCCACTTTCATGCCATGGATACACCTTTACGTTTCTCCCGAGCTTTGGGGCGAATGTTTCTGGAACCAATTCCATATACTGTGGTACTGTTCGGGATATCTCGGATACCTTGTACTCGCCCACTTCATACGCGTCCATCTGAAATGGAGCAGAAACCGCCGTCTGGCAATCGGCGCAGCATGTTTCATTGCCGGCGCGGCATTCACGGCATGGTCGTATTGGTGGAAAGGAGTGCCGGGAACGCTTATCGACACGCCGCATTTGGAATGGGCATGGGAGTTTTGCACTCCCAATGTGCTGTGCGCCACTTTCGGCGCGTTCCTGCTTTTCACCTGCATCGGGCAGAACCAGGAATGCAAAGTTGTTACCGGTATCTCGAAACTCACTTTCGGCATGTACCTCATGCACCTCTTTTTCCTCGCTCCGATAGCCGCCATATTCGTAAACGGCAACCAGGCCAGCCCGCTCGTTCCCGTATGGCTGGCAATACCGTGCATAGCGCTGCTGACGTTCATATGCTGCGCAGTTACAGCAAAAATCATATCGCTCATCCCCGGCAGTCGGTGGTTAATAGGAAGTTAAGGAAATTGTTTCCAAAAGAGATCAATTCACTCTCTAAACTTATAATTTATGAAACGAATAAAAACTAAAGTATTTTTGCTGGTGCTGATGCTGGCTTTTCCCACACTCATACTTGCCGGAGGATGGAAAGCCAAGCACGTAGTAATGATAGGTATAGACGGATTTGCCGCACACGACTTTGACAAGGCACCGAACATTCCGAATATGCGCTGGCTGATAAAGAACGGAAGTTCCACGCTAAAAAAGCGTTCTGTACTCCCCTCGGCTTCAGCCATCAACTGGGCCTCTATGTTCATGAGCGGCAGTACCGAAATGACCGGCTACACACAATGGAATTCTCGCACCCCTGAAATACCTTCGCTGGCAACCAACAGCCGCGGGATTTTCCCAACTATATTTTCAGTACTGCGCGAACAGTACCCCGAAATAAAGACTGGACTCACATTCGACTGGGACGGCATAGGATTCGTAACCGACACGGCTGCTATAGATTTCGTCAAATTTAAAAAAGGCGCGAACTATGAGCCGGAAGTGACTATCGTCCCCGGCATAGAGTATCTCAAGAGCGCAAAGCCTAACTTCATGACCATATATATCGATGGCCTTGACGATACGGGGCACAGCAAAGGATGGTATACTCCCGAATACTATGCCATGCTAAGCCGCGTGGATAAAGCTATAGGCAACATCATACAAGCCGTAAAAGACGCCGGATACTTTGACGACACTATATTCATCATAACAAGCGACCATGGTGGCATCGACCATGGGCATGGAGGCAAGACGCTTGAAGAACTCGAGACTCCCTTTATCGTATGCGGAAAGAACATTAAGAGCGGCTATTCTATAAAGGAGGGAATGATGCAATTTGACGTAGCTGCCACGATCGCTTACATGTTCAAGGCAAAGCGGCCTTCATGTTGGCGCGGCATACCTATGGTTGAAATTTTCAAATAAGGCAATTGTAATTCTACACAAAATGAAAATCAATATAAAAACAATCGCCCCACTTCTCCTGGCTTTCTCTGCGTTTAATGTAAGTGCACAAACGCAGTGGCACTCGCCCATAGGCGAAGGCAACAACGAGCCATACATCTGCGGCCGCGCCTGGAATGCCGAGCTCGGCAACAATTTCCATCGCCTGCCCGAACGCTACAAAGACAAAGTGACGCAAAGCGTATGGGGCCTTTCGCAATTAAGCGCCGGGCTGTCGCTGAGGTTTACTACTAATTCGGGAAACATCAAGGTGAAATACATACTCGGCCAACGCGCCGGATATCTCAACATGGCCTGGTTGTGCCACTCGGGCGTAGACCTATACGGCAAGGGCAACGACGGCAAACTGCACTGGATAGGCAACCACATGCAATGGAACCTCAACGGCGACACGGCAACGATTTCTTTCTACGACTTAAGTTACCCCAAAGGACTGGAAAGCGGAACGGAATTCCGCCTTTACCTGCCGCCCTACAACGAAGTCAAGAGCATAAGCGTAGGAGTGGACCAAAATGCTTCGTTCGCTTTCATGCACGAAAAGAAAGAAAAGCCGATAGCAATCTACGGGTCGTCGATAGTCAACGGAGCTTCACCATCGCGCCCGGGACTCATGTTCACCAATATCGTAGCGCGGGAAACCGACATTCCCATAGTAAACCTTGGTTTTTCGGGATCGGCGTTCATGGAACCCGCAATATTCGAGCTGCTTTCCGAAATCGATGCGCGTGCCTTTATACTCGACCCCATCCCCAACAGCTACGGGCTTGAGGAGAGCGAGATCGTGAAACGAGCATGCGAAGGTGTACGAAAACTGCGCGAGAAAAGCGATGCACCGATACTTATGGTAGAATCAAGCGTACCGATGGACACTATGTTCCGTCACAATAAATGCCAGATATACATTGACGGCAACAACAAATACCGCAAGGCATTTGAAAAACTGCGCAGCGAAGGAGTAAAAGCCCTTTACTATATGCCTTTCGAAGACTTGAAATTCACCGAAGAGTCGATGATAGAAGGCACACACCCCAACGATTTCGGCAATCTCGAACTCGCCAACGCCTACACTGCCAAGATAAACGAAATACTCGGTATAAAGCAGAAGCGCAGCAAAAAGTCGCGCAGATAAACATTCCCAGGCTATGCCAATTACGGAATTTTGCCGTAATTTTGCGCCACGTACAACATACGGCAACAGTTACGGTCTGCCGCTGGCGGTCCACGGGCCGCGAGAGGAAAGTCCAGGCAACACAGGACAGTCCCCTTCCGAAACGGAAGTTATCCGCGAGGGTAAGCAAACTGCAGAAGAAAACAACCGCCGTCCTTGAAAGAGGAAGGCAAGGGTGAGAAGGTGAGGCAAGAGCTCACCGGGCGCATGGCGATGTGCGTGCCGTGCAGTCGGGACGTTGAAAGTTCGCGTAAACCGGCGCTGAAGGGTTGTCCGCCCGAAACGCTTGCGTTGCGCCGGAGGGTAGAACGATAATGCCCGCAGGTGACTGCGGGCTTAGATAAATGGCAGACAGCGCGCCGAAAGGCTGCGCTACAGAACTTGGCTTACAGGACTGTTGCCGCACTACACCGGGAGAGATGCCTACTGCGCGTCTCTCCCGGACTTTTTGTGCAATGCAGACTGCAGGCACATTACTTCAAGCATTGCGCCGCGAATTTGCAGCACCAGTTTCGGCAATATGTAAAAAAGGTAATTAAGTCAGTAAGACGGGGAATTTGCATTTGGTCGGAAGTGAGTAGTTTTGCAGTTGTAAGATCATCACAAGTACAACAACCCAAGCACAGTATTTATGAAACCGCTCGCTTACCTGCTCGCACTCATGCTTTCCGCTTCGCAGTTGACATCATTCGCGCAAAACAAACAAAAGAAAATGGATACGAAGAAAATTCTGGTCGTCTACTTTTCGCGCCCCGGCAACAACTATGCCGTTGGCAATGTAGCGACCGGCAACACGCAGATTGTTGCCGAAATGATAGCAACCGAAACTCACGCCACAACATTTCGCATAGTGTCTGTCAAGGCTTATCCTTCCGACTACAAAGCCTGCACCGAACAGGCCCGGAAAGAGAAAGACACCAAAGCACGCCCTGCCGTCAAAGGCGACATAAAGGTTGAGGACTACGGTGTAATATTCATCGGTTACCCCAACTGGTGGGGCGATGCCCCGATGCCCGTATACACGTTTATCGAAGCGCACAAATGGGCAGGCAAAACCGTCATCCCGTTTTGCACCCATGAAGGCAGCGGACTGAGCAATACCGCTGAAATCAAGGCTGCAGTCAAGGGCGCTACCATGCGCGACGGACTTGCCATATACGGACATGTAGCGCAAAACGAACGCGAAAAGACACTGGCTTCTGTGCAGAAATGGCTAAAGAAACTCGGTTATTGACATCACAACACCGCAACAATATGGATAAAAAAGTAATGCTCCTCACCGGAGCTGGACAGATAGGAATGGCCATAGCCCGCCGTACGGGGCATGGCATGACAATACTGGTAGGAGACCGCAATGCCAGCCATGCGCAAGCCATCTGCACAACCATGAACGCAGCCGGATTCGACGCAGTGCCAATGGAAATGGACTTGTCCTCGCGCGAATCTATCTGCCGTTTTATCACCAAGGGCCAAAGTCTCGGCACCATTACCACGCTTGTAAACGCTGCAGGCGTATCGCCCAGTCAAGCTTCAATCGAGACCATTCTGCGCGTAGACCTCTACGGCACAGCCGTACTGCTTGAAGAAGTTGGAAAAGTAATAGCCGAAGGCGGTTCGGGCATAACCATCTCCAGCCAGTCGGGCCACCGCATGCCGGCCCTCACTCCCGAGCAGGACGAACAGCTGGCGCTTACCCCTCCCGAGCAATTGCTCGGCCTGGAAATGCTGCAGCCGGCCAACATACGCGACACTCTGCATGCCTATCAACTGGCAAAGCGCTGCAACGTTAAACGCGTCATGGCGCAAGCCGTGGAATGGGGCAAGCGTAATGCCCGCATCAACTCGCTCTCGCCAGGCATAATCGTGACGCCGCTTGCCATCGACGAATTCAACGGCCCGCGCGGCGCTTTCTACAAAGACATGTTCGCACGCTGTCCGGCCCGGCGCCCCGGCACTCCCGACGAGGTAGCCAACGTAGCCGAACTCGTACTCAGCGACCGCGGTGCATTCATAACCGGTTCCGACTTCCTGCTCGACGGCGGCGCCACAGCATCCTATTTCTATGGACCGTTGCGCCCGGCCGATAAATAGCCGAAAGCCTCTAAGTATTTTCGAATATTCTCCAACGTATTGCATCCGCACTGATATAGGGAAGAAGCTGAACGCAATGCGCATAGCCGCAAAATTGTGTGCTTTACAATCGGAAAAAGGTCTATTATAATTCTAAAAAGGTGCTTTACTTTTTGAAAAACAAAGCACCTTTTTTCGTTGTCATTTTGCACCGCTGAAAACCTCAAGGTTATCAGACGGCATTTTTACCGTTCCGGCAGCGGCATGGCCGTTTTTCCCGTTCTTGGTTACCAGCCTATTCCTGCTATCCGGAACCACCTAAAATTTCGGGCCGCATGCTTCTTGAACATACGGCCCGAGCGTAATACTTCTGTGTCGAAGTACAATGATGATTAGCTATGGTCTGATTTAGAAATTCTGTAGTGCTTTCTCCAGGCGTTCTACGAAATCGTCGGCCTGCTCCATCGAGAGACACAACGGTGGCAGCAGACGCAGAATGTTTGTCTTTGCCCCTCCGGTAAACACGCGCTGATTGAATATAAGATCCTGACGCAACTGCTTGACAGGCTTGTCGAATTCAAGCCCTATCATAAGTCCGCGCCCGCGCACTTCCTTTATTGCCTTTATCTGCCGGCAGCGCTCCATGATATGGCTTCCCACTTTTGCGGCATTCTCCACAAGTCCTTCGCCTTCGATAACATCAAGCACGGCGAGGGCTGCAGCGCAAGCCAAATGGTTTCCGCCGAACGTAGTGCCGAGCATGCCGTATACGGCTTCGAACTTGGGCGAAATCAGAAGGCCTCCTGCGGGGAAACCGCAAGCTATGCCCTTTGCCACGGTGATAAGGTCGGGCTTGACATCAAGGTGTTGGTGCGCGAAAAATTTTCCGGAACGGCCGTATCCGCACTGCACTTCGTCACACACGAGTACGGTGCCGTATTCATCGCAAGCCTTACGCAACGCCTGCAAGAACTCCCTGTCGGCAAGTTGCACTCCGCCCACGCCCTGTATGCATTCCACTATCACGGCACACACGTCGCCCTTGGCGATTTCGTTAACGAAAGCCTGCGTGTCGTTAAGCGGCAGAAAAGTAACATGGTTGCTGCGGTTAACCGGAGCAACGATTTTGGGATTGTCAGTAGCTTCAACTGCCAGCGAAGTACGTCCGTGGAACGCCCCGCCAGCCGCGAGCACCCTAGAGCGCCCGGTGTGGAAAGATGCGAGCTTCAGCGCATTTTCGTTGGCTTCGGCTCCCGAATTGACCATAAACAGCGAATAGTCGTCATATCCGCACGCATTGCCCAAACGCCCGGCAAATTCAGTCTGTAGGTGATTGAGCACCGAATTGGAATAGAATCCAAGACGGTTCAGCTGGCGCGTCACACATTCCACATAGTGGGGATGGCAATGTCCGATGCTGATAACGGCATGTCCGCCGTAAAGGTCGAGATATTCGTTGCCGTCGGCATCCCATACCTTGCATCCGCGGCCACGTACTATCTCTACATCGTATAATGGAAATACATCAAATGGTTTCATTGTTGTTTTTGATTTTTCAGAAAGCCGCAGCCTTCAGTTTAAGCCCTTCGGTTTCGGGGAGACCGAACATAATGTTCATGTTTTCCACAGCCTGTCCGGCCGCACCCTTGAGCAGATTGTCAATCACGGAAGTCACTAGCAGACGGTCACCGTATTTCTGCGCGTGAACAAGCGCGCGGTTGGTATTCACCACCTGCTTGAGGTCTATGTCATGCCGGATGTAATGCGTGAACGGCTCGCCGTCGTACATGGCATAGCAACTGTCGATTTCTTCCTGGGTAAGACTCGTGCGCATGAACACTGTGGTAAAGATTCCCCTTGCGAAATCGCCGCGATAAGGCACAAAATCGAGTTCTCCCGCGAAATCGGGCTGCAGTTCCTTTATGCTTTGGTTTATTTCGAGCAAATGCTGGTGGCAGAACACTTTGTAGACGCTGATATTGCCGTTTCTCCAACTGAAATGCGTAGTGGCCTGCGGCTTCACACCGGCACCGGTGCTTCCGGTGAGCGCGTTTATCACCACGTCGCCGTTGAGTGCGCCGGCCTTTGCAAGTGGCAGCAGCGCCAACTGTATGCATGTAGCAAAGCATCCGGGATTGGCCACATGTTGCGCCCCGGCAATGAGGAAGCGGTGGGTTTCGGGCAATCCGTATACATAATCGTTGCCGGGGGCCGCTATTCTGAAGTCCTGAGCGAAGTCAATAATCTTCACGCCGGCAGGCACCGGGTGCTTGCCAAGAAACTCGGCACTTTTTCCATGGCCGAGACAAATGAACAGCACATCGATTTTGTCGAGCGGAAGCTCGTCGGTAAATCTCATGTCGGTATCGCCGAGCAAACCTTCGTGTACGTCAGAGAAAAGGTTACCCGCATTACTCGCCGAATTGGCGAACACGATTTCCGTCTGCGGATGGTTTACGAGAATCCTTATCAGTTCTCCTGCCGCATACCCGGCTGCGCCTACTATTCCTACTTTTACCATAATGCTTAGCGGTGTTCGTCCTTGTGCTTTGAATAATATATGCGCAAAGGCGTTGATGTGACTTTGATAAACCCTTTGGCTTCTTCTGACGTCCAGCCTTTCTGCGTCTCGCCGTATTCCCCAAACGGATTCTTTACGAGGTCGTCCTTGGAGTCAACGCCAACGGTCTCGAACGAATAGGGACGGAGCTTAAGGGTTACCGTACCGTTTACATTGCGCTGCGAAGAGGTAAGCATTGCCTCGATATCGGTCATCACCGGCTCGAGATACTGGCTCTCGTGCAGGAACATACCGTACCAATTCGAAACCTGGTCTTTCCAGTACTGCTGCCATTTCGAAAGCGTATATTTTTCAAGGAAGCGATGTGCGCCAATAATCAGCATGGGAGCCGCAGCCTCGAAACCTACGCGCCCCTTGAGCCCCACAATAGTGTCGCCCACATGACAGTCGCGGCCTATGGCATAGGCAGCACCAATCTTTTCGATTTCCTGTATAGCCTTTATCTTGTTGTCGAACTGTTTACCGTCGACGCTTACGATTTCGCCATTTTCAAAGCCTATTTTGAGTTCCCTTTCGCCTTCGGCTGTGACGTGCTTGAGGTATGCCGTTTCGGGCAGTCCCTGGTTGCTGTCGAGTATTTCGCCGCCGCATATCGATGTTCCCCAAATGCCTACGTTGTATGAGTACTTGAGTTTTGTGAAGTCGGCAAAGAATCCGTGTGCATTAAGATAATCGGTTTCTTCCTTGCGCGTGAGCACCCTGTCGCGTGTGAGCGTGATGATTTCCTTGTCGGGAGCCATCACGAGAAACGTCATGTCAAAACGAATCTGGTCGTTCCCGGCCCCGGTGGATCCGTGTGCTATTGCATCAGCCCCTATTTCGTTGGCATAGCGCGCGATGGCGATTGCCTGAAATATTCTTTCGCTCGACACCGACACGGGATAGCAGTTGTTGCGAAGCACATTGCCGAATATCATAAATTTGAGACTCTTGGCATAATATTCCTGGGTGACGTCGAGAGTGACATATTTTGTAGCTCCGAGTTTATAGGCGTTCTCTTCGTTCTGCCGGAGTTGCTCTTCACTGAATCCTCCGGTGTTGGCGCATGCTGCATGCACCTCGTATCCTTTTTCGCGGGCGAGGTACATAACTGTATATGAAGTGTCAAGGCCTCCGCTGTAGGCCACTACTACTTTCTTTTTCTTGTCCATAGCTTGATAGTTTTAATGTTCAACGTAATCCCTTCGCGGCCGCTTCCTTTGCCATTGCCACGACATCAGGTGGAAGTTCCACAGGCAGTTTGTCGCCTTCGTGCTCTGCTGGGTCGTAAAGCATTCCAGTACATACGCAGTACTTGCGCCCAGTGCGTGCGAGTATATCGCAATTTATGCAACAAGGATGTTCAGGAGTACCGCATCCCTTCCAGTATTCGTCGTCCTGCGTAAGGTCGCACAACGGCACGGGCACATAGCCCAACTTTGTGTTTATCTTCATTACGGCCCCCTGGCTTGTGAGTCCGAAAAGCTTTGCCTTCGGCCATCTCAAGCGGCTGAGCGTGAACGCCGTTTCCTTGATGCGTGTAGCCAAATGATGCTGCCGGAACTTGGGAACAACTATAAGACCGGAGTTGGCCACATAGTGTTTGTCTTCCCAGCTTTCGATATAGCAGAACCCGGCAAATTCCTCACCGTAGAGCGCTATTATCGCCTTGCGTTCGCGCATCTTCTGCGCCACATACTCGTGCGTCCGCGAAGCTATGCCCGAACCGCGCACCTTGGCGGCATCGGCAATAGTCTTCAGAATAGTATCAACATATTTTTCATGAGACGCGTCGGCTACCAACACGTCTATTCCGTCATTATAGGTCATTACTCTTTTTTAATAAACGCGCCCCTTCGCACGGACCGCTGCCCGGGCGGAGGAGTGTTTTCAGTCTTTCTTTGCAATCTGCGGAACAATGCCGCTGAGGTCCTTTATAATATCCTCACGCGCAAAGCCATTCGTGCCAACCACAATCACTGTATCGTCACCTGCGAGCGTACCGGCAACGCTGTCGAAATCCTTGCTGTCGATAGTGCTTGCCAACGCATTGGCAAACCCAGGAATAGTGTGCAGCACAAGAATTATGCCGCCGTCCTCGAAATCGAGCAGACTGTTCTCTATTGGCACTTCATTGATTACCTTGCGCTTCACCACATGAGTGTAATTAGGGTTCGTCGGAAGTATGTAGCGCATATTTCCAAACTGGTCGGACGTGCGCAATGCCCGCAACTGGCGCAAATCGCGCGAAAGGGTTGCCTGAGTTGACTTGCAATTCAGCGTAGACAACTTCTCCAGAAGATCTTCCTGACTGCGTACATTCTGCTGTGTTAGGATCTTGCGAATGTAATCCAAACGAATTTCTTTTCTCGTCATATTTTCGATAATTGATTTGTTGATTGCAAAAATACGGCTTATTACTTTTTTCTGCAAGTTTTATTCAACGTTTTTTTGCATACCACCGCACATTATACGTCATTTATTCAGTCATATCCATTCTCCACAAAGGTATAATCAAACACTGATTATTAGCATTACTCATTATTACACCGTAATTTAAGCCACACGCCAACCACCCTAAAGCAAACATTTATGTTCTATTACAGTAAAATTTCAAATGAATATATGCAAAACTTATTTTGCCATACGCACATTACTTTTCACATGCACCGGCAACACATTTTCCGCACCGGGCATTTCCTTACTACAAAGCAATGCCAATTTCCCGTATGCGCAGAGAAAAATTCGCATAACCCACAGCGCAAAAAACGTATGCGCATCCCGTCAGAAAAAGATGCTTCACTTTTAAAAAGAGGCTTACTTTTCGAAAAACAAAGTTCCTTTTCAGTCCAACTGCATCAATTGGAAAACCAACCATTTGCAAAAACCAATGTCTTTACCGATACAACTTGTTATACAACGTATTACGCAAAACCACAAAATCCGCAACACAAAAAGCGGCAAACTTTCGTCCACGAGCCGCGCACAGCGTATCATTACGTTTTTTGGTCCGTTTTAATATAAAACAACTTTTCAAATTTCCACGAAAAGAATAATATGGCTACTTTTGCCGTTAATTACCATATACTGCAAATATTAGGCAACACTTATAACATGAGAAAAATAATCGCCCTGGTTGCAGCGGCATTGCTATGCACTACGTATTTCGCCAGTTGCAACAGCGACAGCGACACCACCGAGCTCAGTCCCGACTGCGCGATAAACTCCATAGTGATGGGAACCCTTGAACGGGACTACCACACATGGCTTGAAAGCGGAAAGGACACCAGCTACAAGATAACTGTACCAGGAAGTTCGTTCCCACTGCATATCGATCAGATAAACCTGCGCATTTTCAACTCCGACTCGCTGCCTATGGGCACGAATCTCAAGAAAATCTACTTCACCACGTTCAGCTGCGATGGCATATCGGCCTACAGGCTTGAAAGCGGCAATGACACAGTATATTCCACTTCCGACACAATCGATTTCTCCACGCCGCGCATATTCACCATATATTCGGCCGACGGCACAGCAACGCGCAGCTACACAATAACGATTAATGTACACAACAGCGACCCCGATGCCTTTTCGTGGACACAGGCCGCGCCTGCCAGCAACGACCTTGCGGCACTCACCAGCACGCAATTGCTCGAAAGCAACAGCACACTATATCTTTGGGGAGAAAAAGACGGCACGCCCATACTGCTCACACGCAGCACCGAAGGCAAACAGGAATGGAACCACAACGAAATATCCGCACCAGAAGGTTTCAAGCCGAAGACGGTCAACAAAGTGGGAAACAGATTCGCAGCAATATGCAACGACGGGGTGGCCGTTTCGGAAGACGGCAAGACATGGACCGCAGTCGAGACCGGTATAACGCCAAGCACCATAATCGCCGTAAACGGCAGCACACTGTATGTGGCGGCAGAAGGAAAAGTATACAGTTCCGAAGACCTAACGACATGGACCGAAGAAAGCATTGACGACGATGCCAAGTTTCTTCCGACCGAAAACGTATGCTCGGCAGTGATGCCTGCGCTCAACAACAGCAACATCAGCAATATAGTCTGCGTGGGCTATGCCAATTCCCAAAGCGAAACATGGAAAAAGGAATGCAATCTTGCATATCCCGAAGACAACGCATGGAGCCATTACCCCATCACAGAGGAAACCCCGCGCACCCTTCCCTACTTCAGCGACATGAGCATGGTGCGCTACGACGACAACCTCTACGCCTATGGGGTAGACGGCGATTCTGCGAAAGTCTACATCAGCGTAGACGGGGCCAGGACATGGGATTTTTCAACGCTCCATTCAATACTTCCGGAAAACATCGGTAAGCCGTCGGCTATATGCTCCGCAACCGACAGCAACGGGAACGTATGGCTTGCGTGCCAAGGCACTGGATTACTTTGGAAAGGATATCTCAATCGCCTAAAAGCTGACAAAAACAACTGACAAGACGATGAAAAAAGCGGCAATCCTCTTCGTTGCGGCGCTTTGCTGCCTGAACACGGCAAAGGCGCAGGACGACGTGGACTACCGTTACGAAATAGGAGCCGCACTGGGAGGAAGCTTTTATCGGGGACAGCTTAACCACAAGTTCTTCGGACAACTCGGAATTGCCGGAGGAGCAACGGCACGGTGGAACATCAACCCCTACATGTCGGTAAAGGCACTGCTCGACTATGCCTCGGCAAAAGGCTCGACCGACAATGTCAACGAGTTTTTCCAGCCCGACCCCGACAACGGCCAGACTTCAACCGAGAAGCGCAGCTACAATTTCAGCGACGGGATTGTGGATTTCAGCGTAACCTACGAGTATAACTTCTGGCCGTTCGGTTTGCACCACGGATACCAGGGAAGACAGCGCATAACACCATATGCCCAAATAGGACTGGGAGCATGTTACGGCAAAGCCGGCAAGGCATTCACTTTCCAGATTCCGATAGGCGTGGGAGTGAAATACAAACTGAAGCCCCGTGTAAACCTCGGTTTCGACTGGCTCTACCACATAACGCTAAGCGATGCACTCGACGGATTCGAAACGCCCCACGGAGTGAAATCCACAGGGTTTGCCAACAAGGACAGCTACTGCACCGCACTGTTCTACCTAAGCTACGAGTTCTCGGCCCGATGCCCACAATGCAACAAAAACGACTGAAAGAAACAACGCGATATACAATAATAATATATACGACATGAGCGTACCGCAACTTGACATGCAGCGCATACCGCGCCACGTAGCCGTAATAATGGACGGCAACGGCCGTTGGGCCGTGAAACGCGGTCTGCCGCGCACGGCAGGCCACAAGCAAGGCGTGGAAACCGTAAAACGCATCACAGAAGAAGCTGCAAGACTAGGTGTGGAATACCTCACGCTCTACACCTTCTCCACCGAAAACTGGAACCGGCCTTCCGACGAAGTGGCAGCCCTAATGTCGCTCGTACTTACATCGCTGCAGGAAGAACTGTTCATGCGCAACAATATCCGGTTCCGCGTTATCGGCGATATAAGGAAACTCCCCATCGAAGTGCAAAAGAAGCTACAACAATGCGAACGCGACACCATAGGCAACACCAAAATGACTCTTGTGGTGGCACTGAGTTATTCTTCACGCTGGGAGATTGCCGCTGCCGCAAGAAGCATTGCCGCCGAAGTTGAGCGCGGAACGCTGAAACCGGCAGAAATCGACGAAGCTACCTTCGAGCGCCACCTCGCCACGACATTCATGCCCGACCCCGAACTGCTGATACGCACCGGAGGAGAAATAAGGCTCAGCAACTATCTGCTATGGCAATGCGCATACTCCGAACTGTATTTCTGCGACACATTCTGGCCGGATTTCGACGAAGAGCAACTGCGTGCTGCAATAGCCCACTACCAGCAGCGCCAACGGCGTTTCGGGAAAACCGGTGAACAAGTAACCCAAAACAGCAACAGCCAACAGCAAGACTGAAAGCAACAACAAAGCCAGTGCATGCGCAACTGCGGTGTGCACCGCAATTAAAAGAGATGAAACAAGCAACCAAAATATCAGTGCTGACATTCGCCGTATTTCTGACGGCGGCAATCGGCCGCGCCGCACTCTCACGCGACAGTGTGATAGTAAACCCCGACATAGTCTATTCAACGAAGCAGAATAGTTATCTGCTTGGCGGTTTCACCATCAGCGGAGTGACAAACTACGACGAAGAACTGCTAAGAAACATTTCGGAGTTGAAAGTAGGCCAGGTGATAACCGTGCCGGGAGCCGACATAACAAATGTAGTGCAGCGCTATTGGAAACAAAAGATATTCAGCGATGTATCGGTTTCGGCCGACAGTATCGTCGGCAACAAGATTTTCCTGCACATCAAACTCACTGCACGCCCGAAAATATCATCGATAAACTACCACGGGGTCAAGAAGTCGCAGCGCGAAGACCTTGAAGAGCGTCTTGGTCTGAAGGCTGGAAGTCAAGTTTCGCCCGACATTCTCGACCGTGCCAAAATCATCATAAAGCGGTATTACGAAGAGAAAGGCTTCAAAAACGCCACAGTCGACATCGTGCAGCAGGACGACGTTTCGGCAGCGAACCAAGTGATAATAGACATCAACATCGACCGGAACGAGAAAATCAAGGTGAAGCACATATATTTCACCGGAATCGAACAAGGCAACGTCAAGAAGTTGAAACGCGCCATGAAGAAGACGCACGAGGTGAACAAACTTGCAAACATGTTCCGCGCCAAGAAGTTCCTGCCAGAAGAATATAAGAAAGACAAAGGATTCATCATCGACAAATACAACGAATGGGGCTTCCGCGACGCCATCATCACCAAAGACAGCATTACGCCATACGACGAGAAACACGTTGACCTGCATATCGACATTGAGGAAGGCCGCAAATACTACCTGCGCAACGTAAACTGGGTGGGCAACACTGTATACAGTTCCGAATCGCTGGCCCGTGCATTCAAGATGAAAAGCGGTGACGTGTACAATCAGTCGCTTATGAAAAAGCGCCTCAACGATGACGAAGACGCCATCGGCAATCAATACTACAACAACGGATACGTATTCTACAACCTCAATCCCGTAGAAACCAACATCGACGGCGACTCGGTAGACCTGGAAATGCGCATATACGAGGGACAACAGGCCACGCTCAACCATATAAGAATCACGGGCAACAAACGCGTATACGAAAACGTAGTGCGCCGCGAACTGCGAACCAAACCTGGTGACCTCTTCAGCAAGGAAGCCGTGATGCGTTCGCTTCGCGACCTTGCATCGCTCAATTTCTTCGATCCCGAAAAGATAGAACCCGACATCAAGCCCGACCAAGAAAACGGAACCGTAGACATCAACTACAACCTCGTGCCGAAACCTAGTGACCAGGTGCAAATATCGTTCGGTTGGGGACAGACCGGAATCGTGGGAACCGTAGGCCTCAAGTTCACGAACTTCTCAATGCAGAACCTTTTCAACAGCAAGAACCGCCGCGCCCTTTTCCCGCAGGGCGATGGACAGCAACTATCGCTCTCTGCACAAACCAACGGTACCTACTACCAAAACTACTCTTTCAATTTCCTTGACCCGTGGTTTGGAGGGAAGCGCCCGAATTCGCTCTCGCTGTCAGCCTTCTTCTCGAAGCAAACCGACGTGAACAGCAACTATTACAACAGTTCCTACTGGAACAATTACCAAAGCTATCTTTACGGCTACGGAACATCGGGCGGCTACTACAACAACTACAGCTACTACGACCCCGACAAATATGTCAAGATATATGGTGTATCACTCGGATGGGGCAAGCGTCTGCGCTGGCCCGACGACTACTTCTCGCTTACTGCCGAAGCCACTTTCCAAAGATACGACCTCAAGTCGTGGCAGTATTTCATCATCACCGACGGTGTCTGCAACAACTTCAACGTAAGCCTGACGCTTTCGCGCAACTCCACCGACAACCCCATTTTCCCGCGCAAAGGCTCCGACTTCGTGCTTTCAGTAGCAGCCACCCCTCCCTACTCGCTTTGGGACAACAAAGACTACAAATCGCTGGCACTCGACTACCGCTCTTCATCTTACAACCGCGAGATGCAGGAAAAGTACCGTTGGGTGGAATACCACAAATGGAAATTCAAGTTGCGCACCTACACGGCCCTTACCGGAAAGAACAAATGCCCGGTACTCATGACGCGTACGGATTTCGGCATTCTCGGCCACTACAACAAATACAAAAAGTCGCCCTTCGAAACATTCTATATGGGCGGTGACGGAATGTCGGGATATTCGTCGGGCTACGCCACCGAAACCATTGGATTGCGCGGCTACGAAAACGGATGCCTCACACCCTACGGTTCAGAAGGCTACGCCTATAGCCGTCTTTCGGTCGAGTTGCGCTATCCCCTCATGCTCAAGGGGCAGACCAACATCTACGCCCTCGCATTTGCCGAAGGCGGCAATGCATGGACCGACGTCAAAAAATTCAATCCGTTCGACATGAAGCGCTCGGCGGGTGTGGGCGTGCGCATCTACCTGCCCATGGTAGGACTTATGGGCCTTGACTGGGCCTACGGCTTCGACAAGGTATTCGGGTCGGCCAAGAACGGCGGTTCGCACATCCACTTCATTATTGGTCAAGAATTCTAAAACACACGATACATCAACAAAAACCAAAAGCAATGAAAACACTACGCAACTTCATCATCGCGCTTGCGGTTGCAACCGGTTGCTTCGCACAGGCGCAGGCACAAAAGTATGCTCTTGTCGACATGGAGTACATCCTAAAAAACATCCCTGCATACGAGCGAGCCAACGAGCAACTCAACCAACAGTCTAAGAAATGGCAGGCCGAAGTGGAAGCGGTGCAAAACCAAGCACAGACTCTCTACAAGAACTACCAGAACGAAGCAGTATTCCTCTCCGTGGAACAGAAAAAACAACGCGAACAAGCCATTGTGGACAAAGAAAAGGAAGCTGCGGAAATGAAGCGAAAATACTTTGCGCCCGAAGGCGAACTGTACAAGAAGCGCGAAAGCCTTGTACAACCCATACAAGACGAAATCTACAATGCGATAAAGGAAATATCGCAAAACAAGGGCTACCAATTGGTTCTCGACAGAGCGTCTGATACCGGAATAATCTTCGCGTCGCCCAAAATAGACATCTCCAATGAGGTTCTTTCCAAATTAGGCTATTCCAATTAATATCACTATATTTGCAGCCTGTACAAACAAGACAACAACAAAAAGAAACTGAACATAAAATGAAAAAGGTAATTCTTACGGCTCTCCTGTTCTTACCGTTGAGCCTATTTGCACAGAAGTTCGGCCACTTCGATTCGTCGGAAATCGTAAAGGCAATGCCGGAGTACGAAAAGTCGCAGACCGAACTGCAGAACCTCTCCAAGCAATTCGAGGACGAAATCAAGCGCATGCAGGACGAGCTTACCAAAAAAAGCCAGGAATACGAACGCCAGCACGACTCGTTGCCCGACAACGTAAAAAAACGCCGCGAAGAAGAACTGCAAACGCTCTACCAGCGCATACAGCAGACTTCCAACGATGACCGCGACTCACTGCAGTCGGCATCTGCAGTAAAGATGCGCGACATCACCACCAAAATCGTAAACGCTGTGAAAGCAGTGGGCGATGAAGGAAAATACGTATACATCATGGACATCACCGGTGGCATACCCTACATCAGCAACACCCTCAGCGAAGACGTTACAAAGAAAATACGCGAAAAACTCGGCTTGAAATAAGCCGCATACAAAACACTTATTTCTCACGAGGGGTGCATCCGAAAAAAGATGCGCCCCTCGTCTTTTTCCCATATACCGAATCGGCACAATACTTTGCAGGCAGTATTTTTGCGCCAAGCAGTATCATGTGTCCTGGAAAGATTCTGGTAATTTCGAAACACCGCTTCACAAATCCGCCAATGGGCAAAGCGTGGTTTACATTTTACCGTGCAAATGCATTAAATATCCCAAATCGTCAGATTCTCACAAAACGCAAACAAAATATATTCATACATTTGCATCCGGCTGACACAAGTGTCAGCCCTATAGATAAAAAGATTTATGACCTCATACAGAGTCGGAATAGACATCGGTTCCACAACCGCCAAGATAGTAGCCCTCGACGCTGCCGGCCAACTTGTCTACCGCAATTACGTACGGCATCAGGCCCGTGTAAAAGACTGCCTTGCGACATTCTCAAACGACTTGAAACAGCTCGCGGGCAATGCCCCAATAAGCGTAAGCATCACGGGAAGCGTAGGCATGGGTGTAAGCGAACGCTGCAAGGTGCCATTCGTACAGGAAGTGGTGGCTGCCACAAACTACGTTCGCCAGGCCCACCCCGAAACCCGTACGATGATTGATATCGGAGGCGAAGACGCGAAAGTAGTATTCTTCAACGACGGGCATACCGGAGACCTGCGCATGAACGGCAACTGCGCCGGAGGCACCGGGGCATTCATCGACCAAATGGCCATACTCCTTGACGTAAGCAATGACGAGCTCAACGCGCTGGCCCTGCGTTCCACGCAAATTTACCCGATGGCATCACGATGCGGTGTGTTCAGCAAGACCGACATACAGAACCTCATTGCCAAGAATGTGCCGCGCGAAGACATTGCCGCTTCGATATTCCACGCCGTAGCCGTGCAGACAGTCACTACCCTTGCCCACGGATGCGACATCACCGCGCCCGTAATGTTCTGCGGAGGACCGCTTACTTTTCTTTCAGCCCTGCAGAAAGCCTTTACCGAATATCTGCATCTCAGCGACAGCGACCTCATACTCCCCGAAGATGGAAGCATCATTCCGGCATGGGGCGCAGCGCTTGCCGACGGGGCAATGGAAACAACGGCCGCCGGATTTGCCGCACTCACTACCGAAAGCCTCTCGCTCAAAACCCACTCATACCAAAGTCTTCCTGCCATATTCAACGACATTGACGAATATGCGCAGTGGCGAAGCCATTTGGGCGGCAAGGCATTCCGCCGCGCAGACTTAAAGCCAGGAACACAGGAAGCCTACATCGGCATCGACTCAGGGTCTACCACAACGAAAATCGTAGCGCTGTCGCCCGAAGGCGAAATGCTCTTTTCCTTCTACCACAACAACGACGGCGACCCAATCGGCACTGTAGAAAAAGGACTTGAGCAACTTCACGACAAATGCCGCGAAACAGGCACAGACCTAAGCATTGCCGGATCGTGCTCCACCGGCTACGGCGAAGACTTGATACGCGCCGCATTCGGTCTTAACGACGGCATAATAGAAACCATAGCCCATTACCTCGCTGCACGCAGCATCAGTCCAGAAGTGTCATTCATTCTCGACATTGGCGGCCAGGACATGAAAGCCATATTCGTTGACAAAGGAGTAATTAACCGCATAGAAATCAACGAAGCCTGCTCATCGGGCTGCGGCTCGTTCATCAGCACTTTTGCAAAGTCGCTCGACTATAGCGTAGACGAATTCGCAAAGGCAGCATGTTCTTCGAAAGCGCCGTGCGACCTCGGCACCCGCTGCACCGTGTTTATGAACTCGAAAGTAAAGCAAGTGTTACGCGAAGGAGCAACTGTTGCCGACATAGCTGCCGGACTTTCATACAGCGTAATCAAGAACTGCCTGTACAAAGTGCTGCAACTGAAAAACGCCGCAGAGCTTGGCAAGCACGTTGTTGTCCAGGGCGGCACAATGCGAAACGACTCAATAGTAAGAGCGCTTGAAAAGTTAGCCGACACAAAAGTCAACCGCAGCGACTGCCCAGAACTGATGGGCGCTGCAGGATGCGCGCTCTACGCCATAAGCCACAAGGCCCAAACGGCAGGCAGCCTGGATCGCATGCTGGCAGGAGCAAAATACACCACCCGCCGCACACAATGCCGCGGATGCGAGAACCAATGCACCGTAATACATTATCTTTTCCCCGGAAACCGCCGCTACTATTCGGGCAACCGGTGCGAAAAAATATTCTCCAACCAAGGTTCCAAACAAAAGGCCGGCAGCAATGCCTATCCTCTGAAATACGCCTTGCTCTTCAACCGCGAGGAGACCGACAATACCGACAACGGCCGCGAGCCCCTTTTCACAATGGGAATACCGCGCTGCCTCAACATGTACGAAGATTACCCGTTCTGGCACACGCTTCTGAACATGTGCGGCATACGCACTGTGCTGTCGGCCGATTCAAGCTATACAGAATACGAGCACACTGCCCGGTGCGTAATGAGCGACAATATCTGCTTCCCGGCTAAGCTGGTGCACAGCCACATTGCCGACTTGGAGCGTAAGGGGGTTGACCGGATATTTATGCCGTTCGTAGTTTACGAGCGCATGGAAAAAGGGCATCAGAACAGTTACAACTGTCCCATCGTGTCGGGATACTCCGAAGTGGTGGGCAGTTCGCAGTCGCCCAAAGTGCCGATTGAAAGTCCAGTGATAACGTTCAAGGACCCCAAATTGCTGCGCAAGCAATTGGAAACTTGGTTGAGTAAATTCGGGATACCGGCAAAAACCGTACACAAGGCATTCACCGCCGCCGCCAAAGCGCAGGAGCAATACCGCATCCACCTGGCCGAAATAAACCGCGGCATACTTGAAAAAGGACGTCAGGAAAAACGGCTTACCATAATGCTTGCCGGACGCCCATACCACACCGATCCGCTCATCCAGCACAACATCGGCGAGATGGCAGCGGCGATGGGCGTCAATGTCATCACCGACGACATTGTCTACGGCGAAAACATTTCCATTGACGACACAATCTACCTTTCGCAATGGGCATATCCCAACAGGATTCTGAAAGCCGCAAAATGGGTGGGACTTCAAGGCAGTGACGTGCAGTACATGCAGCTCACTTCGTTCGGTTGCGGCCCGGACGCGTTTCTCACCAACGAAGTGCGGGCAACGCTCGGAAGATTCCACAAAAACCTGACCCTTCTCAAAATCGACGATGTCAACAATGTCGGGTCAATAAAACTACGCGTACGTTCGCTTATTGAGAGCCTCAAGATAAGCCACGGTGAAAAACAGGGCAATGCCGTTCCTTTCCAAACCACTCCCATATTCACAAAGGCCGAACGCCGACGCACTATAATAGCCCCGTTCTTTACCCCATTTCTGTCACCGCTGATACCTTCGGCGATGAAAGTGGCCGGCTACAACGTTGTAAACCTTCCGATGAGCGACAGCATATCGGACGACCTGGGGCTGAAATTCTCGAACAACGAGGTATGCTATCCCGCCACGCTTATTGTAGGCGATGTAATCAAGGCATTCCGCAGCGGGATGTACGACCCCGACACAACTGCCGTTGCCATTACCCAGACGGGAGGCCAGTGCCGCGCCAGCAACTACATTGCCCTAATAAAGCGTGCACTTCTGTCGAGCGGCTACACCAACACGCCCGTCGTTTCACTGTCGTTCGGAAGCGGCATAAGCAACGACCAGCCCGGTTTCAAAATGCCCTGGAAAAAGCTGTTGCCGGTGGCTCTCGCCGCCATGCTCTACAGCGACGTGATAGCAAAGATGTACTATGCCGCCGTAGTGCGCGAAAACAGGAAAGGCATTGCAAAAAAGCTGAAAGACGAGTTTCTTGACCGCGCCAAGCCTCTTGTTGAAGCTAGTGATACCGATGGTATTCTTGAACTGGTGCGCGAGGCCGCCAAAAAATTCAACTCCATCTGTCTGGACCGCGACACTGCCAAAGTGGGGGTTGTCGGCGAGATATTCCTCGAGTTCAACCCTTATGCCCAGAAGAATGTCACCGAGTGGCTGATATCGAAAAACCTGGAGGTAGTGCCGCCGCTTATCACCGACTTCTTCACACAGAGCTTCGTGAACCGCGAAACGAAAAACCGCACGCTTCTGCAGCGCAAGCGGATGCCCGATGCCGTGGTCAACTGGCTTTACCGCAAAGTGCAGAAACGCATCTCCCTATTCAACCAGGCAGCATCGGCATTCAGATATTATATGCCGTTCGATGACATACGCGAAAAAGGCGAACGCGCTTCAAAACTGATTTCGCTCAATGCCCAATTCGGAGAAGGGTGGCTTATTGCCGGCGAAATGGCAACCTATGCCGAACACGGCATCAACCATGTCGTAAGCCTGCAACCCTTCGGCTGCATCGCCAACCATATCATAGAGAAAGGCATAGAAAAGAAAATCAAAACCATGTTCCCGCAGATGAACATCCTGTCGCTTGACTTCGACAGTTCGGTGAGCGACGTGAACATCGTGAACCGCCTGTTGCTGTTTATCGACAATATAAAACAGGCTATATGAGCGACAGAACATACAGCCGGCAGGAACTTTTAATGATAGACACCGCGCGCCGGTTATTTATAGAAAAAGGGTTCGAAGACACCACTATGTGCGACATAGCTGAAGCCGCCAACGTCAACCGCTCCACGCTCCACTACTACTTCGCCAACAAGGACGTAATGTTCCGAGCCGTATTCTCGTCGATAGTAGAGACACTAATGCCGCGGCTCAGCGAAATAATGTCGGGCAGCCAGCCCCTTATAGAAAAACTTTCGCTTGTGGTTGACGAGTATTTCGAACGTTTTCTTGAGAATCCGCAGATTCCGGGTTTCATCATTTCGGAAATACAGCGTGATGTCGACCATTTCATTTCCACGGCAAGAGAAATGCACTACGACAAGGTGTTTTCGCTCGTGCGCGATGCACTCAATGCCGAAATGCAGGCTGGCCATCTGCAGAAAGTACCCATGTACATGGTTTTCACCGCATTCTACGGCAACATAGCCTTTCCCTTTATTACAAAAAACATGTTTGTGTCGTGGTTCAACATGAACGAAGAAGACTACCGCGCCATGATATTGGAATGGAAGAAATACGTACTGATGCAGATAGGCACCCTTCTGCTCGAAGGAAACGACTTGGCTGACTGGCAAAGGCTGAAAAGCGGAGATTAATTGCAAGCGGTTGCTAACTAAAAATGTCAAATATCAAGCACTTGCAAAGCAAAAACATTTTTTTGGCCATTGCAGACTTCACGTTTTGAATTAATAACGCTTCCCGTTTCAGCCGTATTCGGGAAATAAGTACTTTTGTGTCGTAAGTTGAATAACTGGGACCAAATTCCCTACAGCTACACAGAAACATATTACAACTATCAATAAAATCCAAACATTATGGCAAGATTTCAGAAGTCAGATTTGGAAGCAAAGTACGGAATCACCGGTGCAACCGAGGTTCTGCACAATCCTTCCTACGAGGTGATGTTCAACGAAGAAACAAAACCCGAACTCACAGGCTACGACAAAGGTCAGGTAACCGAACTTGGCGCCGTAAACGTAATGACCGGCATATACACAGGCCGCTCGCCCAAAGACAAATACATCGTAGACGATGCACAGTCGCACGACAACGTATGGTGGACAAGCGAAGAATACAAGAACGACAACCACCCCATGAGCGAAGAAGTATGGGCAAAGGTTAAGGAAATCGCCAAGTCTGAACTTTCGAACAAAAAGCTTTATGTAGTAGACGCATTCTGCGGTGCCAACAAGGCTACCCGTCTTGCAGTGCGTTTCATCGTTGAGGTTGCATGGCAGGCACACTTCGTTACCAACATGTTCATCCGCCCCACAGAAGAAGAACTCGACAACTTCGAACCCAACTTCGTAATCTACAACGCATCGAAAGCCAAAGTTGAAAACTACAAGGAACTCGGCCTCAACTCCGAAACTTGCGTAGCATTCAATACCACAACACGCGAGCAGGTTATCATCAACACATGGTACGGCGGCGAAATGAAGAAAGGTATGTTCTCAATGCAGAACTACTACCTCCCCCTCAAGGGAATCGCTTCTATGCACTGCTCCGCTAACTGCGACATGAACGG
>CAZDOH010000016.1:0-29427 GCA_964507005.1 uncultured Prevotella sp. | reverse complement strand
GTATAGTTAAATGTAGTTAAAAGAAAAGAGCTAATCATGTCTCAAAGTACGGATAGATGATAGTTAAGCGTTTGAATTATTGCGAGTTATCGTTTTTTGCAGTTTGTGGAACTATTCGCGATGGCGTGCAAAGGCGCTATTTTTCGGTTAGTTAGGTTGTTTAATGTCTTTGTAAATCAAAAAAATATTGGTAACTTTGCAGCCCGAAATGGTGTATTGTGCACTGTTGCGAACGATCGATAATTAGGAAAATATAATATATAAGTAATTAAAAAACAACGAAATGCCTACTATTGAACAATTAGTAAGAAAGGGCAGAAAGGTCATGGTGGACAAGAGTAAATCGCCCGCTTTGGATTCGTGTCCTCAAAGGCGTGGAGTGTGCGTGCGTGTTTATACCACGACTCCTAAAAAGCCTAATTCAGCAATGCGTAAGGTTGCGCGTGTACGTTTGACTAACTCCAAGGAGGTGAACTCCTATATACCGGGAGAAGGCCATAATCTTCAGGAGCATAGCATCGTGTTGGTGCGTGGTGGTCGTGTGAAGGACCTTCCAGGTGTACGTTATCACATCGTGCGCGGTACGCTTGATACGGCTGGTGTTGCCAATCGTACTCAGCGCCGTTCGAAATATGGTGCCAAGAAACCTAAAGCAGCTAAGAAGTAAGTTTAATCATTTGGTTTGCGAGGAAGCAAAATAGGAAAGGTTGAGTAAACGCTCCCAGAGGGGACGTTGAAGTCAAAATAAAATATTAGCAGCCCCAAATCAATTATCGCTAAAGCAAAATGAGAAAAGCAAAACCAAAGAAACGTGTGATCCTTCCGGATCCCGTTTATGGAGACCAGAAGGTTTCCAAGTTTGTTAACCATCTTATGTATGATGGCAAAAAGAATACTTCGTACAAGATATTCTATGCGGCCCTCAATATAGTTGGTGAAAAGAATAAGGATGCTGAAAAATCGGCTCTTGAAATCTGGAAGTCGGCTCTTGACAAGATTACTCCCCAAGTGGAGGTGAAGTCGCGTCGAATAGGTGGTGCTACTTTTCAGGTGCCTACCGAAATACGCCCCGACCGTAAGGAGTCTGTGTCGATGAAGAATATGATTAATTTTGCACGTAAGCGTAGCGGCAAATCGATGGCCGATAAACTTGCAGCAGAAATTATGGATGCATATAATGAACAGGGCGGAGCGTATAAACGTAAGGAGGATATGCACCGTATGGCTGAGGCTAACCGTGCGTTCGCACATTTCAGATTCTAAGATTAAGGAGTGAAAAATGGCTAAAGTAGATTTGAATCTTACGCGTAATATCGGCATCATGGCTCACATTGATGCCGGTAAAACCACTACTTCGGAACGTATCCTTTTCTACACGGGTAAAACCCATAAAATCGGTGAGGTACACGAGGGTGCAGCTACCATGGACTGGATGGAAGAAGAGCAGGAGAGAGGTATTACCATTACTTCTGCTGCTACAACCACATATTGGAATTGGGATAACAAAACATTTAAAATAAACCTTATCGACACTCCGGGACACGTAGACTTTACTGCTGAGGTGGAGCGTTCATTGCGTGTACTTGATGGCGCAGTCGCTACATATTGTGCAGTAGGCGGAGTGCAGCCTCAGAGTGAAACTGTGTGGCGTCAGGCTGACAAGTACAATGTTCCTCGTATTGCGTTTGTAAACAAGATGGACCGTTCGGGTGCTGATTTCTTCGAGGTGGTAAGCCAAATGAAGAGCGTTCTTCATGCCAATCCATGCGTGGTTTCAATACCTATAGGTGCAGAGGAAAATTTCAAGGGTGTTGTTGACCTCATCCAAATGAAGTCTATCATTTGGAACGATGAAACTCAGGGCGCTGAATTTGAAGTCGGTGAAATCCCTGCAGACCTTCAGGCTGAGGCTCAGGAATGGCACGATAAGATGGTGGAACAGGCAGCAGAATGCGATGACACTCTTATGGAGAAATTCTTTGAAGATCCTTCTCAGATTTCTGCTGAAGAGATTATAGCTGCTATCCGTAAAGGCACACTGTCGCAGAAGCTCACTCCTATGACTTGCGGCTCGGCATTCAAGAACAAGGGCGTTCAGACCTTGCTCGACTATGTCTGCATGTTCCTTCCGTCTCCGGTTGATACTCCAAATATCGTAGGTACAAATCCCGCTACCGGCGAAGAAGAAGACCGCCGTCCTGCCGAGGAAGAGCATACTTCGGCACTAGTATTCAAAATTGCAACTGATCCGTATGTGGGCCGCCTTACTTTCTTCCGTGTTTATTCGGGTAAAGTGTCGGCCGGCTCGTATGTATACAATGTTCGTTCGGGCAAGAAAGAGCGTATCTCGCGTCTGTTCCAGATGAACTCCAACAAACAGAATCCTGTGGAGGTTATCAGCGCTGGCGATATAGGCGCAGGAATCGGCTTTAAGGATGTACGTACCGGTGATACTTTGGCAGACGAAGATGCACCGATAGTGCTTGAGTCTATGGACTTCCCCGATCCCGTGATCGGTATAGCTGTTGAACCTAAGACACAGAAAGACCTTGATAAACTTTCTAACGGTCTTGCAAAACTTGCAGAGGAAGATCCGACATTTACGGTCCGTACCGATGAACAGAGTGGCCAGACAATTATATCTGGTATGGGTGAACTTCACCTTGATATTATCATTGAGCGTTTGCGCCGTGAATTCAATGTAGAGTGCAACCAAGGTAAGCCTCAGGTTAACTATAAAGAAGCGATTTCCAAAACTGTCAACTTGCGCGAAGTTTACAAGAAGCAGACTGGTGGTCGCGGTAAGTTCGCTGACATCATAGTAAACGTAGGACCTTTGGACCCCGATTTCAAAGAAGGTAATCTTCAGTTCGTCAACAAAGTTACCGGTGGTAATATCCCCAAGGAATTTATCCCTTCAGTACAAAAAGGCTTTGAGTCTGCAATGAAGAATGGTGTGCTTGGAGGATATCCTATGGTAGGTCTCAAGGTTGAACTTCTTGACGGCTCGTTCCATCCAGTTGACTCCGATCAGTTGTCGTTCGAAGTAGCAGCAATAAACGCTTACAAGAATGCTTGCGCTAAGGCAGGACCTATGCTTATGGAGCCCATTATGCGTCTTGAGGTAGATTGCCCTGAAGACAATATGGGCGATGTAATCGGTGACCTTAACAAGCGCCGTGGTCAGGTAGAAGGTATGGATGCTAATCGTAGCGGTGGCCGTATTGTGAAGGCTCTCGTTCCGTTGGCTGAGACATTTGGATATGTAACTACTCTGCGTACTATCACTTCGGGTCGCGCTACATCGTCGATGCAGTACGATCACCATGCTCCTGTGTCGACATCTATTGCGCAGAAGGTGCTTGAAGAAGTAAAAGGCCACGTTGAGTTGCTCAAATAAGAAATAATGCTCCTGAATGGTGGGGTTAACGAATGACTCTTAACCCTACCCGAAAGTTGCAAAACAATAACAAAAACAATGAGTCAAAAAATTAGAATCAAATTGAAATCCTACGATTATTCGCTGGTAGAAAAGTCTGCCGAGAAAATCGTGAAAACCGTTAAGGCTACAGGCGCTATTGTGAGCGGACCGATTCCTCTCCCTACACACAAGCGCATCATAACTGTGAACCGCAGTACTTTCGTAAACAAGAAAGCACGTGAGCAGTTTGAACTTTCGAGCTACAAGCGTCTTATTGATATATACAGTTCTACATCTAAGACTGTAGACGCACTTATGAAGCTTGAACTTCCCTGTGGCGTAGAGGTTGAAATCAAGGTATAGTAAACGAATCAAACAATCATATCACTCAAATAAATTACTGAAATGCCAGGATTATTAGGAAAGAAAATCGGAATGACATCCGTTTTCAGTGCTGATGGCAAGAATGTGCCATGCACTGTTATCGAAGCTGGCCCTTGTGTGGTGACACAGGTGAAGAGTGTTGAGAAGGATGGCTATGCTGCTGTCCAACTCGGTTTCCAGGAGGCTAAGGCAAAGAATACCACAAAGCCTATGGAAGGACACTTCAAAAAAGCGGGCACCACTCCCAAGCGCCACTTGGCCGAGTTCACTGATTTTGACAATGAGTTGAATTTAGGCGACATCGTCACAGTTTCACTTTTCGAAGGTGCAAACTTCGTTGACGTAACCGGCACGTCTAAAGGACATGGTTTTCAGGGTGTAGTTAAACGTCACGGTTTCGGAGGCGTTGGACAGACTACCCACGGTCAGGACGACCGTCTCAGAAAACCGGGTTCAATCGGTGCCTGCTCTTATCCTGCAAAGGTTTTCAAAGGTATGCGCATGGGTGGCCAAATGGGCAACGAGCGTGTAACTACCCACAACCTGCAGATACTTAAAGTTATTCCTGAGAGCAACCTCTTGCTGATAAAAGGTTCTGTTCCCGGATGCAAAGGTTCAATCTTAATTCTCAAGAAATAATGGAACTTAGCGTATATAATATAAAAGGAGAAGACACTGGTCGCAAAGTAACTCTTGACGACAGTATATATGGCATCGAACCCAACAACCACGCTATTTATCTTGCTGTGAAGCAGTATATGGCCAATCGTCGTCAAGGTACCGCCAAGTCGAAGGAAAGAAGCGAGATCAATGGCTCTACCCGCAAACTTGGCCGTCAGAAAGGTGGTGGCGGAGCTCGTCGCGGTGATATCAATTCCCCGCTGTTGGTAGGCGGTGCTCGCGTGTTTGGTCCCAAACCTCGTGATTATGGCTTTAAGCTCAATAAGAAAGTCAAAGCTCTTGCCCGTCGTTCGGCTCTTAGCTATAAGGCACAGGAAAATTCAATTATAGTTGTAGAGGATTTTACTTTTGAGGCACCCAAAACCAAGAGTTACATTGAACTTCTGAATAACCTCAAGGTTAGCGACAAGAAGTCTCTCGTAGTTCTTCCCGATGTAGACCGCAACGTATATCTTTCCGGACGTAACTTGCCCGGCACGAAGGTAACCGTAGCAAAGACTCTCAATACCTACATTGTTCTCGATGCAGGAGTGATACTTCTTACCGAGAAGAGCGTCAAAGAAATCAACGATACATTTAACCAAAAGGAGGCTTAATCATGAAATATATAATTCGTCCGCTGGTCACCGAGAAAATGAACCGTCTGACCGAGAAAGAGAAGCAATATGGTTTCATCGTAAACCCTCAGGCCAACAAGGTTCAGATTAAAGAAGAAATCGAGAGCCTTTATAATGTAAGCGTTGTCGGTATCAGCACTATGGTGTATGCAGGCAAAAACAAGAGCCGTTACACTCGCTCTGGATTTACCAAGGGCCGCACAAATGCCTTTAAGAAAGCTGTCGTTACTTTGAAAGACGGCGATACAATTGACTTTTATAGCAACATTTGATAAGATATGGCAGTACGTAAAATTAAACCTACTACACCAGGTCAGAGACATAAAATTATTGGTACGTTCGAAGAAATTACTGCATCCGTACCAGAGAAATCTCTCGTTTACGGCAAGCGCTCTACCGGCGGCCGCAACAATGTAGGCAAAATGACGGTGCGTTATCGTGGCGGTGGCCACAAGCGCAAACTACGTCTTGTTGACTTCAGAAGAGAGAAAGATGGTGTACCCGCAGTTGTGAAGACAATCGAATACGATCCCAACCGTTCGGCTCGTATAGCTTTGCTCTTCTACGCTGATGGTGAAAAAAGATATATCTTAGCTCCCAACGGACTGAAGGTAGGTGCAACCGTAATGTCGGGTGCACAAGCCGCTCCTGAAGTGGGAAATACTCTTCCGCTTCAGAACATTCCCGTGGGTACTGTGATTCATAATATAGAACTTCGCCCCGGACAGGGTGCAAGACTCGTACGCTCAGCAGGAAATTTCGCCCAGCTCACATCGCGTGAAGGCCGTTACTGCGTTATTAAATTGCCCTCTGGTGAAACTCGCCAGATTCTAAGTGCTTGCAAGGCAACTATCGGCAGTGTCGGAAATTCCGACCATGCGCTTGAAAGTTCCGGTAAGGCAGGTCGTACTCGTTGGCTTGGACGCCGTCCTCACAACCGTGGTGTTGTTATGAACCCGGTTGATCACCCGATGGGTGGTGGTGAAGGACGTCAGTCTGGAGGTCATCCTCGTTCGAGAAACGGTTTGTATGCTAAGGGTCTCAAGACAAGAGCTCCGAAGAAGGCATCCAACAAGTATATCATTGAAAGGGCAAACGCTAAGAAATAACTGTTAAGAGAGTAAATTATGAGTCGTTCATTAAAAAAAGGACCGTACATCGCAGTTACTTTGGAGAAGAAAATTCTTGCCATGAACGAAAGCGGCAAGAAAAGCGTTGTTAAGACATGGTCCAGGGCTTCAATGATTTCCCCTGATTTCGTGGGTCACACCATTGCTGTCCATAATGGTAATAAGTTCATCCCTGTTTACGTTACTGAGAACATGGTGGGACATAAGCTTGGCGAGTTCGCACCCACACGTAGATTCGGCGGTCATGCTGGTAACAACAAGAAGTAACCGCAGAGGCAGGTAAAAAGAAAAATAAAGAATAATAGATAATGGGAAAAAGAAAAAGATTAGCGGCACAGGCTATTAAAGAGAGCCGCAAGACCCAGTACTTTGCCAAGCTTAACGGCATTCCCTCCTCACCCCGCAAGATGCGTTATGTAGTGGATATGGTGCGTGGAATGGAGGTAAACCGTGCTCTTGGTACGCTTCGCTTTTCCGCTAAGGCAGCTTCTGTACATGTAGAGAAGCTCCTGCGCTCGGCTATCAGCAATTGGGAAGCTAAAAATGACCGCAAGGCTGAAGAAGGCGAACTCTTCATTACAAAGATTTTCGTCGATGAGGGAGTCACTCTGAAGCGCATGCGTCCTGCTCCACAAGGACGTGGCTATCGTATCCGCAAGCGTTCTAACCATGTTACATTGTTCGTCGGAACAAAAAATGACAAATAACTAAGATTATGGGACAGAAAGTAAATCCGATTAGCAATAGACTTGGCATTATCCGCGGTTGGGATTCCAATTGGTTCGGAGAGCGCAGCTATCCCGAAAACATCGTTGAGGATAGCAAAATACGTAAGTATATTCAAACGCGTCTTGACGCTCGGGCTGCAGGCAATGCAGTTTCGAAAATAGTCATTGAGCGCACACTTAAACTTGTTACTGTAACAATCTGCACTTCTCGTCCGGGTCTTATCATAGGCAAGGGTGGCGAGGAAGTTGACAAGCTCAAAGAGGAACTGAAGAAAATCACTAATAAAGATATTCAAGTTAACGTCTTTGAAGTTAAGAAACCCGACCTTGACGCTCAGATTGTAGGTAAGACCATTGCTCGCCAGATTGAAGGCAAGATGGCTTATCGCCGTGTGATCAAGATGGCTATTCAGAACACGATGCGTGCTGGTGCCGAAGGTATCAAAGTGCACATCGCAGGTCGTCTGAATGGTGCAGAAATGGCACGTCAGGAAATGTACAAGGAGGGTCGTACCCCGCTTCACACTTTCCGTGCAGATATTGATTATTGCCAGACAACCGCTCTCACAAAGGTTGGTCTTCTTGGCATCAAGGTGTGGATTTGCCGTGGTGAAATATACCAGAAGGTGGATCTTGCTCCCAATTATGCTCAACAGAAGGACAACGGTCGTCAGGGTGGCGAACGCCGTCGCGGCTTCGGCAAGAGAAGAAACAATAACCGCTAATCAATTAAGAAATGTTACAACCTAAAAGAACTAAATACAGAAGGCCTCAAAAGGGACGTTGCAAAGGTAACGCCCAGAGAGGAAATCAACTGGCGTTTGGAAGCTTTGGAATCAAGAGCCTTGAAACCGAGTGGATAAATCAGCGTCAGATAGAGGCCGCTCGTGTTGCCGTGTCACGTTACATGCAGCGTGAAGGTCAGATTTGGATTCGCATATTCCCTGATAAACCAATTACCAAGAAGCCTGCAGATGTGCGTATGGGTAAAGGTAAGGGTGATCCTGTAGGATATGTATTCCCGATTACTCCGGGACGCATTATCTTTGAGGTAGAAGGTGTTTCTTACGAGGTGGCTAAGGAAGCTTTGCGTCTTGCTGCCCAGAAACTCCCAATAACCACTAAATTTGTTGTACGACGCGATTACGATAAAAACGCATGATTATGAAGATTGCAGAAATTAAGGAACTTCCTACTAATGAGTTGGTAGAACGCCTTGAAACCGAAGAGGCAAACTATCATCAGTTGAAGCTCAACCATGCCATTTCTCCCGTAGAGAATCCTGCTCGTATCAAGGATGCTCGCCGCAATATAGCACGCATCAAAACCGTTTTGCGTCAAAGAGAACTTAACAAATAAACAGGCAGGTAACAATGGAAGAAAGAAATTTGAGAAAAACCCGCCAAGGTGTGGTGGTAAGCAACAAAATGGACAAAACCGTTGTTGTTGAGGCTAAGTTCAAGGAAATGCACCCCATCTACGGCAAGTTTGTGTCGAAGACTAAATCGTATCATGTGCACGACGAGAAAAACGAATGCAATATCGGCGATACAGTCTTGATTATGGAAACCCGTCCCTTGAGCAAAACCAAGAGGTGGAGATTAGTAGAAATCGTAGAAAAAGCTAAGTAAAAATGATACAGGTAGAAACAAGACTTAACGTGGCCGACAATAGTGGCGCCCGTGAAGCGGTGTGCATTCGTGTACTCGGCGGAACCAAGCGTCGTTATGCCACTGTAGGTGATGTCATTGTTGTTGCCGTTCAAAACGTGATACCTTCCAGCGATATGAAGAAGGGAACAGTGTCGCGTGCTTTGATCGTTCGCACCAGCAAGGAAATTCATCGTGCCGACGGTTCGTGCATTCGTTTTGACGACAATGCTTGCGTATTGTTGAATGGCTCAGGCGAACTGCGCGGAAGCCGTATTTTCGGCCCTGTGGCCCGTGAACTTCGTGCAGTTAATATGAAAGTTGTGTCGTTAGCACCCGAAGTACTTTAACAACAAGCAGAAATGAGTAAATTACATATCAAAAAGGGTGACACCGTCTATGTTAATTCCGGCGAGAACCGCGGCCAAAAGGGCAAGGTGCTCAAGGTGTTCGTAGATGAGCAGCGTGCAATCGTTGAAGGTGTCAATATGGTGTCTAAATCGCAGAAACCCTCTGCCAAGACTCCTCAGGGCGGTATTATAAAAATGGAGGCTCCTATCCATATTTCGAACCTCAATGTTATCGACCCGAAGAGCGGCAAGCCCACGCGCATAGGGCGTCGTCGCAATGATGAAGGCAAACTCGTGCGCTATTCCAAAAAATCAGGGGAGGAAATCAAGTAATGAGTAATACCGCAAGTCTAAAACAGGTTTATGCCGAGCGTATTGCTCCGGCTCTTATGAAGAAGTTCAACTACTCTTCGTCCATGCAAATTCCCGTGCTCAAGAAGATTGTTATCAACGAGGGCCTCGGTGACGCTACACAGGACAAGAAGATTATTGACAAGGCAATTGAGGAACTTACTACAATTACCGGCCAAAAAGCAGTTGCAACTTTGTCGAAGAAGGATATAGCCAACTTTAAGGTTCGTAAAAAGATGCCTATCGGCGTAAGAGTTACACTTCGCCGTGAGCGTATGTACGAGTTCCTTGAAGAACTTATCCGCGTTGCTCTCCCACGTATCCGCGATTTCAAGGGTATTGAAAGCAAACTTGATGGACGCGGCAACTATTCGCTTGGTATCAAGGAACAGATCATCTTCCCTGAAATCAATATCGATAGTGTTGACCGTCTAAACGGAATGAACATTACCTTTGTAACAACGGCCCAGACCGACGAGGAAGGCTATGAACTCCTCAAGGAATTCGGATTGCCGTTTAAAGACGCTAAAAACAATTAATCAATATGGCAAAGGAATCAATGAAGGCACGCGAAGTGAAGCGTGCCAAGATGGTAGCCAAGTATGCTGAGAAACGTGCAGCTCTCAAGAAGATCATCAATACCACCGACGATCCTGCGGAAGCTTATGAAGCTGCCCGCAAGCTGCAGGCTATTCCTCGCAACGCATCTCCGATACGTATGCACAACCGTTGCAAGATTACAGGTCGCCCCAAGGGCTATCTTCGTATGTTCGGCTTGTCGCGTATACAGTTCCGCGAGATGGCTTCAAGCGGACTAATCCCAGGCGTTAAGAAAGCAAGTTGGTAAACCGAAAAGAAAGAAATTATTTATTTAATATTGTCGGGGAGTCCCCGATCAATTAAACAAACAAATCAATGACAGATCCAATAGCAGATTATTTGACACGGCTTCGCAATGCCATTCGTGCAAATCACCGAGTGGTGGAGATACCCGCGTCGAATTTGAAAAAGGACATTACAAAGATCCTTTTCGAAAAGGGCTACATCTTGAACTACAAGTTCGTTGACGAAGGCCCTCAAGGCGTTATCAAGGTGGCTTTGAAATACAATCCGGCCACCAAAACCAACGCTATCAAGACTTTGACGCGTGTTTCGCGTCCCGGTTTGCGTAAGTACACCGGATACAAGGATATGCCCCGCGTAATCAACGGCCTTGGCATCGCAATCATCTCCACCTCGAAAGGTGTGATGACCGACAAGGAAGCATCCGTTCAAAAGATAGGTGGCGAGGTATTGTGTTATGTATATTAATTAGGAGGACAAACAATGTCAAGAATAGGTAAATTGCCAATTAACATTCCTGCTGGCGTAACGGTTACGGTTCAGGATAATGTAGTGGCCGTAAAAGGCCCGAAGGGTGAGTTGACCCAAAAGATAGATCCTTCTATCATCGTGAAAGTTGAAAACGGCGAAGTGGTATTCACTATCGATGAGAACAACGACAGCGTAAGCGCAAGGCAGAAGTCGGCTTTCCATGGCCTCTACCGCGCTTTGGTCAACTCTATGGTAGTGGGCGTAACCGCAGGCTACAAAAAGGAAATGGAACTTGTAGGTGTAGGTTATCGTGTTTCCAACGAAGGCAACGTGATGGAGTTCTCGCTTGGTTATACCCATCCCATCTTCCTTCAGCTTCCACCCGAAATAAAGGTTGAAACCAAGTCTGAAAGAAATAAAAATCCGTATATTTGCTTGGAGTCGTGCGACAAGCAGTTGCTAGGACAAGTATGCGCCAAGATCCGTTCGTTCCGTATGCCTGAACCTTACAAGGGCAAGGGTATCCTTTACATCGGCGAGCAGATACGTCGCAAGTCGGGCAAGGCTGCAGGAGCTAAGTAAAATTTCTAACAAAGTAAGATTATGAAGACTAAAGTAGAAAGACGACAGAAAATCAAATATCGGGTACGCAATAAAGTGAGCGGCACTACAGCGCGTCCGCGTTTAAGTGTTTTCCGCAGCAACAAGCAGATATATGCCCAAGTGATTAACGACGAAGAAGGCCGTACGCTTGTTGCAGCATCTTCGCTCGGATTCACCGACAAAATGACCAAGTCGGAGCAGGCTGCCAAGGTAGGCGAAGATATCGCTGCCAAGGCTATTGCTGCCGGCATCACAACAGTTGTTTTCGACCGCAACGGTTATCTTTACCACGGTCGTGTTAAGGAATTGGCTGACGGCGCCCGTAAAGGTGGTCTTAAATTTTAATGGTTATGGCAAACAGAATTAATGTAAAAAGCGAAGAATTAAAGGATAGACTGGTTGCTATCAACCGTGTTACAAAGGTAACCAAGGGTGGTCGTACATTCAGTTTCTCGGCTATAGTAGTGGTTGGTGACGGTCAAGGCGTTATCGGCTATGGCCTTGGTAAGGCAGGCGAAGTTACAGCCGCTATTTCCAAGGGTGTTGAGTCGGCCAAGAAGAATCTCTACAAGGTTCCCGTTATTCATGGTACTATCCCTCACGCACAATTGGCTCATTTCGGCGGCAGCAAGGTTTTGCTTATGCCTGCTTCCGAAGGTACCGGTGTTGTGGCTGGTGGTGCTATGCGCGCAGTGTTGGAAAGTGTTGGTATTACCGACGTTCTGGCTAAATCGCAGGGTTCTTCGAACGCCCACAATTTGGTAAAGGCTACAATACTTGCTCTTAGCCAGATTCGTGATGCGCGTCAAGTGGCTCAAGCCCGCGGCATTTCAATGGAAAAAGTTTTCAGAGGTTAAAATCACTCACAGCAATGGCAACAATTAAGATTAAACAGATTAAAAGCAAAATCGGTGCACCCAAGGATCAGAAGGCAACACTTAAGGTGCTTGGCTTGCGTAAAATTGGATGGGTTGTTGAGCGTGAAGACAATGCCGTTACCCGCGGCCAGATCAACAAAGTTCACCATCTGGTAACCGTAGTAGATTAACTCCTAAAACAGTAATAAGATGAAATTACATACATTAAAACCGGCAAAGGGTTCTACACATAGCCGCCGTCGTTTGGGTCGCGGCCCGGGTTCTGGTCTAGGCGGAACTTCAACACGCGGTCACAAGGGTGCTATGGCCCGCTCCGGTTATAAGAAGAAAATCGGTTTCGAAGGCGGTCAGATGCCTATGCAGCGCCGTCTCCCGAAATACGGCTTCAACAATATTTTCCGTGTTGAGTACAAGGCTATCAACCTTTCTGTACTGCAGTCTTTGGCAGAATCCAAGAATCTTGAAAAGATTACTCCCAAGGAACTTCATGAGGCAGGCTACATTTCGAAGAAACAGCTTGTCAAGATTTTGGGTAATGGCGAATTGACCGCAAAGCTCGAAGTCGAAGCAAACGCTTTCTCGAAAACAGCTTTGGCTGCTATAGAGGCTGCAGGTGGTAAGGCCACTAAACTCTGACAAAATGAAAAAAATCATTGAAACCATAAAGAACATTTGGCGAATAGAAGACCTGAAAATGCGTCTTCTAATCACCATTTTGTTCATAGCCATCTACCGCTTCGGTTCGTTCGTGGTACTTCCGGGCATCGACTCCGGGAAGCTTCAGGCTCTCCACGAACAGACGAGTGGCGGCTTGATGTCGCTCTTGAACATGTTCTCGGGTGGTGCTTTTTCCAATGCATCGATTTTCGCGTTGGGAATAATGCCTTACATCTCTGCATCTATCGTGATGCAGTTGTTGGCAGTGGCAGTACCGCAGTTTCAGAAAATGCAGCGCGAGGGTGAGAGTGGACGTCGCAAGATAAACCAATACACTCGTTATCTTACGATAGCCATTCTTCTTTTCCAAGGGCCTACTTATCTGATAAATCTCAACAATCAGGCTGCTGGTGCATTGGCGCCCGGTCTCAGTTGGACTATGTTCTCGATATCTTCCACGATAATCCTTGCAGCTGGTAGTATGTTTATACTTTGGCTCGGTGAACGCATCACCGACAAGGGCGTTGGCAACGGTGTGTCGCTTATCATTATGATAGGTATTATTGCCCGTTTCCCGACTGCATTCGTTCAGGAACTCACTTCCACCCTATCCACTCCAGGAGCCGGTGGTCTTATCAAGTTGCTGTTCGAAATCATCGTGTTTGTGTTCGTGATAGCAGCGGCGATACTTTTGGTCAACGCTACCCGCAAAGTCCCTGTTCAGTATGCAAAACGTGTGGTTGGCAGCAAGCAGTATGGCGGTGCGCGTCAGTACATCCCCTTGAAGCTTTTTGCAGCCAATGTGATGCCTATCATCTTTGCTCAGGCATTGATGTTCATCCCGATGGCTATTGTCGGCTATCAGACTGACAGTGCTAGCTGGGTTGCACGCCAGTTCATGGATCATACAAGTCTTCTGTACAATGTTGTGTTCGTAATTTTGATTATCGCGTTCACATATTTCTATACGGCTATAACGATGAATCCTCAGCAGATGGCCGAAGACATGAAGCGTAACAATGGCTTTATCCCCGGTGTGAAACCCGGTAAGAGTACTGCCAATTACCTTGACACAGTGATGTCGCGCATCATGCTTCCCGGATCGCTGTTCATTGCGTTGATTGCAATTATGCCTGCCTTTGCCGGTCTCTTCGGTATCAACCAGGAGTTCGCGCAGTTCTTCGGAGGCACATCGTTGTTGATTCTTGTCGGTGTAGTGCAAGACACTATCCAGCAGATCGAAAGTCACTTGCTGGTGCGCCACTATGATGGTTTGCTTAACTCTGGCCATGTTCGTCATGGCGCAAATTCAGCTGTTTGAAAATAAATTATGATAACGCTCAAGACAGAAGATGAGATAGAGCTTTTGCGTGCGGCAAATTTGCTTGTAGGCAGAACGCTCGCCGAGATAGCCAAAGTGATAGCCCCCGGGGTTACCACTAAGCAGCTCGACACCCTTGCTGAGACGTTTATTCGTGACAATGGGGCTGTCCCTACTTTCAAGGGCTTTCCCAATCCTTACGGACCGGCGTTTCCTGGTAGTATCTGTACTTCTGTCAATGATACCGTAGTGCATGGCATACCGGACGATACGCCTCTTAAGGATGGCGATATCGTCTCGGTTGACTGCGGAACACTTCTCGACGGGTTCAATGGTGATTCATGCTACACATTCTGTGTTGGAGAGGTTTCCGACGAGGTGCGTAAACTTCTGAAGACAACCAAAGAAAGTCTCTATCTCGGCATTGAAGCAGCCAAGACAGGTCATCGTCTAGGCGATATCGGATATGCTGTGCAGAACCATTGCGAGTCGAACGGCTATGGGGTAGTGCGTGAATTTGTCGGTCATGGTATCGGCAGGGAAATGCACGAAGACCCGAATGTGCCCAATTACGGTCGCCGTGGCAACGGAATTCTTCTTAAGAATGGACTATGCATTGCCATTGAGCCTATGATTACCATGGGTAGCCGTGAGGTGATGCTTATGCCAGACCGTTGGACAGTAAAGACCCGCGACGGCAAACCGGCAGCTCATTTCGAGCATACCATCGCTATTCACAACGGTAAAGCCGATATAATGTCCTCGTTCGAGGGCGTTGAGGCTGTTGAGCGGCAAAAGTTGGATTAACAAAAGTAAGCAACAGATTTCTTACATGGCAAAACAGTTAGCTATCGAATTTGACGGTACAATTGCAGAGGCTCTGAGCAATGCAATGTTCCGTGTGACCCTAGAAAACGGTCACGACATCACAGCCCATATCTCCGGCAAGATGCGTATGCACTACATAAAGATTCTTCCGGGCGATAAGGTAAAGGTGGAAATGAGTCCCTACGATTTGTCAAAGGGGCGCATTGTATTACGATATAAATAAAAAAGCAATATAGAAATGAAGACAAGAGCATCATTGAAGAAGCGCACGGCCGACTGCAAGATAGTACGTCGCAAAGGTCGTCTATTTGTGATAAATAAAAAGAACCCCAAGTACAAGATGCGTCAGGGTTAACCACAACGAATAAAGTAATAATAATATATGGCAATAAGAATTGTTGGTGTCGATTTGCCTCAGGAAAAGAGAGGCGAAATCGCTTTGACCTATATTTACGGTATAGGTCGCAGTAGCTCGGCAAAGATCCTTGAAAAGGCCGGTGTCGACAAAGATATTAAGGTAAAAGACTGGACCGACGACCAAGCTGCCGCAATACGTCAGATCATCAGCACCGATTATAAGGTAGAGGGTGACCTCCGTTCGGAAGTGCAGCTCAACATCAAGCGACTGATGGATATCGGTTGCTACCGTGGCGTTCGTCATCGTCTTGGTCTTCCTGTGCGTGGACAGAGCACAAAAAACAATGCCCGTACACGCAAGGGTAAGAAGAAGACTGTTGCAAACAAGAAAAAAGCTACTAAATAATAGGTAATCATTATGGCAAATAAAGTAGTATCTTCAAAGAAGAAAACAGTCAAGGTTGACGCTATGGGACAGCTTCATGTTCATAGCTCATTCAACAATATCATCATCTCTCTGACCAATTCAGAGGGTCAGGTTATCTCTTGGTCATCTGCTGGCAAAATGGGATTCCGCGGTTCTAAGAAGAACACTCCCTACGCAGCCCAGACAGCAGCTGAGACTTGTGCGAAGACAGCTTACGACCTCGGCCTTCGTAAGGTAAAGGCTTACGTTAAGGGCCCGGGAAACGGCCGTGAGGCTGCTATCCGTGCCGTGCATGGCGCTGGCATCGAGGTTAGCGAAATCATCGACGTAACACCGCTTCCCCACAACGGTTGCCGTCCTCCCAAGAGAAGAAGAGTATAACAATCAAAAGAATTTAAAGTAGATTATGGCTAGATATACAGGTCCTAAATCCCGAATTGCACGTCGTTTCGGCGAGCCTATCTTCGGTCCCGACAAAGTTTTGTCGAAAAAGAGCTACGCTCCTGGTCAGCACGGTAACTCACGTCGTCGCAAGACTTCGGAGTATGGCACCATGTTGGCTGAGAAGCAGAAGGCTAAAAACACATACGGTGTACTCGAAAAACAGTTCCGCAATCTCTTTGCAAGGGCTGAGCGTACTTCTGGTATCACCGGCGAAGTGCTCCTTCAGCTTTTGGAGTCACGTCTCGACAACATTGTTTTCCGTATGGGTATTGCCCCCACACGTGCAGCTGCACGTCAGCTTGTTAACCACCGTCACATTGTGGTTGACGGCAAGGTTGTGGGCATACCTTCATATTCCGTTAAGCCCGGTCAGATCATTGGCGTTCGCGAGCGTTCGAAGTCGCTCGAGGTTATTTCCGATGCTTTGGCTGGCTTCAACCACAGCAAATATCCGTGGTTGGAGTGGGACGAGAATGCTAAGGCCGGCAAATTCCTGAACCGCCCTGAACGCACCGAAATCCCCGAGAACATTAAGGAACAGTTGATCGTAGAGTTGTACTCCAAATAATAATTGAATTCATGGCGATATTAGCATTTCAAAAACCTGATAAAGTCATAATGCTGGAAGAAAGCCCGACTTTCGGAAAATTCGAATTCCGTCCGCTCGAGCCCGGCTTCGGCATCACCGTTGGCAATGCATTGCGCCGCATTCTCCTTTCCTCACTCGATGGTTTTGCCATCAACACAATTCACATCGAGGGGGTGGAGCATGAATTTGCAAGCGTTCCCGGTGCGCGCGAAGACGTCACCAACATTATATTGAATTTGAAGCAGGTACGCTTCAAAAGAATAGTTAAAGATTTCGAAAGCGAAAAGGTTTCTATCACCATCGAGAACTCCTCCGAGTTCAAGGCTGGTGATATAGGAGCCCGTTTGACTGGATTTGAAGTGTTAAATCCTGACTTGGTGATTTGCCATTTGGATTCCAAAGCTTCGATTAAGATCGACCTCACCATTAACAAAGGGCGTGGCTATATTCCCGCCGAAGAGAACCGCCAGTTCTGCACCGATGTCAATGTGCTGCCGATCGACTCCATTTACACGCCTATCCGTAACGTGAAATACGAAGTTGACAACTATCGCGTAGAGCAGAAGACCGACTACGAGAAACTTGTCCTCGAAGTTACTACGGATGGTTCCATTCAGCCCAAAGAAGCGCTGCAGGAAGCCGCAAAAATCCTTATTCAGCATTTCATGCTCTTCTCCGACGACAAGATTATCCTCGATAATGCTGCCGTTACAGGCGGAAGTGATGATTTCGATGAAGATGCGCTCCACATGCGCCAGATGCTCAAGAAGAAGCTCACTGAGATGAACCTTTCGGTTCGTGCCCTCAACTGCCTTAAGGCTGCCGATGTCGAGACGTTGGGCGACCTTGTGCAGTATAACAAGAACGAGCTTCTCAAGTTCCGCAACTTTGGTAAGAAATCGCTCAATGAGCTTGATGATTTGCTCAAGAGTCTGAATCTGTCGTTTGGAACCGATATTACCAAATATAAACTCGACAAAGATTAATCAAAAATGAGACATAACAAAAAATTCAACCATCTCAGCCGTACTGCATCACACCGTCACGCCATGCTTGCCAACATGGCCGTGTCGCTCATCATGCACAAAAGAATCACTACGACTGTAGCAAAGGCCAAAGCGCTGAAAAAATACGTTGAGCCGTTGATTACCCGTTCCAAGGACGACACCACCAACTCTCGTCGTGTGGTGTTCAGCTATCTGCAGAACAAATTTGCCGTTACCGAACTGTTCCAGAACATTTCGGTCAAGGTGGCTAACCGTCCTGGAGGCTATACACGTATCATCAAGACTGGCCTGCGCCAAAACGATGCCGCTGCTATGTGCTTTATTGAACTCGTTGACTATGACGACAACATGGCTAAGGAGGTTAAGAAGGCTACACGCACCCGCCGTTCGCGCAAGAAGACTGCTGCCGATGCACCTGCTGTTGAAGCTGCTGCAGAGGAAACAACAGTTGAAGCTACCGCAGAACAGCCTGCGGCAGAAGAGGCTACTGCTGAAGAAAGCAAGGCCGAGTAAACCGACATTTATTATTGCTACTATAAGGGCGGCAACCTCCAGGTTGTCGCCCTTAACATTTCCTTATATCCACGGTTGTGCTTGCTCGCTTGGCTCCTCTCTTGGGCAATTCATTTGGCAACGGTAAGGATGATTCGCTTTGCACATTGTTAGCTGCATTTCCGCTTCTGGATTTCGTCTAGTTGCAATAAAAATCAAGATTTTCTTGGAGATGCGGCATTTATTTCATATTATTGCCGCAAAATCTGCGGCGTTATACGATTTATATCGCAGCACAATGGCATTATTATGTATATACACGAGCATGACAATTGGACAGATTTCCATTGGAACGATGTAGAAATCGCATTGAAACTTGATGAGGTTACGCGAAAACAAGGGCTTCTCTATGGCAAATTGACCGGGTTGGGTTTTGATGTACAACTCGATGCCATGGCCGAAAACCTAACTCGCGACATGTTGCATTCTTCCGAGATTGAAGGCATCAAACTTAATGCCGACGAAGTGCGTTCGTCAATAGCGCGCCGTTTGGGTATTGACTACAAGCAGGGAGTGCCTTCTTCGCATTATATCGATGGGGTGGTGCAGGTGATGCTTGATGCAGTGCAGCATTATGAGCGTCCCATAAGCAAGGATATTCTTTGCGGTTGGCAGGCGGCCTTTTTCCCTACGGGATACAGTGCTGGCATTTCAATTGAAGTGGGCCGTTACCGCACCCACAACGAGCATATCGTGTCGGGAATGCTGGGCCGCGAACGTGTGCACTATGTGGCACCGCCACCCGAGCGCGTTGAAGCCGAGATGCAAAAGTTCATCGACTGGTTCAACAGCAACCAGCCTGTTTCGCCCGTACTGCGTTCCGCTGTGGCACATTTGTGGTTTGTCAGCATACATCCGTTCGAGGATGGCAATGGCCGGTTGGCTCGGATACTGGGCGATGTGTTCCTTTCGCGCGGTGATAGAAGCCGTTTGCGCTTTTATAGCATTTCGTCCGAGATAAACCGCAACAAGAAACAGTACTACGATGTTTTGGAGCGTGTGCAGCATGGCGACGGTGACATTACCGAATGGCTTGTATGGTACATCGATACACTGCTTGCTGCGCTGGCCGATGCGGAGAGCTTATTGGGCAACGTGCTCAACAAGTCGCTTTTCTGGGTTCGCTCGTCAAGGATGCCGATGAACAGGCGCCAGACCGATACTTTGAATCTTTTTCTTGACGGATATGAGGCGAAAATCACAACCAAAACCTGGGCTGCCCTTAACAAATGCTCAAAGGATACCGCAGCCCGCGACATTCTTGATCTGGTCGGTAAAGGTATTCTGCGCGAAGAAGTTCCCGGGGCCAAACGGCCCAGCTATTGCATTGTGTATAGTGACGACAGTACTTTTGCTGCCCGCTTTACCGATGTTAAAGTGGAGAAGAAGGCGGACGGATACTATCTCAGCGCACGATACCGTGGCGTTACCCCCGTGTGTGAGCGTATACTGCGTCTAGATGCCATGCGTATAGAGCAGGGTGAACTGCAGCCGGAGAATCTGTTGGAAAAATACTGCAGCTATATATTGAAAGACTAGAATGCCTCGCTATATTGGGCCTCCGCTCTCTGAAACCTTATGGCCCTTCAGCATTCTGCGCGCGCATAAAGCAAGACAGACGGGACTCGCGTCTCGTCTGTCTCTGGTAAATACTTGATATGTGTAGGGTGGCCCGGCTGTGGGTACCACCATCAAAAAATTATGGTTCTATCGTTATGCCGCAAAGCAGATAGGCTGCCTCGTTGCTTGGGTTGGCGGCTATACCGGCGAACACCGAAGGCTTGAACTTGTCGGTTATTGCCAATTCCTTCGAAGCCTTCAGCGATACGTTGGTTACTGCAAATCCGTTGGCTTCGCTGTAAGCTGCAGTCTTGTAGGGCACGCAGCCAACTGCCGCTTCCCAGGCGCAGCCCAGCGCGTCGAACGGAGCCTTCAGTTCGGCATAGCTCGAGTATACCATCTTGCCTTTCTTGTTGCGGGCATCGTTGCCGGCGAAGTTGGTGTACCACTGGAAGTTCACCACGCCGAAGTCGTATCCGATGTTACCCTCAAACACGTGCGCGGTGGAGTGGGCATTGTAGCGGAAATACTTGTTGCCGGCAGTGTCAAACCAGTAGTCGGTGATGCCGATGTTGAAACCGCCGATGGAGTATGCGAGCGTAAGGTCAAACTCCTTGGTGTCCTTGTAGTTGCTGAGCCCAACGCTTCCCCATGCCGTGAGGCTGAATCCCTTGTATTCCACTCCGAGTGTCGGCTGCAGGCTCACGTCGCCCAGCTTCTGGCCACGCCAGATATACTGGTTCACGATGTCGGTGCCTATCTTTATTTCGGCTTCGCTTTGTGCCGCTGCCGGCAGTGCGGTGGCAACAACAGTGGCTGCAATCATGATTTTTTTTATAATCTTTTTCATGTCGTTCGGTTTTGGGGTTGGTAGAATGTTAGTTGTAAGCAGCCTCTCCGTGCTCGTATATGTCAAGGCCTTCCTCTTCAACGCGCTTGCTTACGCGCAGACCAACAGTCTTCTTGATTACGAAGAACAGAACCAGTCCGGCAGCGGCTGTCCATGCATCGATTACTATGATGCCGAAAGTCTGGGCTGCGAGGAAGCCTGCGCCGTGGCCGTAGAAGAGCCCTGCGCTTGTGCTGAGCAAGCCGGTCATTAGCGTGCCCAGTATGCCGCATACTCCGTGTACGGTGCTTGCGCCTACGGGGTCGTCAACGTGAAGTTTCTTGTCGATGAATTCAATCGAGAATACAAGTACGAAACCGCATACAAGGCCGATGATTACTGCTCCTGCCGGCGAAACCATGTCGCAGCCGGCCGTGATTCCTACCAGGCCGGCGAGTATGCCGTTGAGGGTGAGCGAAAGCGACGGTTTGCCGTATTTCAGCCAGCTGGTAATCATTGTTGACACGCCGCCTGCTACTGCTGCGAGGTTGGTGGTGAGGAACACGTGGCTAATGGCTACGCGGTTTTCTTCGCCCGAAGCGCCGAGCTGCGAACCGGGGTTGAATCCGAACCATCCGAACCAGAGAATGAATACGCCAATGGATGCGAGGCTGAGGCTGTGGCCCGGAATAGCGCGGCTCTTGCCGTATTTGTCGTATTTGCCCAAGCGCGGACCGAGCACTGCAGCGCCTACGAACGACAGCACGCCGCCCACGGAGTGAACCACTGCGCTGCCTGCAAAGTCGTGGAAACCGATGCCGAAGGTGTTCATCATAAAGCTGCCGGCAGCCTCGTTGCAAAGCCAGCCGCCGCCCCACGACCAGTGGGCTTCGATGGGGTAGATGAGCATGCTGATGAATATCGAGTAAACGAAATACATGCTGAATTTGGTGCGCTCGGCCATTGCTCCCGAAACGATTGTGGCCGATGTGGCGCAGAACACCGTCTGGAACATCAGGAAGCCCTCAATGGGAAGCCCGGCCGGATGCGTGTAGAACGAAAGGTCGCCCCAGTTGGGAATGCCGATGAATCCCTCGCCGCCGTTGCCGAACATCAGGCCGAAGCCTATGAACCAGAACAGCAGCGAGCCCACCATAAAGTCTACGAAGTTCTTCATGAGAATGTTTGCGGTGTTCTTGCTGCGCGTGAAGCCTGCCTCGCACAGGGCAAAGCCCGGCTGCATGAAAAACACAAGCATTGCTGCAAGCAGCATCCACACTGTGTCGATTGACAATCCTAAATCCTGTATAGCTGTCATTTTATTTCTCTTCTTTGGTTGTTGATAATCTTTTTACACTTCATACTCAATTGCTTGCGCGGAGGGCTATTTCTCTTTTTCGGCGTTGTAGAGCGCTATGTCGCCGCTTTCGCCGGTGCGTATGCGCACTGCGTCTTCCACCGGAATGACGAAAATTCTGCCGTCGCCGATTTCGCCGGTATAGGCAGCTTTCTGCACAGCTTTCACGGTGCGCTCCACGTTGATGTCGCGCACCACGATATTCAGCAGCACGCGCTCTATGCAACTTGTGTCGTACATCACACCGCGGTAGATGCGTGCCTGGCGCATTTTCCCCTCGCCGCGCACATCGTAGAACGAGAACCATTCGATGTCGGCGTCAATCAGGGCGTCCTTAACATCCTCAAATTTCGTTTTGCGGATAATCGCTTCAATTTTCTTCATCTTTGTCTTGTTTTTGGTTACAGTACTGTTGTTATGTCTTTATTTCGATACAAAATTACGGCACAATTATGTTTTAAGCCGCAATAAAGCGTCAAAATGTTGTTTTAAGAAGATTTTTGTGTGTTTTCGTCTTGATTAAAACGGGAAACGTTTTCTTTTTAAATCCGAACATTGCATTTTTGTTGCAAAAAGACGGTTTTACGCGCTTTTGCTTTTCAAATTCACCGAATAAGCGTTTTTCTCCGAACTTTCCCCTTTTTGTGCCGTTTGCTGCCCTTTTCGAAAAACTAGTTATATTTGCAAGAAATACAGTAAACGGCAACTTTATAATTGTAATACAATGCGCAAGATTCTTTCCATAGCAATCGCTTTCATGCTGGCTTGGCCGGCACACTCGGTAGTGAAACCAAAATACCGCAACCCCACGGGCAAGGAATTCCCCATACTAGCGTGGTATTCCGTGCTGGGCGACGATGTCACTCCCGAGCGTTATCGCGAATTGCGCAATGCCGGTTTCAACATCTCGTTTTCGCATTTCAAGACTGCTGCCGAGGTGGAGAAGGCCCTCAAGGCATGCCGCGGCACGGGCGTGAAGCTCATGGTTACGTGCAGTGAGCTCGAGAAAAACACCGAAGCCACGGTAAAGCGCTTCAAGGGCGACCGTTCCGTAGCCGGCTGGTTCCTGCGCGACGAACCGCGCACCGACGGATACCCGGCGCTACGCGAGTTCCGCGACCGCATCTACTCGGCCGACAAGAGCCACATTGGCTATCTCAACCTTCTTCCCTGTTTCGTCAGTGCCGACGACCTCAAGGCGAAATCCTACGAAGACTATGTGCAGCGCTTTGTAGACGAGGTGGGGCTTCCGCTCATTTCCTACGACCTCTATCCCGTAGTGGAAAACAACTACAAGGCTGAGCTTCGCCCGGAGTTTTTCGAAAACCTCGAAACCGTGCGCAAGGTAAGTCTGCGCTCCGGCTGCCCGTTCTGGGCTTTCTGCCTGTCCACGGCCCACAATCCCTATCCAATACCTACCGACACGCATCTGCGTGTCGAGGCATTCTGCGCCCTTGCCTACGGCGCCCAGTGCATACAGTATTTCACCTACACCAACCCCGACACCACGGTGTGGAATTTCCACAATGCGCCCATCGATGCCAGCGGCAAGCGCACTGGAGTATACTACCGCATAAAGAACCTCAACCGCATCATACAGAATCTGGCTCCCGTATTCCTCGGGGCAACGGTTACCGACGTCAGCCACATCGGCAAAGTGCTTCCTAAGGGCACCAAGCCTCTCGAAACCCTGCCGATGAATTTCCTGAGCCTGCGCTGCGACGGCGAAAGCGCCCTCGTTTCGCAGATTTCCAACGGCAAGCACCGCTATGTGATGATAGTCAACACCAGCCTCGACGAGCCGCAAGGGGTGAGCTTCCATCTCGAGAACCCTGCAGTGCGCATCACTACCGAAGGTAAGGAAGAGCAAGTAATGTTCGGCCACCACTATACGATGATGTATCCCGGTTCCTACGTGCTCTACCGCATGAAATAACCCTCCGTCAGCCCGCGCCAGGTATCTGTAGTGGCTGTATGGCCGCTCATGTGTCATAATAGGCATGTAGACTCCGTATTGTCATCTTCGCTCATGTTCGCCCCCGCTGGGGACGAAAGTTTGTGATGGCACGCTATCCTAGGGTTCCTTCCTTTCAGTCAGTCACCCTAGGTTATGCAAAGTTGGACCTCTTCGAGGCCCTCAAAATCGCTCATGCGAAAGCAATCTATGCGCGGCTTTGCATCCCCGAAGGGGGTGAATAAACATAACCTCGGGTGACTGACCAGAGGGAAGGAACCCGAGGATACGTAACCGCCATATCTCGTCCCCAACGGGGGCGAACATGCGCGGCCCTGCTACAAAGCGAAAACTTGCAATATATAGTTAGTGCAACCTATCCGCACACCGTGTGGAGAATATGCAGATTAAAGACAAAACCCTTGCATTTGCACTTCGGAAGGTGCACATTTTGGGAATATCTGCACTTTTCAGGGTGCAAACCAACCGGGATATTAGATATTATACGCATGTTACGCAGTTTGCCAGCATGCCGCCCTGCAACTCTTTTTAGCTTTTTGCTGCCCCGTGGGCGCTGCGAAATGTTAAAAATCGTGGGGGGGGGGTAAAAAACCTTCATAAAAATGCGCGCGGAATAAAAACAAGTCACTACCTTTGGAGCATCTAGCCTGCAATGCGTAGTTGCCATATAGACGCCATACGGCTGTCGCTATGCTGTGCCGGCGCTAACGGGATACAAGAAACGTGTAAAAACGCTATAAAACCTATTATTAACAACTTAAAAACATCAAAACATGAGAAAGTTCAAGACTTTTCTTTTGGCTATCGTAGCAGCGTTGCTATGTGTGCCAAGTGCTTTCGCCCAAGAGATGATCGGTAGGGTTGTTTTGCCCGAAGAGCTCGCGGACGGAATGGAGGTGGTGTTTGAGGCCCGCTCGGGTACGACGTCGAAAGGACGTTACCTTGTGCCGTTCAAGCATGCCAGCGGCACTCAGTCGTGCCTCCAGAACACCGACATTCTCTCGGTTCCCGAACAGATTGTTTGGGTGCTCGAGAAAGCCGACACTGTAAATGCCGTAACCGGCATGGAACAGTGGTACATCAAGAACCGCAGCACCGGCAAGTACCTCACCTTCGAGTGGAACTGGAGTGCTGAAGACAAATCCGACATGTGGATTAACAAGTGGGATGCAGGCGTTCCGCCTTTCGTAAGTTCCAAGGACAGCGCAAAGGCTTTCTGCCTCGTGTCGAACGGCGACACCCAGTGGGCTAGCCAGTACGGCTCCAACTCCTACGGCTCGAGCCAGAGCGACTGGACTTCGTCAACCTACACCGTTACCTACATCTTCGACGCTACGGGCAAAGACAACTATCAGAGCGACGGTGGCGGCTACGGCCGCGTGTTCCTCGCCAACGAGTTCGAGGTTTCGGGATTCAACATCACATGGTTCTCGCAGTATCAGGACACCAACGTGTGGGATATCCGCCGTGTGCTCGACCGCGGAGCTGACGCACGCACCGCGCTCGAGGACTTCCTCGACACCTTCCCCGCAAACATCGAGGAAACCTACAAGGTGGGCAACGACCCCGGCTTCATTTCGCAGGAAATCTACGACCAGTTCTACGGCATCTATTCCGAGGCAGCCATGGCGGTTACCGACGAATCGGTTTCCAACGAAAAACTTACGGAACTCTTCAACAGCCTCTACGACGCAAAGAATGTGGTAGAATCCTCGTCGAGCGTCGTGCAGGTTAAGAACGGCGGCTACTACTACATCAAGGTAGGCTACAACGCATTCACCGACGTCGACAACGGCGACTATGGCTGGCTTGCCCCCTACACCACACAGTATGCCGGCTGGCAGAAAATCAAGAGCGACGACAACCGCTTCATCTGGCAGATTACCGAAAATCCCGACCCCGACGACGACGCACGCATGTACTATACATTCCAGAACATGGGTTCGGGCAAGTATCTTGGCAAGGCTGAATCGCACGACGACTCGCAGCCCGTGCTCTTCACCGACAAGCCCGAAGAACGCATGTTCATCGGTTCGCTCGGCTCGGGCCAGTTCAACATCGGCTCCAAGTACGACTACTACGACAAATATCCTCCCCGTCCTTACCATCAGGAAGGCCACGGCGGCGGTGCCGGCACAAAGGGCATGCTCGTGCTCTGGGACGGCGGACTCAACTCCGGCTCGGCATGGTATATCAGCGTAGTGCCGCAGGAAGCTATCGACAACATGTCGAAGTATGTGCAGAAGGATTCGCTCCGCGCTTCTCTCATGCAGTACAACGGCATGGCTTCCAGCGCTACCGTTTCCGACCAGCTCGGCTACGCAAGCAGCCAGGAAGTTATCGACAACCTCAAGACTGCTGTCAGCAATGCCGACTCGCTGCTCAATCTCGAAGAGACTCCCAGCGACGACGTGCTCATCGCAGCACGCACTGCTCTTGAAACGGCAGGCAAGGCTTACCAGGACGACGTGAACAAAGTGCCCGACGGCGCTTACCGCCTGCACGGCGCATACACAGTTTACGAAGGTGCACAAAGCCCCATCTACATGGGCCTCTACAACGACACCATTCCCGGATGGAAGACCGAAGCCAGCATGAAGAACGCCGAGTTTGTATGGTACATCAACAAGCAGGCCGACGGCACCTACACCGTGCGCAACGCCCAGAACAACAAGTACATCAACAAGGCAAAATCTTCTACCAACGGTTCTATCGTTAGCCTTTCGGCTGAACCTGTTACCAACCAGGTTATCGCCAGCATCAACGGCAACGGCCAGTTCGCTATCATCGACACCGAAGACTACAGCGTAAAGAGCACCTTCAGCTACGACCCCAACGGCCACGGCTCAGGCCTCTATCCCTACGGCAGCATGCAGTTGTGGAGCCCGGCCGGAAACGGCGGCGGCACTGCTTGGTATCTCGAGCCTGTGGGCGCTGAAGAACTCGCTACCATAGAAGCCAACAAGGAACAGGAAGCCCTCAATGCAAAGGCCAAGACTCTCTTCGAAGAGGCTCGCCGCGCTTACAATGCAAAGGCTACCTACACTCTCGGTGACTCCATCATCACTTCGGTTGACCAGATCTACGCCAACAACTGGTCTACTAACGAAGGCATGCACCTTGAATACCTCATCGACAACAATCTCGATACCTACTGGAACTCCACATGGGAAGGCGGCGGCGAACAGGATCCTGCAAACCCGCACCATCTGCGCTTCTACGACGAGAGCGGATTCCCCGACAGCATCCAGGTGAAGTATGCTATGCGCCAGAACGACTCGTGGCACCGCGTGTTCGCACGTATGCGCGTTGAAGTTTCAAACGACACCGTGAACTGGACTGCACTGCCCAACGAGTTCAAGTGCGCCGACTTCGGCGGCTACTCGCTGCTCAGCACACTCCAGAAAGGCTACCTCAACTTCGTGGTTAACGGCATCGGCGGCTACAAGTACGTTCGCTTCGTTGGCCTTGCTGTAATCAATGCAGGCACTTCCAACTACACCAACAACAACCACGCTGTGATTGAATTCTCCGAGATGAACCTCTATCCCATCACGGGCGAGGCTGAAAACTCGTACACACAGCAGGCTGCCTACAAGCCCGTGGCTTCCGAGCTCCTCAGCCAGGTTCAGAACATGAACAAGAAGCTCGCTGCCGGAACGGTTACCCAGGCCGAGTACGATGCACTCAAGGCTGCTCTCGAATCGTTCAACGGCCTTGAAGCTACCGACTCGCTCATCATCGCTTCACGTATTAACCGCCAGAACCTCACCGCAGGCGAACGCATCGGCGAATTCCCCGAAGATGCCCTCAACGCTTACAACGACAAGGTTGACGCACTGCTCGGCGCTTACGACGCCAAGGTTGAAGACGGCACCATCACATACGATGAACTGACTGCTACCGTGAACGGACTGAAAGAAGCTTACGCTGCTCTCTATGCTACTATGGTAGTTCCCGCTGAAAACGTATGGTATATTATCAACGTTGCCAACGAGGATCTGGAAGGCTATACTCTCCGTGCTGGCGGCTCGGCTACACATGCTGAAGGCAACGGTTATAGCTATGTTCTCTCTTATGAATACAATACCGGTGGCAAGGAATCAATGTACCACTGGCTCATCAACAAGGACAGCCTCGGACACTTCGTTCCGCAGAACGTTAACAATGGCGGTTACTTCGGTCCTATCACGGGCTCGGGCAACAGCACTTACAACTATCGTCCCATCATGTGGTACGTGCCCAAGTCGTTCATCCTTGTTCCGTTCGGCAACGGCCAGGTTGGTTTCAAGACTCCTGACGGCTACTACGTGCGCAACAATGCTTCGTGGTTCAACCAGGGCCTGTCTTACTCCTACTTCCATCCGTACGATTCAGTCGAGACTTACTGCAACACCGACTATGCATTCTCTATCGAACGCAGCGATGTTGAGCACGAATACATCTCCGACTCCTACTACACTTGCTGCAACGGTCGTGTAGTGGCTATCACTATGCCTTACGAGTATACTCTCCCGGCAACTTATGTTGGCGAAGATTTCGAAGAAGAAATCACTCCGTACGAAATTATCGGCAAGGTTACCGAAAACGAAGACAATACTATCGTAACTGGTTACAAGCTCAAGAAAGTAGAAGGCGAAAGCGTTGCTGCTGGCAAACCTATGATTTACATCATGCCGGGCACGTATAATACAGAAATTACAGGTGACGTAACCTTTGCTCCTGTGATCAATACTCCGGTTAATGTAGAGCGCGACACCGTGAACGGCCTCGTATCTGTTCCCGCTTCATGGCTTACCGACGAAGCTCACTACGGCTACTTCCTCGCTGACTCTGTGGTTGACGAGCCTATCGCAACTCAGATTGGCGACCAGCGTGCCGTTATCATCCCGCGCTTCATCGAAGATTCTGACGTGGAGGCTGACGCTATCGTTTACGTTCAGGGCGCAGGTATGCTCAACGGCATCAAGCAGTCGAACATCGTGGCTGTGAAGCTCTTCGTTGACGTATACACCACCGACGGTGTGCTCGTGCGCAAGCATGTAGACGCCGACAAGGCAACCGAAGGCCTCGGCAAGGGCGTTTACCTGGTAGGCAACAAGAAAGTGCTTGTCAAGTAAGCTACCCTAAGCTATAACACCAAAAGCCCGCGACTCCCAAGCCGCGGGCTTTTTCTTGCCTCGCCCCGCCCGCCTGCATTCGTGTGTGATCCGCTTGATTGGCGGGATTGGTGTTCCTCTCCATCCGCGCAAAAGTGCAGCATAGATGCAATATCGCTCATGTGCCATAATATAGGCTGCGCCTCGGCAATCGAAAGCAAGCTTTCATTGCTCTCGGCTTGCACTATATTTCGCCCCCGCTGGGGACGAAAGTTTGTGATGGCACGCTGTCCTAGGGTTCCTTCCTTTCAGTCAGTCA
>CAZDOH010000015.1:0-31173 GCA_964507005.1 uncultured Prevotella sp. | reverse complement strand
AAATGAGGCTGCGCCTATTTTGACACAGCCTCATCAATGAACTAATGAACTTATTAAATTTATTCTGCAGCGAGCGTAAACCGGCGATATTCAAGAATCTTAAGTTCCTTGTCTTGCTTTTTAAGCCAAGCAGAAACGCTTTCTTTATTATCATCGCCAAACTGGAATTCCTGATCAACAAGGCAATTCTCCTTGAAGAATTTTGCAAGACGGCCTTTAGCAATATTCTGAATCATTTGTTCAGGCAGATTTGCTGCTTTTTCTTCAGCAACTGCTTTCTTAATTTCCTTAGCCTTATCAGCTTCCTCCTTGGTGAGCCAGCCTTTTGCCATATTGGATTCAATGTGATCGTCGCTATCAACGAGATTAGCATTGATACCAGCTTTCTTAAGGGCATTGACTACAGCTTTCTCCACCTGCTCGTCCTTAGTTTTCTGAACGGCAACTTCATATTCTGTCTTCTTTACATCGTCAGAAACAGAAGCCTCGTCCAAAGCGATAGGTTTCATTGCTGCAACCTGCATGGCAATCTTGTGTGCAGCGTCTTCGTTCTCTTTATTCAACTGCACCATAGTGCAAAGAGTGTGACGCCCCATGTGGTCGTAAGTAGAGATATTATCACCTTCAAGATAATTGTATCCATCAAGTTCTGTCTTTTCTCCGGTAATTCCGCTACGAGCCACAATAGCTGCTTCTACAGTTTCGTTACCGATAGTAAGAGACTTTACCTCTTCTATGCTTTTTGCTTTTGCAGCAACAGCTGCATCAATGATATCTTGTGTAAGCTTAACGAAGTCAGCATTGTTTGCGACAAAGTCAGTTTCACACTTCAAAGCGATAATTGCTGCAAATCCTTCGCCTTTCTTTACGAGCACACAGCCTTCAGACGCTTCACGGTCAGAACGCTTTGCTGCAACAGCCTGACCTTTTTCGCGTATAATTTCGATAGCCTTCTGAGTATCGCCCTCTGAAGCTTCGAGAGCTTTCTTGCAATCCATCATACCCGCTCCAGTAAGTTTGCGGAGCTTTTGGATTTCTGCTATTGTAACAGCCATAGATTTATTTCTTTTTAGGGTTGTTATTATTAAGCCTCTTCGGTAGTTTCTTCTACACTCTCTTCAGCCTTTGCCTCATTCGAGTTATCATCCGCAGCAGGAGCTTCTACACGTGCTTTACGCGTACGATGGCGCATTCTTGGAGCCTCAGCGGCTTCAGCTTCCTGCTGAGCAGCAGCTGCCTCATTGTCAGCTTTCTCAACTTTACGTTCTTCCAAACCTTCATTGATAGCTGCGCAACAAGCATCGAGTATAACCTCTATACTTGCGGCTGCATCGTCATTAGCAGGAATAACATAATCAACATTCGACGGATCGCTATTAGTATCTACGATACCGAATACAGGAATTCCAAGGCGAATTGCCTCGCGAACTGCTATATTCTCCTTATATACGTCAACTACAAACAAAGCCGAAGGAAGACGAGTAAGATCGGCGATAGAGCCAAGGTTCTTCTCGAGTTTTGCACGCTGGCGGCTAATCTGGAGAATCTCACGTTTCGAAAGGTTTGAGAAAGTTCCGTTTGCTGTAAGTTTGTCAATATTGGCCATCTTCTTCACTGCCTTGCGGATAGTGGGGAAGTTGGTGAGCATACCGCCCGGCCAACGTTCAATAACGTACGGCATATCAATAGCCTTTGCCTTTTCGGCAACGATATCTTTAGCTTGCTTCTTGGTAGCGACAAAGAGAATCTTTCGACCCGACTTTGCAATCTGCTTGAGAGCTTCAGCAGCTTCGTCAACCATTGCAACGGTCTTATTAAGGTCTATGATGTGTATCCCGTTGCGTTCCATAAAAATATAGGGAGCCATAGCGGGATTCCATTTACGCTTCAAGTGACCGAAATGACATCCGGCCTTGAGTAATGTGTCAAAATCTGTACGTGACATTGTCTTTTCTTTTAGGTTTACTTTCTTTTTGTTTGCATTATAAGCACCAACCTCAAGGTAGTCCGCTGTCGTCAGTCAAAAACATTTGAAAAATGACGCCATCGAAATCTTTGCGGTTTAGATACTAAACTATTTCTTTGATTTCAAAATGTCTCAAGTATAAATCCAAATTAACGCTTTGAGAACTGGAAGCGACGACGTGCCTTGGGACGTCCCGGCTTTTTACGTTCAACCGCACGCGGATCGCGTGTCACGAAGCCCTCCTTACGAAGAGCCGCCTTATCTTCCGGATTAATTTTCACAAGAGCGCGGGCAATAGCAAGGCGCAAAGCCTGCGACTGTCCGGTGAAACCTCCGCCGGTAAGAGTTGCTTTTATATCGTATTTTTCTACAGCTTCCAAAAGGAGAAGCGGCTGCTTAACCACGTACTGTAAAATAGATGAAGGGAAGTATTCTGTCAAATCTTTCTTGTTGATAGTTATCTTTCCTGTGCCTTCGCTCACGTAAATACGTGCTACAGAACTTTTGCGACGGCCTAATGCATTGACTACGTCCATTTACTATTTTTATTTATACAGGTTAATATCAATTTGCTTGGGCTGCTGTGCTTGCTGATTATGTTCACTGCCCTCGTAAACATACAGATTCTTGAGGAGTTGACGTCCCAAACGATTTTTGGGGAGCATTCCGCGCACCACCTTGCGCACAAGTCTTTCAGGACCATTGGCCTTATTGAAAATACTCTGCGGAGTGTGCTCGCGCTGGCCTCCAGGATAAAGAGAATATGTAAGGTAGATTCTATCAGTCCATTTTTTACCAGTAAGCCGCACTTTGTCAGCGTTGATTATTATCACATTGTCACCGCAATCAGCATTAGGAGTAAATGTTGGTTTATATTTGCCGCGAAGAAGTTTAGCAACACGCGTGCAAAGGCGACCGAGAACCTGGTCGGTTGCATCAACCACAACCCACTCTTTGTTCGCATTCTGTTTGTTAATCGAAACAGTCTTGTAACTTAATGTATCCACTTTCGTGTCTTTTTAATTTATTGTTAAACATCAGGCGCGCCATCTGTTCTAAGTTCACCATCAGGCTTGCCATTAAGTTTTGCGCCTTAAACAGGCGCTCCACGATTCACTAACCATTGCATCAGGCCATTTTTGACGCAACTATTAACACGTGGCAATAACGGGGTTCTAACACACCCGTTGATAATAATCGGCGTGCAAAATTATGATTTTATTTCAACATAGACATCTAAGCCCGACAATTTTTCGTCATTTTTTGTGCGAATACGATTAGTTTTGCCAAACAAATCATTACACAACCGCCATTTTAGCTTCTACCTTATGGTAATTAGGCCAATTATCCATCGGTCTATTTGTCGGAAGTCTTCATACTAAAAGCCAAACGCAATTTATTTTCATCAGGTAAATCTAGATGTATATCGCGTTGCGGGAAAGGCATGGAAATTCCATTGGAATTAAATGCGTTATACACAGATTCGTAAATATCTCCCATAACGTAGAGTTTGGTAGCAACGGGCACCCAAATCACTATGCGCAACTGCACCCCACTTTCGCCTAACTCCTTCACTACAATACGGAAACCACGCGCCTTGTCATAGGTTTCAATTTTCTCGATGGCTTCAGTCATTATTGCACGTGCTTTTTCTATGTCCGTACCATATGCGACATCTACTGGTATCTGAACTATCTCGTAGTGATGGTTTCTAGTTAAGTTCTTAAAATTCTTACTGAAAAGTTGGTTATTAAGAAATGCGATGATTGAACCGTCGAGAGCTTCTATCATTGTGCTTTGGTATGATATATCAACAACTTGTCCACGCACTCCATCGCATTCAACGATATCTCCAATATGCAAGCGGCCCGTCATGAGCGAAATTCCGTAGAAAAGGTTTTCGAGAGTGTCTTTCATTGCAAAACCGATGCCGGTAGAAAGGCCTCCCATTGCCACAAGAATACCCGACGTGCTAATATGCAGGCAAAGCATAGAAATCACAACATATAAAAACCAAATTACGAATGTCGTGAGTTTCAGAACAAGGGCTTTCTCGCCTGTTACTATTTTCTTCTTGCCGCCATAATAAAGCAGGAAGAAAGAATGATAAACATATACTATATATTTCACGACATGGAACGACGAAAATACTATGAGAATTTTCGTAAGATTTATTCTGGCCACACCTGTGATATCTATGAAATTAGTGGTGAAAAGATGCTTGCATATTTCTGACAGCGAAAACACTTCCGTAGCCATATAGAAACTAAAGAAGACGCTTGAGGCCATAATTACCGGAACCATGGCATTGCGGACGAAGTCGTAACCCCAAGTCTGTCGAATATCAGATTTCCCTTTCTTTATATGCTTTTTACGGTACTCTTCAAGAATATCGTAAATACATGTAATTGTCTGTATGCACGTAAACTGCATTATCCACCATATTAGCAACTGAACGCTCAGCAACGTATATCCCATCCAGGCAGTTATAACTCCTGCCACCATTACCAGCAGCGAAATCGCAGAATAAACCATATCACTACGCGGTATATTATGATGACGCCGCAGCGTCTCGTAAAGTTGCCAAACGGTTGTCAATAAAATAAGCACCGGGAAGCACAAATTCACCATCTCATTGGGGATGAATATAATTCTGCACGTTATAACTATAAATCCGGTAATTATTAACGGCAAATAAATACGGAAGCCATCTTTTATTTGAGAACCGTCAAGCCTTACAAGCATTGACACAAGTATAACAGCAAGCAACCATGCATACTGAACTAAAAGTTTGCAGGCCATAATGAAAAAATTATGCTTCAAAACAAAAAGCCAAAGCACCATCAACACCAATGCAAACGTTATAGTTGTAGATGCCATAATAACGTATGTTTTTTTCTCGTTGAATTGCTGCGTCTTGAAACGTTTGGGCATCGCGAACTTTATGAACAGCAAATTTACTGCAACGGCAATCATAGCATAGAAAATCATAAAGAAGAACCACCCGACGACTACCGGTCCGCGCCATTGCGACGATGTATGAGAATCGGTAGATGAATATTTTTCATGGATGCTATATTTTGCCCGCTGAACCGCTGAAGGCAAATTTGCCAACACATCAATATAAGTTTCGTCGCCATTCACAAAAATACTCTGACGAATATTGTTATAACGTTTTATTGCATAATCGTTAAGTTTCTTAAGCCTGGAGGAAACTTTCTGATAAATATTTTGGTATTCCTTGAGTTCTACGGTTTGATTTTGAAGCGTGTGTTTCATCGCTACACAAAGCGTAAGACACACATCGCGGTCGGTAAGTTCCTTTTCGGTAAGGAATTCCTTTGGCATATTTTTAAGATTGTCAATAAGTCCATCATACCGCGCCTCCTCTACTTCCATTTTAGTCAGCACCTTATCGAACGGCAAGCGCATAGTATTAAAATCGTCGTAAAGCTCAGTAGCCTTATTGCAAGCATAGGTAAGGTCAAAGATATAATCCATTTTTTGCGAATACAGCATAAGGGCTATTTGGTTGCTTTCATTTACTATATTCAGCAATCTTGAATGAACACGGCTACGGATTGCCTGTCCCATAGCAAGGCTCTTGACATTATCACGTTGATACATTTCAAGTTCCTCACGGAGCACCGCGAGAGTTTGGCCAAGATTTTTCTCGTTTAGCACAGCCATGACGGGCATAGAGAGAAACAGCAGGGCGAAGAGCAAAAATATTGTTTTACGCATTGTCATATCGAACATTTTGCTGCAAAGTTAAAAATTTAATACGGGAGGAAGAAAAAAGCTCCAAACAGAAAGTCGTCCGAATGGAAATGTTTATCTTTGCAATAACTTTGGTAAAAACTACCTCCATTATTAAATGTGCAGCAAATACAGCCGCCATTTGTTTGAATGGAAAAATGGGAAAATGGAAAAATTATGACAACGTTAATAGTAGATAGCGGCTCGACAAAGACAGATTGGGTTCTGATTGCAGGCAACGGTTCTGTAACTATATACAAGACAGAAGGAATAAATCCTGTTGTGGGCGACAGTAAAGTTATTGCAAATACTATAAAGCAATCGTTTGCGCCACAAATCTCTGGTGTTTTGATTGACAGAATTCATTTCTACGGAGCTGGATGCACGTCAGAGCACAAAGGCATTGTCGAAGATTGTTTGAAAGCAGAATTCCCCCAAGCAGACATTGAAGTGGCTAGTGACGTACTAGCTGCCGCAAGAGCATTATGCGGGCACAAAGAAGGAATCGCGTGCATCTTGGGCACTGGTTCTAACAGTTGCCTTTTCAATGGGCGTGACATTATTTCAAACGTATCGCCACTTGGCTATATTTTGGGAGATGAAGGAAGCGGAGCCGTTTTGGGGCGTGAGCTTTTGGGCAATATCTTGAAAAGACAAATGTCTGACTACATTATCAACAGTTTTTTCAAAGAGACGAAACTTACCGAAGCAGAAATAATTAACCGCGTATACTGCAAACGCATGCCAAATCGATTTTTGGCTAGTTTCGTTCCGTTCATACACCGACATCATCACGAGAGCCAAATTGCGGAATTTTTAGTGGCGAATTTCCGAAAATTCCTAAAGCGTAACGTATTACACTACAATAGGCCGGATCTTCCGGTAAACTTCGTTGGAGGTGTAGCATGTAATTTCGGTAGTGAAATCAACGTAGCCGTACAACTCGAGCATCTTACATTAGGAAGAATAGAGCAAGCCCCTGCACAAGGGCTTATAGCATATCATACAACAAGTGCCAGCGAAGAAATAGTATAGCTACCAAGCCAAAAATTAACAACAAAACATTTTTCATGCGAACTAAATTGCTTAGTTTTGCATTGATTTTAAGAAAAAGCATATGGACATAACAGGAAAAGTAATATTCGTCAGCGAGCCGAGAAGTGGTGTTTCAAAAAGTTCCGGTAACCCATGGAAGAGTCAGGATTTTGTAATTGAAACGCATGACCAATACCCACGCAAATGCGTCTTTACTGTATTCGGAGAAGACAGGCTCAATCAATTCAACCTTCAACTTAATGGAGAATATACCGTATCGTTTGACATCGATGCGCATGAATTTAACGGGCGTTGGTTCAACGATATACGAGCATGGAGAGTAGTTCCTGCTATGGCGCCTGCTCCACAAGCAGTTTCAACTCCGCCAGTCCAAGCAACTTCCTCTGTTCCGCAAAACGATCCATTGGCAGACGCGAACAACGACCTTCCTTTCTAAAAGACAAGTAACAGATTAATATTTAGTATACATCAGTGTTATGAAAGCAAAAAAGATTTCTGTTGTAGTAATGAGCGCTGTTTTGGTGTTCAGTGGCTGCAATATGAGCAACACCGCCAAAGGCGGACTTATTGGCGGTGGTAGCGGCGCCGTTCTTGGCGGACTTATAGGCAAAGCAGCTGGGAATACAGGCGTCGGAGCTATTATCGGCGCAGCAGTAGGCACAGGCGCAGGCGTCCTCATAGGCAACCGCATGGATAAAGTTAAAAAGCAGGCTCAAACTGTAGAGAATGCGAAAGTAGAAGAAGTCACAGACAATAACGGCTTGAGCGCAGTGAAATGCACTTTCGATTCTGGCATTCTTTTCAAAACAGGCAAAGCCGAATTGAGTTCTGCCGCAAAAACTTCGCTCAACGATTTCGCACAAAACGTTCTCAACAAAAACACTGACGTTGACGTAGCCATACAAGGCTATACAGACAATCAGGGATGGAAAAACTCCACGGCCGAAGAGAGCGTCAGCAAGAATCTTGACCTTTCGCGCCAGCGTGCACAGGCAGTGGAAACCTACCTTAAATCATGCGGTGTAAATGGCAAGCAGATTAAGAAAACAGAAGGCTTTGGCGAACAGAATCCGGTTTCTGACAATTCAACTGAAAGCGGACGCCAGCAAAACCGTCGTGTAGAGGTTTACATGTATGCAAGTCAAGAAATGATACAATCTGCTCAAGAAGGAACTCTACAATAAACACTATACAACAACCAATACAAAGAACCGCCTCGAATACTAATCCTGGCGGTTCGTTTTTAATTCTGCAAAAATGTTCGTTCTGAAATTCATTATTAAGCGAATACTTATTTGGGTGATAATCGGATTCTTCGTTTCAACGATAGGTATGGTTTTCGTCTACAAGATAATGCCCGTATACGTCACACCTCTAATGTTGATTCGCGTGTTTCAGCAACATTCAAATGGAGAAAAGATTAAACTTCACCACCATTGGGTTCCTTATGAGGAAATAACCCCCAACCTCAGCATTGCAGTAGTAGCCAGCGAAGATCAATTATATCTGAAACATCATGGATTCGATTTGAAACAGATCCAAAACGCAGCAATCGACAGGATTGAAGGCAAGCGCAAACGCGGAGGCAGTACCATTAGCCAGCAAACGGCAAAGAACGTGTTTTTATGGCCCAAATCGTCTTGGACGCGCAAAGGTTTCGAGGTTTATTTTACAGCACTGATTGAAGCTATTTGGGGAAAGCGAAGAATCATGGAAGTATACCTGAACAGTATTGAAATGGGCGATGGAATTTATGGCGCTGACGCTGTTGCCAAGTACCATTTTCACACAAATGCCGCTAATCTGTCACGCCAGGAATGCGCTTTAGTGGCTGCCACACTTCCTAACCCATTGAAATTCGACTCTTCAAATCCTTCGCCATACATCCTAAAACGGAAAAAATCTATCCTGAAGCAAATGCGCAACGTTAAGCCTATGCTTGCACCGCTTTTCAATGACAAAGACGAATAACGCGGATGCCTAACTGCGAAGCACGTTTCTTTTGATACTCGTAAAGAGTTTTTGAATCGAGTACAACTTTCCCCTTCAAAGAAGAGGCATTGAACAGATGTAGTTTTCCGGCTTTCCACGCCGCTATTCCCACATGGCTGATATCCAGTCCGTCCACGCTTGTAACAAGAGCCAACACATCGCCGTCATGAATTACCTGAAGTTTGTCTTTTCCCAGTTTTAAAAGGTTTTTGGGAATATAGCACACTTCCCCACCCGATGCATCTCTTTCATATAAACCGATTTTCTCGAGTTCATTTTTGTCATCTTTTAACTGGACATAAAATTGCGGGTTATGTGTCATATAATGTAAGTCAATGCTTTGCCGAGCAACAAAGGGGTATTTCCCGTCACGTCCCAAATCCTCCACAATTCTCATTTCCGAATTGTTGTCAATCCACTGCGAAAAATAATGCAAGCGCGAAGCGTAGCCACATATTTTCCCGTTACGATATCGTATATTTTGAAGATTGCGGCAAAAATCGGCAAAACCTTTCTTTTTCTCCTTGGCTGTAATGGAAAGAGCTACTGCAGTTTCCACAAGCGTTGTACAGTCGAACTGCCGGAGATTAACCACTAAATTTTCATTACTGCCATTCACTTCCAGGGTATGCGCCACATACGGCCGGCCCAAAAACTTATTGGCAAAAAACAGCGGCGATGCGTCTTTATCCTCTACGCCTGCAAGCAGCTTTACAACCTCCAGCGAATCGGCACTGGTATATGTAACCGGATTACCTGCCTGAATGGACGGTAAATTCAGCAGACATAATGCAATTCCAATTAACCTTACTCTCATTTTGGGGAATTCAAATTCTTTTTGGGTAACATTTTTCTTATTCTCAAAAGCGCGTGTGTCACACTATCTTTTGCCACAATTAAACTAACGCCCGAAATAACCAGCACAAAGCCCCATGCGATTCTGACTGTTATAGGTTCGGCAAGCACAACTACGCCCAAAGCCACGGCTGTCAATGGTTCCAAAGCTCCCAATATGGCAGTTGGCGTTGAGCCTATCAGAGTGATGGCATGCGTAGTGCAATAAAAAGAGAATGCCGTGGGAAGCACAGCCAGACAAATGATATTAAACCACATATGAGGCTTGCTCGGGACGGATATTCCACCGCCAGCAATAGCCATTATGCCAAACATCATGGCTCCTATGAGTATAACGTAAAATGTCAGTTTAAGAGTAGGCATTTTCTTGAGCGGTTGCCATTCGTTGACACACACCAGGTAAACGGCATACGAAAAGGCAGAGGCAAACACAAGTACTGTACCTGTCAGACTTACTATCTCACCGCCCGGTTTGAACGAGATGAGAAACACGCCGGCAAGTGCCACAAGGATACTTATAAACGTCAGAATTCCTGCTTTTTCTTTAAAACAAATGCACATAATCAATGCAACCATTATGGGATACAGAAAGAGCAAAGTTGACGCGACACCAGCCCCCATATAATCGTAACTTACAAACAACAGCAACGATGACAGTGCCATCAGTATCCCCATGAGCAAAGCCGCCATTAGATGAGAAGTTTTTCTCGGGGCAAAACTGCGTCCCCGTAACTGCATCATCAAAGCTATTACCGGCAAAGCAAAAAGATAACGGAAAAACAGCACACTTGCCGCATCCATACCGTCGCGGAAAAGAGGAATAGCAAAAATAGGATTTGTACCATAACTTGCAGCGCCCAATGCACCTAGTATGTAGCCTTTTGTTTTGGAATTCATTTTTATACTTTCTCAAGAAACCGTGCAAAGGTACTCAAAATTCCATTTGCGGAACGAGTTGCAACTACATAGGCATTGCGTAATTTTTCTAAGGTTTAGCGTTGAAATTATATGCCTTACAATTTTTACGCTAAGCATTATCGTTTTTAGTACAATAGTTGATTTGTCAACCATACTTACTTGAATACAATTTTGTATTTTTGCAAGAAGTCAAGATTTAATAAATGAACAGAAGTAAAAGCAACACGTCAACCCATGTCCGCAAGAAAGGTCATGGAGACAACCATACCCAGCAAAATGTAGCCATAAAAGGCTCTGCGCCAAGCAGCCGTCACCCACATATTAAATTTTTCCTTTATGTGGCATTGTTCATTATGCTATGGATTTTCGCTTCGGCAATATATGGCAGTGTATTCTACATGTCACAGCAATATAGCTACTTTGCATGGGACGGCACTCTCATGGAATACTTGCTGTGTCAAGATTTCGGCTGGTTTCATGCGATTGGCAGAATGCTTCTTCTTACCTATCATTATCCCGTTCTTGGGGGAGCAGTACTCGCTCTCATGCTTACGCTGTGTGCATGGCTAATTGAATATACCACAGGATTAAACCACCGGCTACGGTTTATAGCAGCCCTGCCATGCTTTGCTTTTTTAGCCTATTTCGTGTGGTTGCACTACGACATCAACTACCAACGCGAGACGTCCTTGCTTATGTCGCTGCCATTGGCTGCCCTCGTTGTACTTGCAGTCATTGCTGCAGCAAAACGTCTTATATTCCGTAACAAAAAGCCGCCATATACCGGCAAGACCGACCGCATTTCGGCCATTCTGAATTTTGGTATTGTAACGGCCGTATTTGTAAGCCTAACATTGTTCTGCATCTTTGCGCGCGACGATTGGCGCCGCACTTGCGACATGCAAATGCAGCTGGAAAAGAGCGACTGGGAAGGCATGATTGACAAGGCGACATCGTGCAAGCGGCCGTCACGTAGCGTGGCTGCATTCTACGCAATGGCCTTAGCCCAAACAAACCAACTTGAAACGCGATTGTTTGACATTCCCATGAATTTCCCTCCGCGCAAAGTTCACGAAATCAACGGCATACTTGGCGACGGAGTTGCAATTTACACACTTGATGCCGACTTTTATGCCGGCATTCCCAACAGTTCCTATCACTACACTATGGAAAAGATGGTGCTCAACGGCACCAATGTTTTCTATCTGAAGCGTCTGGCACGAGCCGCACTTGTAAACGGAGAGAAAGCCCTTTGTTGGAAATATTTGTACATTATCGACCGCAATCCTTTTGAACACGAATTTGTGGCGCAATACAAAGAATTGCTCAACGCCGACGCCTCCAGTTTGAAGCAACATCCCGACTTCGTTCATGTATACAACAAACTTCCTTTGACCGACACCTTTGACCAAAGATATCGCAAGCCTCTATTCTTGGGATACAATGTGGAACTTTCAGAAGGGCGCGGACAGGAAGCGTTGAACGCTTCGCTTATGGCCCTGCTTTACAGCAAAGACATAAGCGGTTTTCTGCTAAGGGCACGCTACCTTAATACGCAAATGATGCCAATGTATTACCAGCAGGCGATAATGGTACGTTCGGCAAGTGTTCCCCAAATACTTAACGAGTTCCCTACCGTTAACCGCCAACTCGGCAGTGCCCAACTTACATCCTTCATACAAACAGCAAAACCCTGGTTCAAAGACAAGGAACGGGGCCAAAAAATATTGTGTAAGAATTGGCAGTCATATTATCCCTATTACCTTTATTTCCAAAATCTGCCCACCACCGGCCAAAAGGCCGAACAAGCAAAAGAGCAGAAGAAAGGAGGAGTAAACTGATGAAAATTAAATCATATATTCTAGCGGCAGCCATAGGCGTCTTACTGGCATCGTGTCAGAAAACAAGCATTCCTTCGGATTTTTCGGAAACAAGCCGAAGCGCAAAAATTTATCCAGAATATGAAGGCGTGGTCATACCGCCCAACATAGCGCCAATGAACTTCATCGTCTACGAAAACGCCGAAAAATATGCCGTTTCCGCCAGCTATGCAGACAAAACGATTGAAGCATATGCTTCAGAAGACGGAAAGATAATGTTCGATGAAAATGAATGGAAGACATTGCTTTCTGCCGCCAAAGGAAAAAGCATACAATTTGCCATATATGCAAAAACGAGCGGAGGAGAATGGACAAAGTTCAAAAACTTCAGCATGGACGTAGCCGAAGACGAGATTGACAATTACGTAAGTTACCGTCTTATAGAACCCGGCTATGAAACCTACCGCCAACTGGGGCTTTACCAACGAAATCTCACTAATTTCAAAGTGCAGACTATATACGAGAACAACCGCAGCTACGAAGACAAAAACAACCACTGCATCAACTGTCACAACTATCAGAACTATTCAACCCGCAATATGCTTTTTCACATTCGAGGAGCTCATGGCGGTACCATGATAGTAAACGACAATAATCCCGAAAAGATTAATATGAAAAGCGATTCTATAGTTTCGGGCGCTGTTTATCCGTCATGGCATCCTACTAAGCCTTGGATTGTTTTCTCTTCGAATAACACAGGACAAACTTTCCATCTGCTTGACAAACAAAAAATTGAAGTTATTGACATTGCCTCTGACTTGATTTTCTATGACACCAAGCGTAAAACGTTGCGCAATATACTCAGAACCTTTACCGATTTCGAAACATTCCCGGCTTGGAGCCCAGACGGCCAAACACTTTATTATTGCAAGGCTTCGCTGCCCGAACTTGCCAGAGTTCCCGACAGCCTGAAGACTAAGTTTCTCACCACCTACTATAAGTATTTGCACTACGATATTATGAGCATGTCATTTGACGCTTCTACACAAACATTCGGAAAGCCACAGCTTGTTGTTGACTGTGCATCTAGAAACAAGAGCGCTGCCGTTCCGCGTATCAGTCCCGATGGCAAATACCTGCTTTTTACGGTCGCCGATTACGGGCAATTCCATATTTGGCACAAAACGGCAGATCTATACATAAAAGACTTGCAGACGGGCCAAATACGCAATCTAAAAGCCGCAAACAGCAATAACACAGAAAGCTATCATTCTTGGAGCTCCAACGGAAGATGGATAATGTTCACATCGCGACGAAACGACGGTTCGTATACGCGTCTCTACATTTCATATTTCGACCGGAACGGAAAAGAGCACAAGGCATTTATGATACCGCAGCGTGACCCAGAGCAGAATATTCTTTTGCTCAAAAGTTACAATGTGCCTGAAATGACACGAGATGCAGTGGAAATATCGAGCGAAGAATTCAGAAAAGTAATCTACGATACCGAAGGGACACCGGTTAAATACGAATCTTCGTCGCAAACAAACAAATAGTCGAGCAAATATTCTATATGAAAGCATCACGGTCCTTTTTCAGAGCAATATTTTTGGTTCTGCCTTTTTCGGTTTCTGCGCAGCAAAACATAGATTTCCCGCAATGGTTTACCGGCACTACTCTACGCGTTGACTACACTTTTGCCGGTGACAGCGCAACACAAGAATTGTCGCTCGACGAGTTACTGGAACTTCCAACATGGGCAGGCCGTCGGCACAACCTTGACAGTTTGTGCCTTGCCGGAAACGGACAGATAACGATGCGCGACTCGGCAACGCACCGTGTAATCTACCGCACGTCGTTTTCCTCACTCTTTCAAGAATGGCAGACAACAGAAGAAGCTTCACGTTTGCGCCGGTCTTTTGAAAATGTATTCCTGTTGCCAATGCCGAAACAAACCGTAGAAATTTCGCTAAAACTCTTTGACACCCATCGGCATGTATTGTCCCAATTGCATCACACCGTTAATCCCAAAGATATACTGATACGCAAAATAGGGACTGACAAGAATATTGAAAGCCGTTATATACACCGTGGCGGAAACCCTGACACCTGCATAGACGTGGCAATCGTAGCAGAAGGATACACTGCAGACGAAATGCCGAAATTCTACAAACGTGCATCCGAAGCAACTGAGTCGATTTTGGGAAGCGAACCTTTTAAAAGCAGCAAAAATCTTTTCAATATCATTGCCGTTGCATCGCCTTCGCACGATAGCGGAATAAGCATCCCCGGCAAAGGTATATGGAAACAGACTGCGCTTAATTCTCATTTTGACACATTCTATTCCGACCGCTATCTTACTACGCTACACCTCAAAAAGCTACACGACATTTTGGCTTCTATACCCTACGAGCATATCGTAATACTGGCAAACACCGAAAATTACGGAGGCGGAGGTATACTTAATTCATATACGCTCACTGCTGCCGACCACGAGATGTTCAAACCAGTAGTAATACACGAGTTCGGGCACAGTTTCGGAGGCTTGGCCGATGAATATTTCTACGACGACCAATATTCCACAATGTATCCGTCAGACACCGAACCTTGGGAGCAGAACATAACCACACTTGTTGATTTCGAATCAAAATGGAAAGACATTTTGCCTGAAAGCACAAAGATTCCTACTCCCCCTACAAACAAAGGCAATGACATATACACCAAAATAGGAGTTTATGAAGGCGGAGGCTATCAAAGCAAAGGCGTATATCGTGCCTTTCAGGAATGCAGAATGAAAATCAACGAAGCTCCGGAATTCTGTAAAGTTTGCCGTAGGGCTTTACAACGCGTGATAGATTTCTACACTCATTAAAGCCTTTCGTTTTAAGACGGACACCGCTCATTCGCTTTTGAATTCGTAACAGCCGATATCCGATTTCCCATCATCATCAAGGCGCGCATTACCGGCAATATCTTCAGGATAAAATTGGCGAGTAATTGCAACATCACCGGCATTACGGGCTTTTGAAAGTGAATCAAGGCGGAAATCAAAAACCAGATTGTCGTAATTGAATTTCCTAAAATTCCCGCTTCCCCAAATAGAGTCTTCGCTATTTTCAAATATGCAATTGGGATAATTAGACGAATCGTCAACTTTTGGGGTAGTCAGCAAGCATGAGCGGAACTGATATATCTTCTCTGTATCGTCGTCAAGAAACGAAGCAAAAAGTTCATCTTCACTCCAACCGGAAATTATACAGTTTTCGAACTTGGCACTTTTCAAAGGAAGAGGTCTACCGTTAACGGAATTGTAAAGATAAAGTGCCCGGCCACGAGTACCTTCAAACGGATAGAAATTACCAATAGTGCAATGCACGAAATGCCCGGTACCGCCATACAATGTAACGCAATTGCCAAGCGCATTCGTAATTTGGGAATTGCCCACGAAAACATTGCTATTTACAAACGTAAGACAATCTCCTTTCATGTTATGCACAACCGAATTCTCAATTTTCAGTTTCTCGGCATCAACATTCGAAGAATCGCATTTCACGCCATAGCTTGCGCTGTGAATATCACAATGATTCAAGACATTTCCATAGCTTGACGTTTTGAAAACAATTCCCTGCCATTGCCCGGAAATACGGTCGTATGGTTGATTGACAAACATATAATCCAGACGGTCACCGCGGAACACTACCGGAGAATCAATGGTTCCCATAGCCCGAAGAGTGCCTTCCACGACCAATTCAGAAGCCGGAGAAAACAGAAGAGTGGTACCGGGGGCTATTGTAAGCGTATTCTCAGCGTTTACCGTCAATTGCCCAACTACGTGAACAGGCTTTGCACTTTGTAGCGTGGTGTCGCAATCAATTGTAACGTTATTAAGGGTAACTACATCCTGCGAATATCCTAAAAGTTTGATTTTTTGCACTACTCCACTTTCCAACAAAAATGAAATACAGTCTTCAACAGGTTGGGCGTCATCGCTTCCTGATTCTTTCGCTTTAAGTTTAACATACACCGTAATGCTATCTTTTGCCCTTACCTCTATTGAATAACCATAAGAATCGTTGATATTTGTGCCGTCTACATTGGCTTGAAATCCCGAAGCCCCGTCACTGTCCAGACTTGCTTTAACGATTTTGATGCCGTGCTTGCCTTTGTTACGCACAACAAACGAATAAGTACTGGTGGCTACTCCACTAATGGCAGTGTCTATTCGCAAAGTGTCAAACGGCATTGTCAATAAAGCATCCGGCGATTGTGTAAAACTCTCACCGTCATCGCACGAAATAAAAATATTAAAAGCTACGGATAAAACTGTCGACAATGACAAGCACAAAAAGCTGCGTAAAGAAAAACGCTTACTCGGTTCCATTCTTAATATACAGTGTTTTAAACATAACGCACGAAGCCGCGCATTATTGCGCATTGCCATCCAACCATAAGCAGAAATACAGCGAAGGAACTTTAATATGCAAAATACTGCGTAGGAATGTCCCGAAACATTTTGTTTATAACTAACTTTGTAACTGTATCAAAATATAACGCGAAACGATTTGAGAATAAATGATTGATAGAGAAACGGTACAGCGCATTTTAGACAGAGCGGACATAAAAGAAGTTGTGGAAGAATTTGTTACATTACGCCGAGCGGGAGTAAACTACCGTGGTTTGTGTCCGTTCCACGATGAGAAGACTCCTTCTTTTTATGTATCTCCTGCGCGTGGAATATGCAAATGTTTCTCATGCGGCAAAGGCGGCAACGTTGTACATTTTCTCATGGAGCACGAACAGATTTCCTTTCCCGAAGCCATACGGTGGCTCGCGGCCAAATACAATATCGAGATACGCGAGAAGGAAATGACTGACGAAGAGCGTGAAGCGCAGAATGTACGCGAAAGCATGTTTGCCCTCAACACCTGGGCCGCAGAATACTTCCAAAACATCCTGCACACCAATCCCGACGGTATCGCTGTGGGAATGGAATATTTCCGAAGCCGCGGTTTCAGGGACGACACTATACGGGAATTCGGTCTTGGTTTTGCGCTAAAGCAGCGCACAGCCTTTGCAGAAGCAGCAATAGCCAAAGGTTTTCACGAAGAATTCCTGCTTAAAACCGGTTTGTGTTACAAGCGCGATGACGGCAAACTAATTGACCGCTTTGCAGGACGCGTAATTTTTCCCGTGCACACCGTGGGCGGCAAAATTGTTGCATTCGGAGGAAGAATCCTCACTACAGACAAAAACATAGCAAAATATGTCAACTCCCCGGAATCTGACATCTACAACAAACGCAACGAACTTTACGGCATATTCCTCGCCAAAAGGCATATACAGAAAGAAGACCGTTGTTATCTGGTAGAAGGATACACCGATGTAATCTCAATGCACCAAAGCGGTATAGGCAACGTAGTAGCTTCATCGGGCACTTCGCTAACTCCCGGACAAATAAGGCTTATACGCAGATTTACAAAAAACATTACTGTGTTGTACGACGGCGACCGCGCAGGCATAAAAGCGTCAATCCGCGGAATAGACATGCTATTGGCTGAAGGCATGAATGTGAAAGTTTTATTATTACCCGACGGCGATGACCCCGACAGTTTTGCCCGGAAACACAATGCAGAAGAATACCGCGAATACATCAACTCGCACCAAACTGATTTCATACGCTTCAAAACCGAGCTTTTCATGAGCGAAAGCACTGACGATCCAGTCAGCCGAGCCACGCTGACGGATGAAATCGTGACAAGCATTGCCCAGATTCCCGACAAAATACTGTGCTCCATGTATATAAAAGAATGTAGTCAGACAATGAATATCGACGAAAGTCTTTTAGTGGAAGCCGTGGCCAAGGTAAAGCGCGGAAAGCGAATAGAGCAAGAGCGCGAAAAAGAGCGGGAAGCCGAACGATTGCACTCAGACACTGACCAGGACAAAGAAACACAACAAAAAGGAAGCGCAGCAGCAACGCCCGCGTACATGCAGCCGCAACGCCCGCTCACAAGACTTGAAATATGCGAGCAGGCACTTATCAAGTCGATACTCCTGTACGGAACACAAGACCTCGGCGATATAGAAAACGGCGACGAAAGGATTCCTATCAATACTATCGAGTTCATACAAATGACACTCGACCAAGACGGCATGCGGTTTTCGCGTCCCGAATTCCAGACGATTATGCAAGAAGCTGTAAAGCACTGCCGCGAACAAGGATTTGTGCCGCGAACATACTTTCTCTACCACCCCGACCAAAATATAAGCAAGACAGCCGCAGCGCTCGAATGCGAAAAGTATCACCTTTCCGCACAAAATTCCAAGATTGTAAGGAAACCGGAAGACTATGTCTACGAATCTGTTCGCGATTTACTTGTCGACTTCAAGTTGACTTATCTGGAAGACGAAGGAAACCGGGTGCTTGCCGAACTCGCAAAGCCAGAAAATGCTACAGACGAGAACAAATCTGCAGAACTGATGGCGCAGTACCAAAAAATCAAGGAAGAGGAAATGGTTCTAAGAAACCCGATGCCTGCAGATGCCCCCGGCGATGATTGATAAAGGCCAAAAAGCTATTCTACACGAACAACATAGCCAGGCTTTCTTGGTGCAGGAGGATTAGCCGGCGCAGCGGCATACCCCACTACGCAATTGCCGATTCCTTCATAATCGCCTTCCAGCCCCCACTCCCGAAGCATTTTTTTGCCTTCCTGGGAATCGAAAGTTTCCTTGGCCCGATGAATCCAGCAACTTCCCAGCCCCACAGCATTTGCGGCATTCAAAAGATTGCCCATAACAAGCGAGCCATCGTACAAATAAGTAGGGATGCTGCGCAAAGCGAGCACTACAAGAACTACCGGAGCTCCATAGAAAGGGTCGCCTGACGTTCCTAAAATTTCAGCGTTCATTTTAGAAAGCTTGTCGCGAACGCCCTTGTTGGTAACTGCTATTATCACGGGCGACTGCTTGCCGCGCCCCGTGGGGGCGTATGTTCCCGCTTCTATAATCTCGTTGACAAGCTGCATTGGCGGCATGCGGTCTGCCACAAAACTGCGCACGCTGCGCCGTGTCTTGAACAATTCAGTGCTTATGCTTTCCATATACTTCTACGATAATCAAACATCATCATTTGCTTTCCAGCGCTTCGGCAATAGCCCGGGAAAGCTGGTCGGGACAGCTTGTTCCCTTTTGCTTGCAGAGAATGCCCTTAAGTCTTAGCATCACATCTTCGGCCTTCTGGCCTTCACACAGTTTTTCCAAGCCCTGAGTATTGCCGCTACACCCTCCCGTAAACTTCAAGTTGCGAATATCACCATTATCGTCTATGTCGAAGTCAATAAATGCCGAGCACGTACCGCTCGTTTTGTAAGTCTTATGCATCATAGGTCATATAAATAATGGCAAAGGTAGCAATATTCACTTGGAAAGCATCATGGTTAGCCGTCATTTTTAGAGAGAATAGATTACCTTTGCATAAATTTTACAGACATACGACATGACAAAAAAACTATTGGCAATATCATTATTCACATTGGCCATACTGCTCACCACGCAATGCAACAACAATAACAAAAAGCCCATAGAAACGCCCGAGTCAGACACCGTCAGCACGCCGGTTGTTGCCGAAGACTCCACCATATACGGCATAGCCATAGAAAGCGGCATGAGTGTGCTCGGACTGTGCACGATGCAGGGTGACACCTTGTATGTGGACAAGGAAGACGAAGAAGGTTACGGGGAACTCTATGGCTACATCGAAGAAGGCGACACTTTCGCCATAACGAAGCGAAAGGGAGAAGACGGATTCGTTTTGGAAAAAGGATATAACCTCTCACTGCTAAACCGCTTCGACATGAAATACTCCATATTCAACGGCGAATTAATCATCGGCTCCACCGACACAGTCAAAATCGTTTCGCTCAACGACGACTCCATTGTAGTAAGCGACAAAAGCGACAAAAACGTCCGCGCCTACTACGCCCGTAAGAAGTAAATCGTGCCCGATTATCTCCGCAAAGCATTGCGCGGAAACGGAATGCGCATTGCGCAAAAGCGCTGTACGCATAGCGGAAAAATTCTAAGCGCATAGCGCAAAAATTATATGCCTTACAATTTAAATTATAAACGGCATAATTCAAAAAATAACCGCAAAAGATTTTTGCGCAATTGGAAGTAAATTACTAATTTTGCAGCCGCAAAGTCCTTAAAGGGCATATCAAGACGGAAGGCACATGCCAAGTACGCGCCCCCGGGAACAACTATCAAACAACAAGCAATGTACGCAATAGTAGAAATCAATGGCCAGCAATTCAAGGCCGAGGCAGGAAAAAAGATCTTTGTGCACCACATAAAGGATGCCGAAGAAGGAAAGAATGTTGAATTCGACAAAGTGCTTCTTGCCAACAACGACGGCGCCATTACCGTAGGCTCGCCTACCATAGAAGGTGCAAAAGTCGTATGCGAAGTAGTCCGCCCTCTTGTAAAGGGAACCAAGGTTATCGTCTTCCACATGAAACGTCGCAAAGACGAGCGCAAAAAGAACGGACACCGCGAACAGTTCACTGAAATATTAATCAAAGAAGTTGTAGCTTAATTAAAGGAGGAAACAGATTATGGCACATAAAAAAGGTGTAGGTAGTTCCAAGAACGGACGCGAATCAGCTTCAAAAAGATTAGGCGTTAAGATTTTCGGCGGCCAAGTATGCAAGGCCGGCAATATAATTGTACGTCAGCGTGGTACAGTGCACTACCCTGGCAAAAACGTAGGCATCGGCAGCGACGACACTCTATTTGCTCTTACAGACGGAGTAGTTAGTTTCCGTAGGGGCAAGCGCGACAGAAGCGTAGTTTCTGTAACGTCATTCCCCGAGAAGGCAGAAGCATAAGTCTTCAGAGCAGACAACAGCATAGTTCCCCCTTTCCGCAGATGCGGTCAGGGGGATTTTTCGTACAAGGCAAACACGTTTTGCAAGGATGGCCCGGCCCGCGCCATGCACCATGTTTTTTCGCAATGCCACAAACAAAGCAAAGTTCTTGACGGGCATCGGTGATTTAACGGTGAAAACGGACTTTTTCTTCTTTATAATTCGCCGATTTTCCGCAATATCTACCGGAATAACATCAAATTTTTCTATCTTTGTAGTTCACTTAAACAATTACAAAGATGAAAAAACTGTGCTACAGCATCACGGCCATTGCAATTGCCCTAACTTGCGTTTTCTTTACGGAATCATGTTCCGAAGATACAAACAAATTGTCGCGCTTACCCGAGTTTTCAGGAATATCGCTCAGTAGCGAAACGCTTAATGCCGGCGAAACGATAACCGCTACTGCTGTGCAATACAAAAAAGGCAAATATCTTGACCGCACCACTTATACATGGACATGCGAAGGGGCGGAATTGAGCGGAGCCACTACAGGAGTATTCTATGACAGCAATTCAAAAGACCCTGATTGCCAAATAAAGCTGCCAAGCGAGCCTGGGAGCTACACCATAAAGTTCGAAGCCACATACAACTTCAGCGCAAAAGCCAACAATTCCACAAAAGAAGTTGACTGCCAGGGAGGCACCATCACCTACACCAGTTCGCCGCTTACCGGTTATGTAAAAATAACCCGCACGATAAGAGTTAAATAACAAACGCCGAAGGTTATGACTTTAATCAAAAGTATTTCAGGTTTTCGCGGAACAATCGGCGGTATGCCTGGTGACACCCTAAATCCGCTGGATATAGTAAAATCCGTTTCTGCATACGCCACACTCAGACGCAAATCATACAAAGGAACGGGGAAAATAGTTGTAGGCCGTGACGCCCGGATTTCCGGCCCCATGGTGTCTGAAATTGTTTGCGGAACACTTATGGGAATGGGATATGACGTTGTCAACATAGGCATGGCAACAACGCCAACAACCGAAATAGCAGTTACCGCAGAGCATGCCGACGGCGGCATAATCATTACGGCCAGCCATAATCCGCGGCAATGGAATGCGTTGAAATTCCTTAACGAAAAAGGAGAATTTCTAAGCAAGACCGAAGCGGCGGAAGTTGTGAGAATTGCAGATGAAGGCAAATTCCTTTATGCCGATGTAGACAATCTTGGAACTTGCAAAGACGACAATACCTACAATCAGAAGCACATCAACCTCGTAAAGTCACTCGCTCTCGTCGACACCGATGCCATACGGAAAGCAAACTTTCGCGTAGCCATTGACACAGTCAACAGCGTAGGCGGAGTGATTTTGCCGGAATTGCTCAAGCAGTTGGGCGTAAACGTTGTGGGCGGACTTTACCTTGAGCCTACAGGTGATTTCAAGCACAATCCGGAACCTTTGCAGCAAAACCTTGGCGACATAATGCAGCTTATGTCAAGCGGAAACTTTGACATAGGTTTTGTAGTAGACCCAGACGTTGACCGCCTTGCGATAATCGACGAAAAAGGCAATATGTACGGAGAAGAATACACGCTGGTTACCGTTGCCGACTATATACTGCAGCACACTCCGGGCAATACCGTTTCAAACCTTTCTTCAACGCGCGCCCTTCGCGATGTAACAGAGAAATACGGATGCAAATACACTCCGGCCGCTGTAGGAGAAGTTAATGTCGTAACCAAGATGAAGGAAACGGATGCCGTAATCGGAGGCGAAGGAAACGGCGGAGTCATTTACCCTGCGGCACACTACGGCCGCGATGCTCTTGTGGGCATTGCGCTTATACTAACCTTCTTTGCCAAACTTGGAAAGAAGACTTCCGAAATACGAAACTCCTACCCTCGCTACGAGATGGCCAAAAACCGCATTGACTTAAAGCCTGGAACAAATCCCGACGATATACTTGCAAAAGTACAGGCAAAATATACGGGGGAAAACGTTACAACTATTGACGGAGTTAAAATCGATTTCCCGGACAGTTGGGTACATCTGCGCAAAAGCAATACCGAACCGATTATCCGCGTCTACAGCGAAGCTCCTAGCGTGCAGGAAGCACAGGAACTGGGAAACAGATTCGTAAACGAAATCAAGGAAATTATAGGCAAACACTAACAAATTCATATTAAAGAAATAAAAGCGTAAAACTATGAAAAAGATTGAAGTAAAAAACATCGTCAAAACATTGGCAATAGTATTTACAGTTTCCATGTCATTCACGGCAACATCTTGCTCGGGAGGAGACAAAACCGAACAGATGAAAGAAGAAATAGCAGCAGCCTATGCCGCTGCCGCTGACAGTATCAATCAGGCCCAGGATGCAGAAAGCGCAACAAAAATAAGCGAGCAGCTGCAGACTACCCTTTCTAGCATCGAAGCTAAATACAAAGACGTTACCGAGAACATGACAGAAGAGCAGAAGCAATCCATCGCTTCCTTCTACAAAGAGCAGAAAACTTTGCTTTACAACAATGCGAATGAAACAGGCAAGCAACTTATTGACGCTGTAGCCTCCACTACTGAAAATGCCTTCGGTTCGGTTGTTTCTGCAGGTGTCAACGCAGTGACCACTACAACAAATGCAGTGCAAGACTCCCTGAACAAAGCTAAAAATGCGGCAGAAGATGTTGTTACTAACGCAAAAGAGGCAGTTGAAAACACCAAGGAAAATGTTAAAAACGCCGTAGAACAAACGAAATCGAATGCTGTAAACGCTGCCAACGAGGCCGTAAACAAGGCAAAGACTGACGCTCAAGAAAAAGCTACCAAAGCAGTAACCGACGCTCAGACAAAAACCAACAATGCAATCAACAACGCTGCCAACAAAGCAAACGAAAGTATTGCCAAAGGCCTCAACAAAGCGTTAGGCAAATGAACATATTCAAAATATTTTCAAAAGACAAGAAAGAAAAGCTCGACAATGGTCTAGAAAAGACTAAAAAGTCTTTTCTAGACAAATTGAGCCACGCAGTCGTCGGTAAAGCAAATATCGACGACGATGTGCTCGATGCTTTGGAAGAGACGCTGCTTACTTCCGACGTTGGCGTAGACACTACATTGGAAATAATCCAACGCATAAAGGCTAGAGTTGCGCGGGACAAATACATTGGAACAAAGGAACTCAACAGACTGTTGTGCGAAGAGATTTCCAACATGCTTTCCGAGAACAACAACGACACACAAATCAGCGATATCAAAAACGATGACGCTCCTTATGTGTTCCTGGTCGTAGGTGTCAACGGGGTTGGGAAAACAACGACAATAGCAAAGCTTGCATATATGTTCAAACAGGCAGGGCTCAAAGTTATGCTTGGCGCTGCAGACACGTTCCGTGCCGCAGCAATCGAACAATTACAGTTTTGGGGAGATAAGGTAGGTGTGCCTGTAGTAAAGCAGCAAATGGGAAGCGACCCTGCAAGCGTGGCATTCGACACACTGAATTCTGCAGTAGCAAACAAGGCCGATGTAGTAATCATCGATACGGCCGGGCGCCTGCACAACAAAGTCGCGCTCATGAACGAGCTTACAAAAATCAAAAACGTTTCAAAGAAAGTAATACCTACAGCTCCAAACGAGGTTCTTCTTGTACTCGACGGCTCCACCGGGCAAAATGCCTTCGAACAGGCAAAGCAGTTTTCGCAGGCAACGGAAGTTACATCGCTTGCTATTACAAAGCTGGACGGAACGGCAAAAGGCGGTGTGGTAATCGGCATATCAAACATGCTGAAAGTTCCCGTAAAATATATCGGCTTAGGGGAGAAAATGGACGATCTTCAATTGTTCGACCGTGAAGAGTTTGTAAAATCCCTGTTCAACCAGTAATTATTTCCCATGAAACGCAACGTAGACATCATAACTATGGGATGCTCCAAGAATCTTGTAGATTCAGAGCATCTCATATACCAGCTTAGCAATATCGGATTCAATGCATACTGCAATTCCGAAGAGTTACACAACGACATAGCCATTGTGAACACTTGCGGATTTATTGAATCGGCAAAAGAAGAAAGCATCAATGCAATTCTTGAGCTATGCAACGCCAAGGAAGAAGGAAAGCTCAAAGAAGTGTACGTAATGGGATGTCTATCACAGCGGTATCGCGAACAGCTTGAGAAGGAAATTCCGCAAGTGGACCGATATTTCGGAAAATTCGACTGGAAGAAGTTAATCGGCTACCTTGCAGACAATGTACCTGTTTGCGCAAACGCCGAAAAGCGCATACTTACCACCCCGCGGCATTACGCTTATATAAAGATTTCAGAGGGATGTGACCGGAAATGTGCCTATTGCGCAATACCTATAATTACCGGGCCGCAACAAAGCCGTAAGATTGAAGACATTGTAAGTGAAGTTACCGAACTCGCGGCTAACGGCACGCATGAATTTCAAATAATTGCCCAGGACTCCACGGCATACGGCACAGATTTGTATCACCAGCGCAAATTGCCGACACTCATCGAGCGTTTGGCAGACATAAAGGGAGTTGATTGGCTGCGCATTCATTATGCCTATCCGAATGATTTCCCCTATGATTTGCTGCGTGTCATCAAAGAGCGCGACAATGTATGCAAATACCTTGACATAGCTTTACAGCATGCCAGCGACAGCGTTTTGAAAAGAATGCGGCGCAACATCACCGGAAAAGAAACCCGTGAACTTATAAACCACATACGTAAAGAAATCCCCCAAATAGCTTTGCGCACAACTTTCATGGTAGGTTTCCCCGGAGAAACCGAAGAAGACTTTGAAGAACTGCTTCAATTCACCGAAGATATGCGCTTCGAACGCATGGGGGCCTTTGCCTACAGTGAAGAAGACGGCACTTATGCTGCCAACCATTATACTGACGATGTAAGCGCAAAGGTGAAGCAGGAAAGGCTTGACAGGCTTATGGAACTGCAGCAAAGCATCTCGGAAGAAATCTGCTCTTCAAAAATAGGGAAAACCTGCAAAGTCATCATTGACCGTAAAGAAAACGAATATTACATAGCCCGCACCGAATACGACTCGCCCGAAGTTGACGGCGAAGTGCTTATCTGCTCCCCCGAGCATAAGCTTGAAATTGGCAAATTCTACAATGCCAAAATCGTTTCATCAAACGAATACGATCTCATTGCCGAAATTGATTCGGAATGTCTTTGAAAATATTGCTTGAGTGCAAAAATCCATAAAACCATAACCGGATTACATCCCGCCAAATTATACCAAAATGAATAACAAAGAATTCACGGAAGCCCTTTCCCAAAACCTATCCACCAGTCTTAACGACATTCAAGACGGGATATCTGCACTCACAAATGCAATTATAGATATAGTTGACGACGATACCATTCTCGCCATCAAGGGTTTCGGCACTTTTGAAGTGCGCAAGCGCCTGGAACGGATTGCCGTAAACCCCTCCAACCAGCAAAAGATGCTCGTGCCGCCAAAACTTTCCATAGTTTTCCGCCCCTCGCCTACGCTGAAAGAAAAAGCGACAAAGAACATACAAAATCAATGATATGGAAAGGAAAAACCTGTCTAATCTTATTGACGCCATACAGGCCATAAGCCCCGATGCAAGAGAAAACATCGAGCAGTTTACGCGTGCATTTTTCCAGACCATAGCAAAAGGGCTTGAAAGCGACAGAATCGTAAAAATCAAAGGGTTCGGCACTTTCAAGGTAATTGACGTGTCGCCGCGTGAAAGCATTGATGTAAATTCCGGAAAAAGAATTGAGATAAACGGGCACTCCAAAATCACCTTCACTCCAGACACTTATGTAAAGGAAGCTGTCAACAAGCCCTTCGTCCACCTGCAGTCTGTAGTCATAAACGAAGGTACCGACATTTCCTTGCTCGAAAAAGTAGGCAGCGACAATGCTGCCCCGGAGCCGTATGAGCCAACGAGGGAAAACGGAATTATAGAAGAAGAGCCTGCAGATGCAGACAATAACCCTGAAGAAACCGGCGACGACAATGCCCCGGAGCCTGCAGAGGAACCGGCAGAGGAAATTCCCGAAGAAGCGTCTTGCGAAATACAAGAAGAACCAGAAGAAGAAGCAGAAGAAAACAACACTATTGACGAGCCCACGGAAGAACCCACGGAATATAGCCACAAATCCTCAAGGCTTACGTGCATTATATCTACGGCAATAGCTGCTGTGGTATTTTTCGCTCTTGGATTTTTTACGGCAAAAACGAACTTCGGGGACCTCGCAAAAACCAGCGCTCCCGGCAGCACTCCCACAATACAAAAAAGCAGCACCGCAAGCAAAGCTCCCCAAACCGCCAAGAAGGAACTTCAGAAAAGCCAAGCCTCCCCTGCCCCAGGCAAAGAGAGCCTCAAGCCCCTAAAGCCGATAATGCCTATACAGACCGGAGACAAATACATGATTGTTGGCCAGCAGGGCTCCCACATTCTCGGAAAAGGCGAAAACATTACCCGTCTTGCCAAGAAGACGTACGGAGACAAAGACTGTGTGAAATACATAATTCGTTTCAACGACATCAAAGACCCTGACCTTATCTCCGTCGGTGCTGAACTGAAACTTCCCGAACTGGTGCCTATAGATTTTTAGTTGCAAATTAAGCGCGGACAAAGTGATGAAACATGGCAAACATTGCTTTTTGGCTTTAGCGTTTTTCTTTGCCTTTACAGTTTTCGTTGTGCCCAACCTGCAGGCGCAACGGCGCACGGCATTCACTATAGTCGACAGCCTGAGCCGGGTGCCGCTTCCCGGTGTCAACGCAATGCTGTTCAGCGCCGACAGCTCCTTAATCAAAGGCATAGCTTCCGACACTGCCGGAAAAATCCATTTCAGCATCTCTCCGCGCAGCAAATATATCCTTCGGGTTTCAATGATTGGGTACAAAAGCAAATATATCAACCTTCCCCAAAGCAAATCTGACAAAACAGGCAGGAACGACACCATTGAGCTGTCAATCGACGCAGTGACGCTGAAAGGGGCTACGGTCATCGGGAAACGGCCGGGAATCGCCTTCACCGAAGACACTACCAGCTTCAATGCCGAAGAATACAACATCTCGGAAGGCGAATCGCTCGAAGAGCTTGTAAAACAAATCCCCGGCATAGAAATTGACGGTTCTACCATAACCTATAACGGGAAAGCCATTTCCGAATTCAAAGTAAACGGCAAGGACTTTTTCAAGGGCAACCGCTCCGTGGCGCTGAAAAACCTGCCTGTTGAACTGATAAAAAAATTAAAGACGTACGAGAAGAAAAGCGACTACGCAGAGCAAACCGGAATAGACGACGGCAACGAACAAACCGTAATGGACATCGAGCTGAAAAAGGAGCTCAACGAAACCTGGACCACAAACTACAGTGCAGGCATCGGCTCCAAGGGCAGGTATCTGCAAAAGCTCTTCGCCAACCGCATTACAGACCGCTCAAGGCTCACCGTTACCGCCAACCTTAACGACGACGATGCCCGTTCGAACAACAAATCTTTCGGCACAGACTTCAGCACGAACAACAACAGGACAAAAAAGGAAAAGGGGCGTTTCGAAATTGGGGGCCATGTAGGCTGGCACGACAACCGGTCGCACAGCCAAACGTGGAGAAGCTCCGAAAACTACACGGGCACATCGGCATCGTCGCAGTTCTCCAACAGCTACAGTTACAATAAAGCCAAATCGGCAGGATGGAGCGGCAACGTGCGGATGGAATGGCACCCCGACACCTTGACAACAGTCACGGCCAACGGCAATATAAACATCAGCCGCTCCGGCAACTTTGCCCGTTCGCAGTCGGCCCGTTTCAATTCTGACCCATACGGACTGACTGAAAGCAAAAACCCGCTCAGCGACATCTTCAGCGACAACTTCTCGGAAGAAACCAATCCCGGGCTATACGGGGCCGCCATCAACAGCAAAAACAACACCTCGAAGTCACGCGGCCACAAAAACACATTCCTGCTAAAATCCATGTTTGTGCGCCGGCTCAACAGCCAGGGACGCAACGTAAGCCTTGACTTCAACATTTCCAACGACGACAGTTGGAGCAAGACATTCCGCAAGGCCGACATCCACTACTACAAAAAAACAAGCGGCAGCAAGCGCACCTTCCAGGACCAGTACACATATTCCCCGGCAAACTCTTCGAGCTACGACATACGCGCAAGCTACAGCGAACCGCTGGCAAAGGGCCTCCACATGCAGCTCAGCTACCGGTTCAAGCGCTCGCAAAGCCGCAGCGACCGGTCGCTGTACCGGCTGGATTCGCTGCCCGAATGGGACTATGCCGCACACGAGCCCGGCGATCTGCCCCTGGGCGCCGACACTCTGCAACAAGCCCTGGACATGCAGAATTCCCTCTACTCCACCTACCGCCATTCCTACAACACATGGCGCGCCGCACTCAACTACAACACAAAAAAAATAAACTCGTTCGCGGCTACCAACATAAGCTACAACACCACCCGCCTCGACTACAGGCGCAGCACCGTCGACACCACGCTCTACCGCCGCCTGACGAGATTCACCCCCTCGGCAATGTTCCGCTACCGGTTTTCAAAGCACGAACGCATGGAAATAAGATACAACGGATGGAACGAAGAGCCGTCGATGACAAACCGCATACCTGCCGTCGACAACGCCGACCCGCTGAACATACACCTTTCCGGGGGGAACCTGAAACCCGCATGGAACAACCAGATTAAATTCAGCTACAACAAATACATAATTAAACGGCAACAGAACTGGAATGTTAACATGCAGTTCAACCAAAGCTCCAACAACATAAGCACGGCAATAACCTACGACGAAACCACCGGTGCCCGAACCACCCGGCAACGCAATATCGACGGCAACTGGTCAGCCCGCACCGACTTTTCATTCTCCACAGCATTCGGGAAACGGCAAAGCTTCAAGCTCTCCACAGCAACCACTGCCGACTACGACAATTCCGTGGGATTCATCAGCAGCGGCAATGCTGCATGCAAAAACACCACAAAGACTACAGGCATATTCCAGCGCGCCAACCTGAGATACACGCAAAAAAACTTTGAAGCGAAAATAGGGGCATCGCTCCGCTGGCGCCATACCGACAACAAATTGCGCCCGCAAAGCAACATGGACACATACCGCTACTCCTTCTCGGCTTCCGCGCGAATAAAAACACCATGGAAAATGACACTGGAAAGCTCGCTGCAAAACAACAGCCGCCGCGGATATTCTAGCAAAAGCATGAATACCGACGAACTGATATGGAATGCCAGCATCGCGCAGAATTTCCTGAAAGGCTCCCCGCTGATACTGCGGCTTAAAATAAACGACATTCTGCACCAGCGCAGCAACATTGCCCGCACCATAAACGCACAAAGCCGCGCCGACACCGAAAGCGACGCACAGTACAGCTATTTCATGCTCACTGTTGTGCTTCGCCTCAATGTCTACAACGGCAAAATATCCTCCGGTTTCAATCGTGAGAAAAGAAAATAAAACATCCAGCAACTATCAACAAAACAGTACCGCAAAGCCCTAAACATACCCTGGGAAATCAATCCATGAAAAAAAAACGTCATTTGAGGCAAAAATATGGCGATTCATTTTGGTGGTAAAGAAAAAATCCGTACTTTTGCATCGCTTTAGGGAAATAAAGAGAGTCGGCGCTGTAGCTCAACTGAATAGAGCATCTGACTACGGATCAGAAGGTTTAGGGTTTGAATCCCTACAGCGTCACTAAGTAGACGAGGTTGTGTTGTAATTAGTTTACAATACAACCTTTTTCTTTTGCTCTTATAGACGGGCAGCAGATATTTAGTGGGGATAAGTTGCATTAGTAAGCAGAATAAATTTCCTTTGCAGCATGGAGCAGGATTATTTGAAGATGTTGGCACAAGTCGTGTTGCCACGAGAGATTCTTGACTATT
>CAZDOH010000014.1:21860-31341 GCA_964507005.1 uncultured Prevotella sp. | reverse complement strand
CTGGGGCCACGGCGTGGGACTGTGCCAGATAGGGGCCGCGGTAATGGCTGCCGAAGGATACGGCTACAGGCAAATACTACAACATTATTTCCGAAATTCAAAAATTGAAAACATATATGAGCAATCTGAATAATAACACTCCACAGCCGAAACCCCGCACGACATCGCCGTGGTCGTGGATTCCGACGCTTTATTTTGCCGAAGGCATACCTTATGTTATAGTTATGACCGTGGCGCTGGTTATGTTCAAGCGCCTCGGGGTGAACAACGGCGATGCAGCGCTCTACACCAGTTGGCTTTACCTGCCGTGGGTAATAAAACCGTTCTGGAGCCCGCTCGTCGACATTGTGCGCACCAAGCGCTGGTGGATATGGGCAATGCAGATGCTCGTAGGGGCCGGGCTTGCCGGCATAGCGTTCACACTTGGTGCGAGCCGCCAGATTGAGGCGGTGCTGGCATTCTTCTGGCTCATTGCCTTTGCCAGCGCCACCCACGACATTGCTGCCGACGGCTTCTACATGCTGGCCCTTTCCAGCCATGAGCAGAGTCTCTTTGTGGGCATACGCAGCACATTCTACCGCATTGCCACCATCTTCGGTTCTGGACTGCTCATAGCGCTTGCCGGATTTCTCGAGGGCTACACGCGCAGCGTGCCGATGGCATGGAGCCTCACGTTCTACACGTCGGCAGGGCTGTTCATACTGCTGTTCCTTTACCACAAGTTCATACTTCCCCACCCTTCTACCGACTGCAGCCTGTCGGGCGACGGCGCTCCCACGGCCATGGCCGGCATACGCAGTTTCATACGCACCTTCGCCACGTTCTTCACCAAGCCGGCGGCAGTAGTGTCGATACTCTTCATGCTGCTCTACCGCCTGCCCGAGGCACTGCTGGTGAAAGTATGCCCGCTGTTTCTTCTCGACAAGCCTTCGGCCGGCGGCATGGGGCTCACCACGGCTCAACTTGGCTTTGCCCAAGGCACCGTAGGGGTGATAGGGCTTACCATCGGCGGCATACTGGGCGGCATAGCAGCATCGCGCGGAGGACTGAAAAAATGGCTGTGGCCCATGGTTGCAGCAATATCTTTGCCCGACTCGGTATACATTTATATGAGTTTTGCGGGCGAGGCAAGCTTCACGCTAATCAACATTCTGATATTCATCGAGCAGTTCGGCTACGGCTTCGGCTTTACAGCCTACATGCTGTTCCTTATATACTACTCCCGCGGCGAGAGCAAGACGGCCCACTACGCGATATGCACGGCATTCATGGCGCTGAGCATGATGATTCCTGGGCTGTTTGCCGGATACATGCAGATGCAGTTGGGCTACAAGGCGTTTTTCGTTGTGGCAATGGCCCTATGCCTCATAACAGTGGCCGTGTCGGCATTCATAAAGGTAGACGCAGATTTCGGCAAGAAGAACAACGATTAGCGACACCGGCGCAAGGCTGGCACCACTAAAAAGAGCGGCATTTCCGGGCTTATCGTCCGTGGGAATGCCGCTCTTTATTGATGGAAAAGGTATTCTAATTCTTGCGCTGCAGTTTGCAGAGAAATCCCAGCTTGTAAATTTTGAACACGAACAGCGAGGGATTGTAACCCAAAAGGTTTGCGCGCTCCAATGGCCCGAAGAGAGTGTGCCACGCTGCCATAAGCCCGTCGAGGTTGAGCTGCTTGAGCCTCAGCGCCACTCCACCCACATGCGAGAAGTTCTGCACGTCGCGCCCGAAGCGCCTCAAGTTGCGCATCGACTGCTCGGTTTTGGCAAGGAATTCGCGATTGGTATCGAGTCCGTTATGCACAAGCGTATTGTCGATATGGGTTATGGTATAGCCCTGCTGCTTGAGGCGCAGTCCGAAGATGGTGTCTTCGTAGCCGTATTCCACGCAGCTTTCGTCGAACCTGATGCGCGTGAACACATCGCGCCTCACCATGACATTGAAAGTAGAGAAATGGTCGTAGGGCCTGGCCTTTCGGCTTTCGAGGGAGCGGATGCCGGCAGCGGCCTGCTCGTAGCGGAAGCGCAGTGCCACATCGGGCGACGGCATGGTGCCCACGGCCTGAATGCCGCCGCATATCACGTCGCCTCCGGCCCGGGCGGCATCACAATATTTCGCCACAAAACTGTCGCTTGCCACTAGCGCGTCGCAGTCGATAAACAACAGCCACTCGCCCTTAGCCTCGCGTGCCAGAGAGTTGCGGCGCACTGCGCGCCCGCAGTTCGCGGTAGCCTCCACATAGCGGCAGCCCGGCAGCGTGCACGCCTCGCGCACGCTCTCCACTCCGCGCCCCGGCTTTGAGGCATCGTCGCCAACGATTATCTCGAAGCTCTCGCCGCGCTGCTGAAGGCGCGCGCACTGGGCCTGCAGAGCCCTCACAAGGCCCGAGCAATCGTAGTTGTATACTGGTATCAATATTGAAATCATATTGCTGTTCATTTTCCGCCGGGGGCAATTCTGCCTCCGGTATATTGCAAATTTACAAAAAATTGCAAAGCACGACTATTTTTACACCGACAATGTCTTGCCTTTTGCAAAAAACATCTGGAATTTTACTTGAATTAGCGCTTTTGCTTTTCCCTGCACAGGCTCCACGCTATGCGCTCAGCGGAAAAATTCTCTACGCAAAGCGCGAAAATTATATGCCTTTGTTTTCTAACAATGTGCTTTAGTTTTCGAAAAACAAAGCACATTGTTATTGCATGTTATGCGCCCGCGGCGTGTTCAGAAATTCACGGTGAGTCCGGCACCGAAGCAGAACTTACGGTAATAGTAACAGTCAACGTCGCCCGACGATTTCACAACATCGAAAATGTTTTGCCTTGCTTCGACATAGATGCCGAACGTTTCGCTGAAATTATAGCGCGCCCCTCCCTGCACGCCCACCGAGCGTATTCCGGCATGAATGCCGGTGTAGATATCGAAAGGCATTGGCAGTTTCAGCACTTCCTGCCAATGATAGTTGCCTGTGAACATCATGTCCCAGCGCAGGCGTGCCTCGTTGTCGCAGTCTTTTTTGTCCTTGCCTATGTAGCTCGCCGCAAAACCTATCGAGAGCCAATCGTTGGCCCCTTTGTCGATACCCACTACGACTCCCGACATCCCGCCAGCGTTAAGGTATCCGGCGAAAGCCTTGAAATCGTCGTCGCCGTCGAAAGCCTGCGCCGATGCTTCGGGCGCTGCGGCAAAAAGCATCGCCGCCATGGCAAACGCAAATGCAAGTGCGCGGAAAAACCTAGCCTTCATGCCTCCGTTATTTTATGGTGTATTTCGTAACGCCGAACACCTTGCTTCGCCCGCCGCCATTGGTGTCCTTCACATACTGGCGGCCAAATACGAGATAGTTGTTGTCGTACCAATAGAGCGTGGTGGGCGCCTTCATCTTCTTCACGTCGCGGTTGTCGTCGCCGGCTTCTATCATTTCGGTCTCCTTGCCCTGCACCACATCTCCGCCAGCGGCAGCCACAATCTTGCTTACGAGTTTCATGCGGTCGGCATACACGAGACTCACATTGCCGTTCTCCATACCCATAGCGGCAAAGTGAGTAATTTCCATCGGACGGTTTTTGGGGTACATGGGGAAGCAGGTGTCCCAAAGCAAATCGCCTTTCGCATTGAACTTCACAAGCACGGCGTGAGTGTATTGGTAGCCGTTGAACTGCGTAATCACCGTGTTGCCCTGGCGGTAGGTGATATACGTGGGATAGTAAGCCTCGCCAAGCCAATAGTAATCGGTGCCTTCGCACACTATGTCGTGGCTGGCCATAAGGTAGTTGAGCGCGTAATCTTTGCCGCGCTCTTCAGCCTTCTCTTTCTTGCGCTCCACCTTCTTCTGCTTTTTTTCGGACATAAACTCGGTGAAATTCTTAAGGTCGAGGAAGTTGTACGACCGATAGAACTCAAACTCCCCACCGGCAAGCGCTGCGAAATATATGCCCTGCGAATTGCCTTTTTTCGACTTTGTATAGGTTCCGGTAACGAACGTTTTTCCGCCAGTCTGGCTTATGCTTGCCGATGTGATGGCTTCACCGTCGGTTGGCGTTATTTCGGTGGAAGCCAATTGCTTTCCGTCCATTCCCATACGCACCAGCATGGTTTTACCGGCAGCGCTGACAAAGGCGAGAACATTGTGGTCTACCACGGCAGTTGCGAAAATCAGAGTCTTGCTGTCTTTCACACCGTCGAAATGCAAGTCAAGCGTCTTCACCTGCCCGCTGCGGAAATCGAAGAGGTTTATAGTTTCGGTTTTCTTGTCGGTAGCGGCAAACACCATGCCTTCGGCGCAGAAGTTCACTTCGCGCATATTGAGTTTGCTGCGGAACTTGCCGTCGTAGACCGAAGTCTTGCGGCTTCGGGTATCGTAGGCCAGCACTTTCAGATTGTCGTCCTTGTCGCGCATCACAGTGTAGTTCACTCCGTCGGCATAGCGATAGAGTTCGCGCCACATCTTTTTGGGGATGGAGAACGTTTCGGTGCCCTGCAGCTTCATGTCGGTGGAATAAAGTTCCGACTTTATGGTGCGCATGTTGTCTGCGGCATCTTTCGAGCGCATCTGCACCAGCACACCAGCAGCCTCAAGCGGCATTACCCATTCGTCGTCGTAATCGTCGTTGGTTGGGAATTCAATACGTCCCACGGCCTGCGCCGAAGCTTCGGTTTTCAGAAAAGCCAAAGCGGCAAGGGCCAAAACTATCCGTAGTTTCATTTCAAAAAAAGTTAAACTTGGGTGCAAAGTTACGACATTAGAGAGAGAGAGAGAGAGAGAGAATTTTTCGTATTTTTGCAAAAGTTTAATCCATCAACCAACAATTTCACAAATGAAACTCTTTAACAGATTCCGCGCAATACTTTTCATGGCAGCGGCATTGTTTGCCTTGGTGTCTTTTTCGGCATGCGGCGACACAGAGAACGGGAGCGACGGCACCGACAACAACTACGGACTTCAGAAAAACACGTACTACGCCCTAGAAGACACCGCCAACGGTTGGGACTACGGCATGTACTACAACGGCAAAGTGATAATGGTGCACGCAGACACCGCGCGCGGCACGTGTATGGCCTTTCTGAGCGAAACGAAATCGGAGAGCGGCGACGGCGTGTACATCGAAATCAATGAGGATGGCGATGTGGTTACTTTCGGAACGCCCCAAACACTGGCTTATGTGGTAGAGAAAGACGACAAGACCTATCTCTGCGCCAATGGCGACAAGGACGAAGTGGTTTTTGCCGAAGTGGAGCTTGACGAAGAAACCGAAAAAGCCAAGAGAGGGACAACACAAACCGAGCCGAAAAGCCAAAGATTTGTGGTGAAAAACAAAAAGGAAATACTGAAATTCTTTCTCGACAAGACTACCGACGCAGCAGACAACGCAATAAAGAAAAAATGGGGGACCAAAGTTTTCGAGCCTTTCAAAAAAGCCTACAACAATCTGGCTTCGGCAATAAACATTGCGAAGATGATGAGAGACGGAAAGTGGGCAGATGCAAGCCTTGCCTCATTCACTGAAGGAATAGCCCTACAAGGAGGAGTTTACGCCACAAATCTTTTACAAGGAATAGCTTTGCTTAAATACGACTACGCGGAAACAAAGGAATGCATGTACGATGTTTTCTACGGCCAGGCAAACTGCGACATCACTAGCGCTGTGAAACGCTCCGACGGCGCATACGAGGTTACCGTAAAGATAGAAAATTCCTACTCTATCCCGCAGGAGCACCGCGAAACCATAGTGGCAGCCGACGGCACCGAGAAGATGACGTATGTAAAGAACGAAGTTTATTGCGGAGTGCTGGCACGTAGAGCCTACGAACCGGAATACCAGAATTGCGACACACGTTCGGGAGAAATTCTCGTAAAGCGAACTGACGATAACCAGGAACTGACGTTCGTAATCTATGCCGACGAAACCTATACTCTGCTCCGACCGTTTCTCATGGTAGATCTCGACCTCACGAACAAGCCAAATATGCGGAGTAATTTTCAGCATATAAAATATGGTGAAAGTGTTCCGCTCATTTCGGCAGATGTCGACTACACTTACGAACTTGAACATTACAGTGCCCGTCCCATTTGGGACAATGAGCTACAACTGTATAGCAATGCAATAGCAGAATTTACCCTAAAATTCAAAGCCACGTGCAATGCCATGAACAATAAGCGTATCACCTCAGTAAAGGACTGGGGCGTGATGTTGTTTAATGGCGACGAGCCCTTGTATCCCATTTCATTGCAGAACGAAAACGACGACCAGTCGCAAACCGGAAATCTTACATCTGAGTCCACGCAAACTATCTCGTTTTCTCGGGATGAATTAGACATGAACCGCGCTACGTATACCGCAAAGCCGAAAAACTTTTACATTGCGCCTTATGTGGAATACACCAATGATTTCAACACCGTGAAAACGAGAACGATGATTGGGAAACTTGAGCCGTTTGCGCCCAAATACATTCAGAAGCCCGCAGCGGAATTTACGAGTGCAGAGTATAGCTATACTAAATCGTGGAATCCGCATGGAATTACACAAATCATGTACAGTGTCAACGATGGATACGCCAACATACGCGGCACTCTGTTCATCGACTCCGCGTTTGTAAGGAAATCGGGTAGCGGCTGGGACAAATACATCGAGGGGTTGACTTATAAACCTTGGGTTTACGACGAACGGGAAAGAGTTCCAATATCCGACATTCAGGATGGTTCGTGGCACGAAGATTTCACTTTGTATTATCGCGAAGACAGTATTCCGCCCAATCCACGCTACCTGACATTAGAGTTATGGAGCGGCGGCACGTGCACTGAGAGCAAGAACAAACTTGTGTACAAGCCCAACTACAACTACGGGGGCAATGTCTACCACATATACGGTTTCAAGCTCGAAGTGGAATGAAAAGTCCGGGGACAGCGTTGCCTTTTACCTTATATTGCGTAACTTTGCTGCAAGACAACAATAACATACACCTATGCGAAAACTACTGACCATTGCCGCCGTTGCGCTTTTTGCCGCGGCCCACGCACAGCAGGACTTCTTTACGCCTGTGCGCCAATCATCGCTCCGCATGCCCGCGGTGCCCATAGCAGTCAGCGACCCCTATTTCTCCATCTGGTCGCCGGCCGACAAACTCTACGACTCCCCCACCACCCATTGGAGCTGGGCCAAAAAGTCCATCATCGGAGTACTCCGTGTAGACGGCAAAAACTACCGCTTTATGGGCAAGCTGCCCGACGCGCTTGAGCCATACGCCGATATGGCCGGCTACAAATCGTGGGAAGCAAAATACACCAACCAGAAGCCTGCCGAGGGATGGACAGCAGAGAACTACGACGACAGCAGCTGGAAAGACGGGCACGGAGGCTTCGGCGACCGCAGCACAAGCGACAATGCCACCCACTGGGGCGGCAACAACACCGATGTCTACATACGCCGCAACGTGAAAATCGACAAACTCGACAAAACAGGGAAAGTGCGCCTAGTCTACTCCCACGACGACGTGTTTGAACTTTATATAAACGGAGAGAAAATTGTGGATACCGGCGAGACATGGCTCGACGACCAGACTGTGGACCTCACGCCGGCACAGGTAGCACTCCTGCACGAAGGCAACAACGTGATTGCCGCCCACTGCCACAACACAATTGGCGGGGCTTTCGTTGACTTCGGGCTCTACAACGTGCCCGCCGACAAGTCACCCTTTACCGCCACGGCAGAGCAGACTGCCACGTCAACGCTCGCCACGTCGAGCTACTACACCTTCAAGTGCGGCCCCGTGCAGCTTGACCTCGTGTTTACCGCCCCGCAGCTCATCGACGACCTCGACCTGCTCTCCACTCCCGTGAACTACATCTCCTACCGCGCCACGGCCCTCGACCGCAAGGAGCACAGCGTGCAGATCATGCTCATGACTTCGCCGCAGCTAGCCGTAAACTCGCCCCAACAGCCCACAGTGTCCACGGCGCTCACCCACGGCAGCTCAAAATACATCAAGGCCGGAACCATCAACCAGCCCTTCTGCGCCAAGACCGGCGACCTCGTATGCCAGGACTGGGGCTATCTCTACCTCACGCAGGGCAATGCCGGGCAGCAGCTGAGCCTCAACCCGCAAAGCGAAACAGAAACTTCGTTCGCCGAAAAGGGCACACTGCCCGCCTCGGCTGAAGAGATAAAGGCATTCAGCGCAAAAGAAATGCCCGCGCTGGCCGTAGCCGAGGACCTCGGCACCGTAAGCCGCAAAAGCCCCCGAAGCAGCTTCACGCTCATAGGCTACGACGACGTATGGTCGCTGGAATACCTCTACGAGCGCCACAAAGCCTACTGGACCCACGGCGGCAAGGTAACCATATTCGATGCCTTCGACCGCCTGCGCTCGTCCTACGCCGACATCATGCAGCGCTGCCGGAAGTTCGACGCCACCATCTACGACGATGCACTCAAGGCCGGCGGCCGGGAATACGCCGAAATATGCAGCGGGGCTTACCGCCACGTGATTTCCGCCCACAAACTCTTCACCGACAACCAGGGGCGCCTCATGTTCTTCTCGAAAGAAAACAACAGCAACGGCAGCATCAACACCGTAGACCTCACCTACCCCTCGGCGCCGCTCTTCCTCGTCTACAACCCCGAGCTGGCCAAGGCCATGATGACAAGCATCTTCGAAAGCGCCAAGAGCCGGCGCTGGAACAAGCCCTTCCCGCAGCACGACATGGGCACCTACCCCAAAGCCAACGGGCAGACCTACACCGGCGACATGCCGCTTGAAGAAGGCGGAAACATGGTGATACTCGCAGCCGAAATATGCCGCGCGGCAGGCAACACCGAATATGTAAAACCCTACTGGGAACAGCTCAAGACATGGACCGACTACCTCGCCGCCAACGGGCAAGACCCCGCCAACCAGCTGTGCACCGACGACTTCGCCGGCCACTGGGCCCACAATGCCAACCTCTCGGCAAAAGCAATAATGGGCGTAGCCGGATACAGCATGCTGTGCAGCCTCGACGGACGCACCGCGGAAGCCGACAAATACATGGCAAAGGCACGGCAAATGGCCGCGCAATGGAAAGCCGACGCTGCCGACGGCGACCACTACAGCCTGGCCTTCGACCGCAAAGACACATGGAGCCAGAAGTACAACATCATCTGGGACAAAGTGTGGGGCCTAGGCATGTTCACCGACGTGATGCAAAAAGAAACCGACTACTACCTCACACGACAGAACACCTACGGCCTGCCGCTCGACTGCCGCCAAACCTATACCAAGAGCGACTGGATAATGTGGAGCGCCGCAATGAGCGACAGCAAGGAAAAGTTCGGCAAATTCATAAGCCCCGTCTACAAGTTCTACAACGAAACCACCACACGCGTGCCAATGAGCGACTGGTTTGAAACCAAGGACCCCGTGTGGGTGAGCTTCCGCGCACGCTCGGTGATAGGCGGCTTCTGGATGCAGGTGCTGCTCGACAAGAACAACCACAAATAAACCC
>CAZDOH010000014.1:0-21760 GCA_964507005.1 uncultured Prevotella sp. | reverse complement strand
GCGCCGCGCGCATAACCCCCACCGGCGGCGGGCAAAGTTCACTTTCCGTGAGCCTTGCCCGCTGTTTTTTACATAAAGTTTTTCCCTGAAAATTTTGCCGCCACCGAACATTGCAATACTTTTGCGGTGCACTGTTTCGCCGACATCGGGCGGCTATACGCCCTGCACACAGCTACAGACACCGACAACACAAAATGATACACCTCGAAGACATCAACAAGACCTACCGTGGCGGCACACAGCTGCACGTGCTGCGAGGCATATCGCTCGACATAAGCGAAGGCGAGTTCGTATCGATAATGGGAGCTTCGGGCTCGGGAAAATCAACGCTGCTCAACATCATGGGAATACTCGATGACTACGACAGCGGCATCTACACCATCGACGGCACCGACACGCGAAACCTGGGCGAAAACCGCGCCGCCGACATGCGAAACCGCATGATAGGCTTCGTATTCCAATCGTTCAACCTCATTCCCTTCAAAAACGCCATGGAAAACGTGGCGCTGCCGCTCATGTACCAAGGCGTAAGCCGCAAACGCCGCAACTCTCTGGCCATGGAATATCTCGACCGCCTGGGACTGGCCGACCACGCACGCCACCTGCCCAGCGAACTTTCGGGCGGACAGAAACAACGCGTTGCCATAGCCCGGGCCATGATAACCCGGCCGCGCATAATACTCGCCGACGAGCCTACGGGAGCCCTCGACAGCAAGACTTCGCTCGAAGTGATGCAACTGCTGAAGCAGCTCTGGCAGGAAGGCATGACCATAGTGGTGGTTACCCACGAAAGCGGGGTGGCCAACGTGACAAACCGCATAGTACACCTGAAAGACGGCATCATAGAGCGCATCGAGGACAACGTGCAGCACCGGGCCTCGCTCTTCGGCGAAAACAGTCTCATGAAGTAAGCCATGAACGACACACTGCAGGAAATATTTGCCACGCTGCGCCGCTCGAAACTACGCACCACACTGACGGGAATCTCCGTGTCGACAGGAATGTTCCTGCTGATAGTGCTGCTGGGGGCCGGAAACGGCATAATCAACGCCTTCAAAAGCACTTCCGACGCCATGACGCTCGATGTGATGCAGGTGTTCGGCGGCACAACATCCAAACCCTTCGCCGGACTGAAAGAGGGGCGGAGCATAACGCTCGACAAGCGCGACCTCAACATCACAAGCCGCAGCTTCAGCCGAAACGTGACCGCGGCAATGGGAGTGGCAACGCAGGACAACGTGAATATCAGCCCCACCGGCCGAAGGCCGGATGGACGCCGGCAGGCCATAACGCGCACGCTCACCGGAACCACGCCCGAATACCGCGACATGAACCGGCAGACGAAGGCCATGGCCGCGGGCCGCTTCATCAACATTATCGACATGCGCGAGAGGCGCAAGGTTGCCGTAATTTCGCAAAAGGATGCCAACGAACTTTTCGGCTCCTGGCGCAAGGCGCCGGGACGTTTCGTCTGCTGCGGAGGCGCGACGTTCAAGGTTACGGGCGTCTACCCTACCATGAGCATGAGCCAGAACCAGGACGTGTACGTTCCGCTCACCACGCTTCAAACCGTTTACGGCAAAAGTTCCCACTTCTCCTACCTTCTATTGAAAACCAAAGGCATACACTCCGACGCCGACGTAGACAGTTTTGCGGCAAAATACCGCAAGAAAGCCAGCCCCCTGCACCTGTTCTCGCCCCTCGACGCCGACGCGGTGTGGATGTGGAACACCACCACCGGAGCCGAACAATCTGCCAAGGCCATGCGTATACTGCGCACTTCGCTATGGATTATAGGGCTGCTGACGCTGACAAGCGGCATTGTGGGCATCAGCAACATCATGCTCATCACCGTCAGGGAACGCACCCACGAATTCGGCATACGCAAAGCGCTCGGCGCACGTCCGCGCGCCATTCTGCGCAGCGTGATGGCCGAAAGCATCGTCATCACCACGGCATTCGGATACCTGGGCATGCTGCTCGGACTGATAGCCACCGAATACCTCAACGCGGTAAGCGGGAATTCGAAAATCGACCTCGGAGCCGGATGGGAAATGTGCGTTTTCCTCAACCCCACCGTCACTCTTGCCACATGCCTCGAAGCCCTGGCCGTAATGGTCGCGGCAGGCGTGGCAGCGGGACTTGTGCCGGCGGCTAAGGCCGTAAAAGTCAAACCCATTGAAGCCCTTAGAGCCGAATAACATGAAACTGAAAGACATAACAGGCACCGTGCGCCAGGCGCTTGACAGCGACCGCCTGGCCGAAGTGACAAGCACGATGACCGGCAACAAGTCGCGCACCCTGCTCACGGCCTTCGGCATATTCTGGGGAGTGTTCATGCTGGTGCTGCTGCTGGGCGGAGGCAAAGGCCTGCAGGGCATCATGCTCGCAAACTTCGGAGGCATGGCCAAGAACACCGGCTTCGTAGCTCCCGACAAAACCACAAAAGCCTATAAAGGCTATGCCAAAGGACGCGACTGGTACATGGACCAGAGCGATGCCGGCAGGCTGCGGCGCCACATCAGGAACATCAGCAACGTCGAGCCGCTCATAATGCGCAACTCGCTTGTTGCAAAATACGGCAGGCGCACCTGCGGCATACAGGCGCTCAAGGGCATAACTCCGGGATACTGCAACATCGAACTGCCAACGATGAAATACGGGCGCTTCATCAACTGGAACGACATTCACCGGCAGCGCAAAACGTGCGTCATAGGGCGGCGCGTGTACGAACAACTGTTTCCCGACGGCGGCAACCCCTGCGGGCAGTTCATAAGCATCGGCGGCATTTACTACGAAATAGTAGGCGTAGACATGCACAAAAGCAATATCGGCATAGGCGGGCAGCCCACGGAATCGGTGCAGGTGCCCTACACCGTGATGCAGCACATCTACAACACCGGCACCCGCATCGACGCCCTGGCATACACGGCCCGCAGCGGCACCACCGTAGCTTCGGTTGAAGGCAAGGTGAAAAGCTTCCTCCGCAACATTCACGACATTCACCCCGACGACAGCAGCGCCATAATGTCGTTCAACGCCGAAGTGCTGTTCCAGATGTTCGACAACCTCTTCCGCGGCATAAACATCCTGGTATGGCTCATAGGCGTCGGCACAGTGACTTGCGGAGTGATAGGCGTTACCAACATCATGCTGGTGTCGATACGCGAGCGCACCTCCGAACTGGGCATACGCCGCGCCATAGGTGCAAAGCCGCGCGACATCCTGGTGCAGATTCTCACCGAAAGCGAAATAATGACACTGCTTGCAGGCCTGTCGGGCATCGTGGCTGCCGTAGGCATTCTGGCAGCCGTGGAGCCCATCATAAGGCAAAGCACCGGCACGCAGGCGCAGTTTCAGATTCCCTTCCCTGTGGCGGCAGCCATGGCAGCGTCGCTTTGCCTGCTGGGGCTTGCGGCCGGAGTGTTCCCCGCGCTGAGAGCCGTGGCCATAAAACCCGTCGAGGCCATGAGAGACGAATAGAAACCCATTCTTCCAAAACCAATAAACTTACATACACAAATGAAACGCACAACACGCATCGTGGCAGCAGTGGCAATTACTGCGGTAGTGGCCGGCACTTTCGTCTACCTCTACCGGAAGTCGAAGCCCCGGGCCGAAACCTACGCCATCGAAACCGCCGGCTATGCCGACATCAGCCGCACCACGGTGCTCAACGGCAGCATAGAGCCGCGCGACAAAGTGGAAATAAAACCGCAAATCAACGGCATCATTTCCGAAATATACAGGCAGCCCGGGCAGCAAGTGGCAAGCGGCGACATCATTGCCAAAGTGAAGGTAATACCCGAAATGGAGCAGCTCAACTCTGCCGATGCCCGCGTGCGGCTGGCAGCCATCAGCCTTGCACAGGCACAGCGCGATTTCTCCCGCTCGCAGAATCTTTACCGCAAAAAATACATCAGCACCGAAGACTACGAGAAATCGCAGCAGGAACTGCTGAAAGCCCAGGAAGAAAGCCGCACAGCCGCCGATGCACTGCAAATCGTTAAGGAAGGCGTGTCGAAATCCAACAGCGCCTACAGCACCACGCTCATACGCTCCACCACCGGCGGCACAATACTCGACATTCCCGTGAAGGCAGGCAACTCGGTAATCATGAGCAACACCATGAACGACGGCACCACCATCGCAACCGTGGCCGATATGGGCGACCTCATCTTCAAGGGCACCATCGACGAAACCGAAGTGGGGATGGTGAGCGCAGGCATGCCCATGACCATCACCGTGGGAGCACTGCCCGACAAGACGTTCGCAGCACGGCTGGAATACATTTCGCCCGAAGTGAAGACGGGCACCGACGCCGGCAGCGCCAACCAGTTTGAAATCAAGGCCGCAGTGAAAGTGCCAGCGGGCGTCACCATACGGTCGGGCTACAGTGCCAATGCCGAAATAGAGCTGCAGCGGGCGCGCCACGCACTGAGCGTGCCCGAAGCCTGCATAGAGTTCGACGGCGACACGGCATACGTCTACGTGCTGACAGGCAGCAATCCGCAGACTTTCAAGCGGCAGCGCGTAACCACCGGACTGAGCGACGGCATGAAAATTGAAATAAAGCACGGACTGCGCCGCGGCGACAAAGTGAGGGGCAATCTCATCACCGACGAAGACGGGGCCGGAAACGGAGACTGAAAACTTAATCCCGCCCCTGCAGCATAAGTAAAAAGCGACCTGTTGGCGGAATCATTGGTCCGGCACCGCGGAAGAATTGTATACGCATAGCGCAAAAATTTTCTGCGCACAAAAGAAAAATTGTTTGCGCAGAAAATCATCTTCCTGTACCGAATAAATTCCGCTATCTTTGCAAAGACAAAACCACAAATGCCATAATCTGATGAACAAGCGATTTTTCATTATTCCACTCATGTTTTGCGGTGTTTTCGGCATGGCTGCCCCCGGCGACGGGACAGGCATCTGCACCACGCCCACGGGGCAGCACTCCGTTTTTGCCGAAATAAAACATCTGGGCGGCATACCGCGCCTCACAGCGGGCGGCAAACCGCTTCTGCTTTTAAGCGGCGAACTGCACAACTCCACGTCGTCTACCTGCGAGTCGCTGGAAGCAGCCATGAAGACACTAAAGGCAATGAAGCTGAACTCCGTTGTCACCACATTGACATGGGAGCAGCTGGAACCGGAAGAAGGGAAATTCGACTATACAGTGGCCGACTACACCATACGCCTGGCCCGGCAATACGGCATGCGCATCGTGCTGGCGTGGTTCGGAACGTGGAAAAACGGTGAATCCTCATACGTTCCCATGTGGGTGAAGCGCAACACCGGCAAATACTTTCATGCAAAAAAAGCCGACGGAACAAATTCTTCCATAATCTCGCCCTTCTGCAAAGAAGCCTGCAAGGCCGATGCCAAAGCTTTCGCCATGCTGATGAAGCACATCCGGGAAACCGACTCGCTCGGACTTGTTTCTGCCGTGCAGGTGGAAAACGAGGTGGGGGTGTTCATGGACATGGACCACGGCAAGGAGGCTGCGAAAGCTCTGGCCGGCAATGTACCGCAAACCCTTATGGACTATATGCAGGCGCACAAGGCTCAGCTGACGGAACGGCTGCACCGGCGGTGGAAAGAGAACGGGTACCGGAACAAAGGCACATGGACCGAAGTGTTCGGCGACAATTTCGACACACGGCAGTTCATGATGAGCTATGCCTATGCCGCATACCTGGAAGAAGTGACGCGGGCCGGAAAGAATGAGCACCCGCTGCCGATGTATGCCAACTGCTGGCTGGCTGATGACGACGAGCCCCCTGGACGGTGGCCGTGCGGTGGTCCCGAACCGAAAGTGCTGGACATCTACAAGGCTTTCGCTCCGTCGCTCGACTGGCTTTCGCCCGACATTTACGACAAGGATTTCCGCGCTACGTGCCAGGCGTACCACCGTGCCGACAATCCTCTCTTCATTCCCGAAACCAACCGCGAAATGGGACCGGCATATTATGCCTTTGCCCAGCACGATGCCATAGGATATTCCCCATTTGCCATTGAAGACACTTACAACGACCCATATCTGCTGGGGGAATGCAATACGCTCGCCGAATTGCTGCCCACCATTTCCGAATACCAGGGCACAAAACGCATGCACGGCTTCTTCAGGCAGAAAACCGATGCTCCCAACGATTCCGTTGAGCTGGCAATGGGCAACTACCTCCTGCGCGTTCATTACATCGCGGGAGAAAAACACGCTCACGGACTGATTGTGCAGACCGCCGACGACGAGTTTCTTGTGGCAGGAACGGGATGCTACATCACGCCCCGGGCTGCCGACGGGAAACTGGAATGCCGGCTGGGGTATGCCGAAGAAGTGGAACGCAAAAACGGAGAATGGCACACACGGCTGGTGCTGAACGGAGACCAGACTGCCCACCATTCCATGCTGTATGTACGCGGAAGAATGCCCAATGCCGACTATGGCGAAATGGGATTCCACATTCCTGCTCCCTGGACCGATGTGTCGTCGCAGCGCATGTACTGGAAAGACTGGCAAAACCGCTACAAGGTTTCGGGCATATACCGCATCAAACTTTACACCTATCCGCGCTAGCGCCTGCCGGCGGCTGCGCGCGCGGCAGGGCTAGTCGTTGAGCGTCAGTTCCACGGGGCAATGGTCCGAGCCGTAGATGTCGCTGCGTATGCCCGCCGCGGCAAGGCGCGGCAACAGGCTGTCGGAAATCAGGAAATAGTCTATGCGCCATCCGGCATTCCGCTCGCGGGCGTGGAAACGGTAGCTCCACCACGTATATGCTCCCTCGAGCCCGGGGTTCAGATAGCGGAACGTATCGGTGAAGCCGCTCTCGAGCAACATGCCGAACTTCTGCCTCTCCTCGTCGGTGAAGCCGGCGTTGCGGCGGTTGCTGCGCGGGTTGCGGATGTCTATCTCGCAATGCGCCACATTCATGTCGCCGCACACCACCACGGGTTTCTCCCCGGCAAGCACGGCAAGGTGGGCGCGGAAGGCATCGTCCCACTCCATGCGCCAGCCCAGGCGCCGCAGCCCATCCTGCGAGTTGGGCGTATATACGTTCACTAGATAAAAGCTGCCGAAGTCGAGGTTTATCACACGCCCTTCGTGGTCGAACTCCCCGATGCCCATACCCATGGTCACCCCGGCGGGCTCGCGCCGCGTGTAGACGGCAGTGCCCGAATAGCCGCGCTTCTCGGCCGAATTCCAATACGACGTGTATCCGGGAAAAGCCATGTCCAACTGCCCCGGCTGCATCTTGGTTTCCTGCAGGCAGAACACGTCGGCATCCAAAGCCCTGAACACATCGGCAAAACCCTTTGCGGCACAGGCACGCAAACCGTTTACATTCCACGAAACGAATTTCATAATGCTACTGTCTAAATAAATGGCTTAGGGTGCGAAAATAGCCAAAAACGGCGAAACAGCGCCTGCCGCGCGGCATTTAATGCGCCATGCCCGGCATTTCTGCCCGAAAAGGCGTATCTTTGTGCTGATTTCTACATACTCCACAAGTGAAAATTCCATACTCAAAAAACATGAGCATAAAGACATTCAAAAATAAATTCAAAAAGATATTGCTATTCTGCCTTGCATTCCCCACAGCCGGCGCCATGGCGCAGCCTGCAGTTTCGTTCAATACCGAAAGAACCGACCTGGGCGACATCGTGTGGAACTCTCCCAAGACTGCCGAATTCACCATAACCAACTCGGGCAGCGACCCGCTGGAAATACAGAAAGTGCTTGCCTCGTGCGACTGCCTCGTGCCCAGCTTCCCGCAAAACCCCATCGCTCCGGGCAGTACCGCGACTATAGGCATCGGATTCAAGGCCGAAACGCTGGGCCACTTCACTAAACGCATAGCCGTCTACACCAACTCCTCGCCCACACCCGCAATGCTCACCGTCTGCGGCAATGTGGTGACCGAAGCCCCGCTCGACACAACCAGCTTCCCCTGCCGGATAGGCGGCATAAGCCTCAGCACCGACGAACTGGTGTTCGACGACATCAACCGCGGCGACATACAGACGCGCACCATAGAGGTGTACAACGGCAGCTCCACCGTCTACAAGCCCGAACTCATGCACCTGCCGCCGTTCCTCACGGCCGAAGCGGTACCCGCACGGCTCATGCCGCGCCGCAGCGGGAAAATCACAGTCACCCTCAACAGCAATTTCCTGCACGACATGGGTCTGACGCAAACTTCGGTCTACCTCAGCCGATATGCCGGCGACAAGGTTGACGACAGCAACGAGATAGGTGTGTCGGCCGTGATGCTACCGTCGGCCGAAGAGATGGCGGCCGACGACCCCTCCACTGCGCCGCACGCCACAATATCGGCCGATACGCTCACACTCCTCGCCGCCGGCAAAGACCGCATGAGCGGAACCGTGACGATAGCCAACACCGGCCGCGGCACACTGCAGATAAAAGCCCTGCAGGTTTCAAACACCGCGCTCAACGCCGGAGTGGGGCGCAAAATAGCTCCGGGAAAACAGGCGAAACTGAAAATCACCGTGCTGCGGAAATTCCTCAAAGCAAACCACACGGGGCGCCTGCGGGTGCTGATGATTACCAACGACCCGCAAATGCCGAAAATCGTGGTAACCGTAAAGGTGGTAAAGGCTTAGAGCATTGCCGCAAAGCCCCCCGACATACTAAATGCGAATTGACAGGAACACTACGAAGAGAGCCTTCTGCGCAACGGCCGTGCTGGCAATGGTCCTTGGCGCGGCGTGGGCGCAGGAATGCCGGCTTTCCACACCAGCCACAACCCTTATCGCGAGCAACGACGGCGGCACGGCGCGAATCGTGTACTACGGACCGCACGTAGACGATGCGGTAAGCACTGCCGACATGCGCGCCGCGCAGATGACTTTCGACCGCGAAAGCTACCCGTCATTCGGCGTGTGGACCGAAGGCGAAAGGGCCATTGCTGTGACGCAATCCGACGGTAGCCTGACACTCGACCTTGCCGTAGAGAACATCAGCACCACAAGCGACGCAAACGGCAAGACCATTGTAATCGCCATGAAAGACAAGGTCTACCCGCTGCAGGTGCGCCAGTACTTCAAAGCCTACAACGGCACCGACATCATTTCAACCTGGACCGACATCGTAAACAATGGCAAGAAGCCCGTAAACCTCGAAATGTTCGCTTCGGCACAAATACCCGTAATGCGCAGCGACAACTACCTGACGCATTTCCACGGCGCATGGGCGGCAGAACACTTCGTCAACGAGCAACCCATCAACGATGGACAGTTCGTGGTATCAAACAAACGCGGCATACAGAATGCACATACCGACAACCCCAGCATAATGATTTCAGTCGGCGGCAAAGCCTCTGAAAACAGCGGAACCGTGTTCGGCGGCACCCTGGCATGGACCGGAAACTACAAGATTAAGACCAACGCCACAAGCAAAAACGGCCTTGAAGTGATAGCCGGCATCAACGAAGAGACTTCGCGCTACACACTCGACGCCGGACAAACTTTCACCACACCCGAATTCGCCATGACCTACTCCACCGAAGGCAAAGGAGGAGTGAGCCGCGCATTCCACCGCTGGGCACGCAAATACATGCTCTGCCACGGTGACCAGGAACGCATGATTCTGCTCAATTCCTGGGAAGGCGTGTACTTCAACATCGACGAAGCCACAATGGACCAGATGATGGGCGACATAGCATCGCTCGGCGGCGAACTGTTCGTAATGGACGACGGCTGGTTCGGCGACAAATACCCACGCGACAACGACCACACAAGTCTTGGCGACTGGATGGTGAACAAGAAGAAACTCCCCAACGGCATCAAGCCGCTCACCGAAGCTGCAAAGCGGCACGGCATAAAGTTCGGTATCTGGATTGAGCCCGAAATGATAAACACAAAGAGCGAACTGTTTGAAAAACATCCCGACTGGGCACTCAGCAACTCCAACCGCCCGCTGTCGCAAGGCCGCGGCGGAACACAGATGGTGCTCGACCTCACCAACCCCAAAGTGCAGGACTACGTGTTCTCGGTGTTCGACAACGTCATGACCGAAGCGCCCGACATTGCATACATCAAATGGGATGCAAACGCCAACATCATGAACTACGGTTCGCACTACCTTAAGGCCGACCGCCAGTCGCAAATCTACATCGACTATCAACGCGGGCTCAACAATGTGCTCAAGCGCATACGCGCCAAATACCCCAACGTTGTGGTGCAGGCATGTGCCGGCGGCGGCGGACGCGTGAACTACGGCATGCTGCCATGGTTCGACGAATACTGGACAAGCGACGACACCGATGCCTACCAACGCCTGTTCATCCAGTGGGGCACGTCGCACTTCTATCCCGCAATTGGCATGGGCTCGCATGTAAGCGCAACTCCCAATCACCAAACAGGACGCATAACGCCTCTCAAGTTCCGTTTCGACGTTGCAATGCAGGGCCGTCTTGGCATGGAACTTCAACCCAAAAGCATGAACGACAGCGAAAAGGAATTCGCAAAACGCGCCATCGCTGCCTATAAGGATATAAGGCACACGGTGCAGATGGGTGACCTCTACCGTCTGAACTCGCCCTACGACGACGACAACGTAACGGCACTCATGTACGCAAGCGAAGACAAGGCGCAGGCCGTATTCTATGTATACCGTGACCGCAAGTTCTGCGGCGTGCAGAACAACCCCGTGATAAAGCTTGACGGAGTGGATGCAGGCAAGAAATACAAATTCACCGACATCACACCGCTCGACCCCAACCGTCCACATGAGCTCAACGGCAAAGTTATGACGGGAAGCGCACTCAAGAACATCGGCATTCGCGTAAATCTTGACGGTGATCTGGCAAGCGCCGTATTCAAACTTGAAGCCGTGAACTAAACATTTTCTCACACGACAAAACATTCAAAATTATAAATAAACCAAGTAATAAAAACATGATGAAAAAAACCATTGGCGCAGCAGCCCTACTTGCTTTCACAGCATGCACTGCATGGGCACAGGAAAGCCGACTTTCCACGCCAGCCACAACCCTCATTGTAAACAACGCAGGCGGCACTGCCCGAATCGTGTACTACGGACCGCACGTAGACGATGCGGTAAGCACTGCCGACATGCGCGCCGCGCAGATGACTTTCGACCGCGAAAGCTACCCGTCATTCGGCGTGTGGACCGAAGGCGAAAGGGCCATTGCTGTGACGCAATCCGACGGTAGCCTGACACTCGACCTTGCCGTAGAGAACATCAGCACCACAAGCGACGCAAACGGCAAGACCATTGTAATCGCCATGAAAGACAAGGTCTACCCGCTGCAGGTGCGCCAGTACTTCAAAGCCTACAACGGCACCGACATCATTTCAACCTGGACCGACATCGTAAACAATGGCAAGAAGCCCGTAAACCTCGAAATGTTCGCTTCGGCACAAATACCCGTAATGCGCAGCGACAACTACCTGACGCATTTCCACGGCGCATGGGCGGCAGAACACTTCGTCAACGAGCAACCCATCAACGATGGACAGTTCGTGGTATCAAACAAACGCGGCATACAGAATGCACATACCGACAACCCCAGCATAATGATTTCAGTCGGCGGCAAAGCCTCTGAAAACAGCGGAACCGTGTTCGGCGGCACCCTGGCATGGACCGGAAACTACAAGATTAAGACCAACGCCACAAGCAAAAACGGCCTTGAAGTGATAGCCGGCATCAACGAAGAGACTTCGCGCTACACACTCGACGCCGGACAAACTTTCACCACACCCGAATTCGCCATGACCTACTCCACCGAAGGCAAAGGAGGAGTGAGCCGCGCATTCCACCGCTGGGCACGCAAATACATGCTCTGCCACGGTGACCAGGAACGCATGATTCTGCTCAATTCCTGGGAAGGCGTGTACTTCAACATCGACGAAGCCACAATGGACCAGATGATGGGCGACATAGCATCGCTCGGCGGCGAACTGTTCGTAATGGACGACGGCTGGTTCGGCGACAAATACCCACGCGACAACGACCACACAAGTCTTGGCGACTGGATGGTGAACAAGAAGAAACTCCCCAACGGCATCAAGCCGCTCACCGAAGCTGCAAAGCGGCACGGCATAAAGTTCGGTATCTGGATTGAGCCCGAAATGATAAACACAAAGAGCGAACTGTTTGAAAAACATCCCGACTGGGCACTCAGCAACTCCAACCGCCCGCTGTCGCAAGGCCGCGGCGGAACACAGATGGTGCTCGACCTCACCAACCCCAAAGTGCAGGACTACGTGTTCTCGGTGTTCGACAACGTCATGACCGAAGCGCCCGACATTGCATACATCAAATGGGATGCAAACGCCAACATCATGAACTACGGTTCGCACTACCTTAAGGCCGACCGCCAGTCGCAAATCTACATCGACTATCAACGCGGGCTCAACAATGTGCTCAAGCGCATACGCGCCAAATACCCCAACGTTGTGGTGCAGGCATGTGCCGGCGGCGGCGGACGCGTGAACTACGGCATGCTGCCATGGTTCGACGAATACTGGACAAGCGACGACACCGATGCCTACCAACGCCTGTTCATCCAGTGGGGCACGTCGCACTTCTATCCCGCAATTGGCATGGGCTCGCATGTAAGCGCAACTCCCAATCACCAAACAGGACGCATAACGCCTCTCAAGTTCCGTTTCGACGTTGCAATGCAGGGCCGTCTTGGCATGGAACTTCAACCCAAAAGCATGAACGACAGCGAAAAGGAATTCGCAAAACGCGCCATCGCTGCCTATAAGGATATAAGGCACACGGTGCAGATGGGTGACCTCTACCGTCTGAACTCGCCCTACGACGACGACAACGTAACGGCACTCATGTACGCAAGCGAAGACAAGGCGCAGGCCGTATTCTATGTATACCGTGACCGCAAGTTCTGCGGCGTGCAGAACAACCCCGTGATAAAGCTTGACGGAGTGGATGCAGGCAAGAAATACAAATTCACCGACATCACACCGCTCGACCCCAACCGTCCACATGAGCTCAACGGCAAAGTTATGACGGGAAGCGCACTCAAGAACATCGGCATTCGCGTAAATCTTGATGGTGATCTGGCAAGCGCCGTATTCAAACTCGAAGCCGTGAACTAAACATTTCGCAGAAACCATTTAATGGTGTACCGACACTTGCCGGTACACCATTTTTCATGCCTTTTCTCGAGGCCGAAAATTAAATTTTGAGGCACGCTGATTTTCGGTGATATAAAATTGGGAGGAAATGGGCAAAAAGTTCCTATTGTAATTTAGAAACCAAAGCACCTTTTTCAAATTACAAGGCACCTAGCCAAAACCAGGTGCCTTGTAATTTTTCGCGAGTAGTGAGAGCTATGCCAACACAAACTCGGCGCGATACGTTTATTAAGCTTTTGCCTCGTTTCCGTCCTGCGGCTTCGTTTCTTCCGCCTTGTCGGTGTTGGCATTTGCCTTTGCATCGATATCCTCTATTGATTTGCGCAGATTTGTAAGTTCGTCCTTCAAGTTGTCTATACGGCGCTTTATTTCGTTTACAAATCCACCGCCACTCTTCGACGATACGCTGAGGAAACCGAGGTTGTTTTCGTAAGTCTGGATTTCATTGCGTTTCTCCTCATAGAGCTTGAACAAACGCTCGCGTTCGCGGAACATAGCATCTCCGCCGCGCGATATTGCAGCAGTAGCCCTTGCCTTAATATTCTCGGCGCGGCGTGCGGCACGGCTCATGCCAAGTTCCTTGTAGAGACGGTCGGTCTGCTCGTGGTATTCCTTGTAGATTTTTTCTTTCATCTTGTAAGGCACAAGTCCCACGGTCTGCCATTCGGAAATGAGTTGCTGTACCAGTTTTTTGCCTTCTTCGCCGGCTTCGGCAGTAATAGCCTTGAGCTGCTTGATGATTTCGTTTTTGCGTTCAAGGTTTTGCTTTTCGGCAGTTCGCTGCGGCGCCGTAGCTTTCTTGCGTGCGTCATAGAACGCATTGCGTGCCGATGAGAATCGTTTCCAAATGCTGTCAGACACCTTGTTGGGCACCGAACCAATAGTCTTCCACTCTTCCATGAGCTTTGCAAACTTTTGGGCAGTAGCGCTCCATTCTGTACTGGTGCTGAGTTCCTCTGCCTTTTCACAAAGAGCGGTTTTCTTTGCGAGGTTTTCGTTAAGCGTAGAGCGAAGAGTTTTGAAATAATCCGATTTCTGGTTGAAAAATTTGTCGCAGGCCGAGCGGAAACGTTCAAATATTTTCGTGTTCATGCTCTTGGGCGTGAAGCCGATGGTTTTCCATTCGGTTTGCAACGCAACAACATCTTTTGTCACCTTGTCCCAATCGGCGTACGTGCGAAGTCCTTCGGTGCTGATGGCTTCGGCTTTCTCGCAGAGGGCGGTTTTCTTTTCAAGGTTTTCGTTTTCGCGCTCTTTCTGCTTCTCGTAGTATTCCTGGTGGTGTTTGTTCACCACAGCCGATGCAGCCTTGAAGCGTTCCCACACCTGTTCGCGCAGGTCTTTTGCTACAGGACCGGTTTCGCGGTATTCCTGGTGGAGTTTCTGCAACTGATGGAAAGCCGACACAGGGTCGTTCACTTCAGCAAGTTTCTCGGCAGCTTCACAAAGGTGCGTCTTGGCCTCGAGGTTTTTCTTGAAGTCGTATTCGCGGAATTCGTTGTTGAGCCGCAACATGTCATAGAAGTTCTCCATGAGATACTGGTAGTTCTTCCACAACTCCGTGGCATTTTCAGCCGGAACAGGATTGGCTTCGCGCCATTCTGTCTGTATTTTACGCAACGCCTCATAGTTTTTGGTAGCTTCTTCGGGCGATTTCGAAAATTCACGTATGCGGTCAAGCATTTCCTGTTTGCGCTTCAGGTTTTCCTGCTTCAACTGTTCCTGCTGTTCGTGTTCCTTGGCGCGCTTTTCCTTCACCAGGGCCAATTCAGCCTTGAAGCGTTCCTCGTCGGTATCGGGCAGAGGCTGGAATTCTTCATCGCTTCCTCCCGAGGCCACGAATTTTTCGTGTTGACGGTTCACTTCGTCGTGACGCAGTCGATAGTATATTTTTTTCAGCATATCGATTTCTTCACGCTCGGCTGCCTTTTCGGCATGCGACAGTTCGCGAAGCCTTTCGATTACTGCTTGCTTGGTTTCGGGTACTGGGTATGTTTCAGGCCGGGCAACTTCTTCCGTTCTATTTTCCGTATTTTCTTCGGTTCCATCGGTTGCAGTTTCTTCGGCTTCCTTGGTTTCCGGTGCCGGAGTTTCCTGCTGTTGTTGCTGGGCATTGATAGGCTCGTTCACGAGCTCTTCTTGAGAGGGTGTAATTTCGTTGGGTGTCATTTTACTGCTGACATTATTAGGTTATAACGCACAAATTAAGCGTTTTTTATTCAAACTGCCTAATGTTTTCGGCATTTTTTTCGTTGCTTAGGCTATTTTGTTGTGTTTGGTGCGGTTCAAATCCAGGTTTTCTTGCGGAACCACCATACAAAAAGCACGGTTACCACTACAGAAATTCCAAACACCACCGGAAAACCGAGATGGAAATTTTCCATGCCGTTTATAAGGTTCATACCGAAGAGACTTGCTATCAGCGTGGGGAACATTAGGATAATCGACACGGAAGTCAGGCTTTTCATCACGCTGCTCATATTGTTGTTGATGATGCTGGCGTAGGTGTCCATCGTGGAGTTGAGGATGTTGGAGTATATATTGGTCATTTCGCGTGCCTGGCTCATTTCGATATTTACATCCTCAATCAAGTCGGCGTCCAATTCGTCTACAGGGAGTTTGAACTTGAGCTTTGAAAGCAGCATCTCGTTGCCACGGATTGATGTGGCGAAATACGTAAGGCTGTCCTGCAGGCGCGAAAGCCCCACGAGGTCTTCGTTGTCGATTTTACGGTCGAGGTTGAGTTTCGATTCCTCAATTAGCGTGTTTATCTGTTTCAGTCTTTTCAGATACCACACCGACGACGACAGGAAAAGCCGGAACACGAGGTCGACATTGTCGGTAAAACCTACATTGCGCTTCTGCTGGTAGGCTATGAAGTCGATCATCATGTTGGTTTCAAAATTGCATATCGTGACACACACTTCTTTGTTGATTATAATACCTAGCGGGATGGTGGTATGCGGCGTATGCGAGCGCACTTCCCTCACATAAGGGATGCGCAATATTATGAGCACCCACCCGTCTTCGTATTCGTAACGGGGGCGTTCGTCCTTGTCTCGTATGTCTTCAATGAAATATTCGGGAATTCCCAATTCCCCAGTCATAAAGGCGATGTCATCGTCGTTGGGGCATGTAACTTGCGTCCAGCATGAAGGCTGCCAGTTGTCCACGGTGCGCAGTCCTCCGTTTATATTCCAATAGGTTCGCATAGGCTTTTACTCCATAAAAATCTGCAACAGGAGTAAAGGCTTCTGCCGTCATCTCCCGTCGGTTCAACGTTCGTTTTCCGAGTGATAGTCGTCCATATAGTTTTTGTCTGCCCCTGTCTTACGCTGCAGCGAACTGCAACAAATATTGCACAAAGGCATTATTGATGAATGCTGTTTGCAAAATTAGGAATTTATTTTTAAAGTGCACGTATCGGCGCCACATTTTGCCGCAAAAATTCTTCCCGGCAAGCATGGCCGCATGGCCTGTTGCCGGGAAGATATCTAAAAGTTGTGCCAAGCTGCACGGAATTACGCGCAGTTTTCAAACGAACTTACTTCTCTGGGATGTTTTCGAGCACGTGGTTGAGGAAATTGTAGAATTCGGCAACCGAAGCCACTTCGCAGCGTTCGCTTGTAGTGTGGGGCGAGCGCAGTGTGGGGCCGAGCGACACCACGTCGAGATTGGGATATTTGCCGAGTATCACCGAGCATTCAAGACCTGCATGGTCAACCTGCACCAAAGCCTCCTTGCCGAACATTGCGCGGTATTCGTTCTTGAGCAGATTGAGAATCTCGCTGTCGGTATTGGGGTCCCAACCGCCATAGCTGCCGCTGAACGTCACTTTCATGCCGGCCATGCTGAAACAACTTTCCAGCATAAGGGCCACGTATTCCTTCATGCTTTCCTTGCTGCTGCGGGCAAGCACCTGGAACGATGCCTTGCCGCCGCCAATGGTTATTATTGCAAGGTTCGACGAAGTTTCCACCACTTCGGGGAAATGCGGTATCATTCTCACCACTCCGTCGTGGCACGCATAAATTGCGTCTACCAAATTGTCCTGTATTTCCTGCGGTGTAACCGTCGAAGGCATTTCGGCCGGAGCGGTGAACATTTCGATGCCGCTTTCAATGCCGGCGAATTCTTCGGTGAACAGTTGCTTGTATTTTGCCGTCAGTGCTTCAAGCTTTGCGCTGTCGGGAACCAAAAGCGTAACCGTTGCCTTGAAAGGAATGGCATTGCGCATATTGCCGCCGTTCCACGCTGCAAGTCGGGCGCCGCATGTAGCTATTGCCTCACGCACGAAACGTGCCATAAGCTTGTTGGCATTGGCGCGACCTTCGTTTATTTCAAGTCCGCTGTGTCCGCCTCGCAATCCTTTGAGCGTAACTTCCACGGCCGTCAGTCCGGCTTCCACGGGCTGCTCCACGTATTCCAATTCGGCAGTAACGTCGATACCGCCGGCACTGCCTACAACGAATTTACCCCATGTCTCGGAGTCGAGATTCATCAGGATATCGCCCTGCAACTCGTTGGCAGGCAATTCGTTTACGCCGTACATTCCCGTTTCCTCGTCGCGGGTTACAAGTCCTTCAATAGGGCCGTGCTTGAGATTTTTGTCGGTCATAACAGCCATTATGGTTGCCACGCCCAGTCCGTTGTCGCTGCCGAGGGTAGTGCCTTTGGCCTTCACCCAGCCGTTGTCGATATAGGTTTCGATGGGGTCGGTTTCAAAATTATGGGTGCTTTCGGGCGACTTCTGCGGAACCATATCCATGTGGCCTTGCAGTATCACTCCCTTGCGGTTTTCCATGCCGGGTGTGGCAGGCACGCGCATTACAATGTTTCCGGCCGGGTCCTTGAATGCCTCAATGCCGTTCTGCTTCGAAAAATCGAGCAAAAACTGCTGTATTTTCTCGAGATGCCCAGACGGGCGGGGAATCTGCGTCAGGGAATAGAAATGTCCCCACAGATTTTCGGGTTGCAAGTTTCTGATATCGTCCATAATATTTCGTATTAAATTAGTGAATGTTCTTTTCGTCAGCATTGCCTTTGGCTGTGCTGCGGCGCGGCAGGAACTGCAGTGCCACAAGCCCTACGGCTCCCAGCAATATTATAAGCGCAGTCTGCATGGCATGCACCACCAGCGCAAACAGTATGGCACTTCCTGCCGACACCCCGTAGAGCACCAACATGGTTTTTACGGCGAAATGCCACGGGCCGGCCCCATTTGGCGTGGGAATCAGCACGGCATACGACCCCGCACAAAATATTGCCAACGCATCGCCCTGCGTTAGACCGGCAGTAAAGTCGAAACAGTAGAGCGTGAGCGAGAAGTGCATATAGTAGCAAAACCAGATGGCGAAACTGTAGAATACATACATCCAGAACGACCGCATTTTCTTGAGCGACATTATGCCGTCGACCAAATCCTGGAGCACATTGTGGAGTCGGGTAAAAACTTTCAGCCTTTTCATTATGAAGGCAAGCATCGCTATCAGCGCTGCCAGGCATATTGCAGTCACAATGTAGCCTGTAGCCGTAAAGCGCGAGACGATGCTTCCAAAGTCGGTGCCCGTGCGGCTGAAGAACTCCGCGAAGGTGCGGTGCTGGGCCAGCAACACAACCACGGTGACCCCAAGCATGAACAGTGCGTCGACCACACGCTCGGTAACAACCGTACCTATACCCTTCACGAACGACGTTCCGTCGTGGTGGCTCAGCGTGCCGCAGCGCGTAATCTCGCCTATGCGCGGCACAACAAGGCTGGCTGCATAAGAAATGAATATGGCGAATGTGCAGGTCGACCGCCTCGGGCGTTCGCCGGTAGGTTCAAGGGCAAGCCGCCAGCGCAAACCGCGCATCACCTGCGGCAGTATGCCGAACAGCAGCGACAGGAACATCCAGCCCCATTTCATGCGGTGGAAAAGCATGTCACTGATGTCGCTCCACGAACTGCCCCGGTACATCCAATACAATATGGCCGCTCCCAGCAGGAACGGCAGAATTATGCGCAGTGGTGTAGTTACAGCTTTTCTCAAACCCTATTATTACGCTTTTATGCGTATTTTTGTAGACGCAAAGATAACGAAATCCGATAGAGATGCAAAAAGTACGCCCGAAAAAATCGTTGGGACAACATTTTCTCACCGACATACCCACCGTGACGCGCATTGCCGCCACCGTTGACGCAATGCCAGCCATCCCCATACTTGAAGTGGGGCCGGGAATGGGCGTTCTGACCAGGCCTCTGCTCGAAAGAGGGCGCGACCTGAAAGTGGTGGAAGTGGACCGCGAAAGCGTGGCATACCTCAGGGAGAATCTTCCGCAACTTGGCCCGAACCTGGTGGAAGGCGATTTCCTGCGCATGCCACTTGACAAGGTTTTCGACGGAAGACAGTTTGTACTTACCGGCAACTACCCTTACAACATCAGTTCGCAGATATTCTTCCACATGCTCGAATACAAGGACTACGTGCCTCTCTGCACCGGCATGATACAGCGCGAGGTGGCCCTGCGCCTGGCTTCGCCGCCCGGCAAGAAGGACTACGGAATTCTGAGCGTACTGCTTCAGGCATGGTACGATGTGGAATACCTTTTCACCGTAGAACCGGGAGTATTCAACCCTCCGCCCAAGGTACGCTCGGCAGTGGTAAGCATGAAGCGCAATGCCGTAACCGACCTCGGATGCGACGAAAACCTGTTCCGCCGCGTGGTGAAAGGTACATTCCTTCACCGGCGCAAGATGCTGCGGGTTACGCTGAAGCAGATACTCCACGACCTCGACATGAAAAACGGCACGGCGGCCGACCATACGGACTTTCTGGCCGGCGAAGGGATGACACGGAGGCCCGAACAGTTGTCGGTGGCAGAATTCATAGAACTCACAAACCGCGTGGCCGCAGAATGCGGAGCCCCCAAGAGCAACTAACCGCAACAATGCCGTCCACGCAATGAAAACGCTGCAGAAAGCCACAGTTACAACAATCATACTTTTGCTGGCGGCATTTGCACATGCCGCCAATTCCGACAATGCCACAAAAGCGCGGCAACTGTTCAACACGGCATACAATGCCGTGTTCGGCAGCCAGGGCTCAACGCTCACCTACTCGGTGAACATCATAGGAATATACAAGGCCAGCGGAACCATAAACATGAAGGGCAGCAAGAAACGCTTCTTCGAGCAGCGTTACAGTGCATGGTGCAACGGACAGACCTACTACAAGGTTGACAACAAAAAGAAAACCGTTGAAATCTACGATGCGCAATCGCCCCAAAAAGACAAGTATTCCGGCAAATTCGCTTTCTCGCCCGACAATTTCAATTACAGTTACACCACATCGGGCAACGATTATATCATAACGCTAGAAGCCAAGCCAAAGACCGGAGGCAACATCAAACACGCACAAATCTACCTTGACAAAGCCACAAAAGCCCCGAAAAACATCAGACTGAAACTTCTATTCTTTTGGACCACGATAAAGATTACGAACTTCAGCAGCGGAGGCATAAACGACAACATCTTCAACTTCCCTCACGAAAAATTCAAAAGCTACAAGACGCACGACAAACGGTAACCTGGCCAAAACGCTTCCTATTCCCGTAAAAATTATATGCCTTTCCGTTCAAATTATAAGCCTTAGATTTTTAATTATATGCCTTAGTTTTTGGCAATGATATACCTGTTTACCCTGCCATAAATCTATATAGTTTTTAGACACAAAAAAAATCAATCACACACTTTTAGCTTCCAATGTGTGCAATGCGTCATTTACACATTGCCTTATTATTCTATGAAAGTCAGATTCTGTTAATCTGATTGTTTTGGCCGTATTATCTAATAGTGTTTTTGAGTGCTGTTTTGCCTCAACAACTATCATTGATGGAAGTTTATATTTATGTCCATTGTTGCACAAGCTTCTGCTTCATTGTTGACAAAAGCAAATGGAGACACTACTGTCCCGTTAAAGTGGACAGTAGTGTACCTGTTAACTCTTTTACATTATTGCTTGCTAAAAATCTTATATTTGTCATATTTTTACCCCAAATGAACTAAGAAATTCACCGAAATCAACTGCATCATATGTTGAAATAAATTCTTCATACGTCATATCCAATTCTTGACACTCATTTGTTGTAGACTCGTTAAGAGATTTATTTTCAAGATATTCCACTATTTCATCGTATGATAATGTTTTAAATAATTCAATTTCTTTCATTTCTTCTTCCGAAAGTAATGTTTTCTTGTTCATAATCTTTTCTTATTACATTTATAAATAGTTACTGATTCTCCGTTATACAGCCTTGCGCAGGTTAATTTTCTCATTAGGTATCACATTGCCTATTTGTCTTGTCAAGCATACGGGCAAATCTTTTTTATATTTCGCAGTCTAAGATAATAAGAATATTTGAGATAACCAAATTTTCAACCAACTATTTTCCGATAATGGCTAAATTTTGTGACAACAGATATATCATTGCTTAGTTTTTTCAGAGTAAAGCACCTTTTTCCCGCATTTTGGACAGTCTGAAAACCACCCACTGCAAAGACCGTTTTATTCGTCGTTTTCCGCAATAATAGTAAGGGCAGCACTATTAAAAGAAAAAGGAACTTCAACCC
>CAZDOH010000013.1:18349-31990 GCA_964507005.1 uncultured Prevotella sp. | reverse complement strand
GCGCTGTGCGCATTCCGCAAATTTTCTTTGCGCATCTTCGCGCCGCGAAATGCGCACGTCAGAAACGTAAAATGCCAGTTCGCGGCTCGCCAATTAGTGTAAAATATCCGGTTTCGCTTGCAAAATGCAATCATTTTACCAATATTTCCCCATGTTTTCGTTCCAAAAAACTATTCATACAAAGAAATTTCATATCTTTGCTTTGGTATAAATGCTGTAAAAGGCAACACAAATATGGTAAAATCAATAACAACAAACACATTATAAGCCATGAAAACCAAACAGAAGAAAATCGACAGCAGCGACCGCAAGATACTCAGCATCATCGGCCGCGACGCGAGAGTTCCCCTCAAGGATGTAGCCCAGGTGTGCAAGATGTCGCGCGCGGCTGTTCACCAGCGTGTGCTCAAGATGATAGAAAACGGCGTCATCACCGGTTCGCGCTACGACGTCAACCCCCAGTCGGTGGGCTATCTCACCTGCACTTTCGTGGGAATATGCCTCGACAAAGGCTCGCGCTACCAGAGTGTGGTTGACCAGATATCCAAGATACCCGAAGTCGTTGAGTGCCATTTCACCACCGGCTCGTATACGATGCTCATCAAACTCTATGCGCGCGACAATACCCACCTCATGGAGCTGCTCAACCACCAGATACAGAAAATTGCCGGCGTGACTTCCACCGAAACGCTCATCTCGCTCGAGCAGAGCATCGACAAGCCGCTCGCCATCGACGCCGAATAAACGCCGACGCCCGTGAACTTGAATTTCGAAGGACTCGTAGTGGGGCTTTTCACCTTCCTCATAATAGGTATAAGCCACCCCATAGTGATTAAGACGGAATATTACTTCGGCACGCGGCCGTGGTGGATTTTCCTGCTTGTGGGAATCGCCGCAGTCGTCGCAGCCGTGATTGTAGCCAACCTCATAGCCAGTTCGCTGCTCGGCGTCACGGGGTTCACGGCCTTCTGGGCCATAAAGGAACTCTTCGAGCAGGAACAGCGGGTAAGGCGCGGCTGGTTTCCGCGCAACCCCAGGCGCCGCTATAAATTCGACAACGAAAAATGAAGGCAATGAATACTGCCGCAACGCAACAGCCATTTGACATCGACGCCCTCTACGCCGATGTCAATTCGGTTTATCCCAATGCCGGGCAACGCCCCGTGGTGGGCATTACCGCCAATTTTGCCGACGGCGCGGCTACGCTCGCCAAGGCATATTACCGCAGCGTGGAGTTGGCCGGTTGTGTGCCCGTAGTGCTTCCGCCCGCTCTTGATGCGCAGCAGATTCCCGGCATGCTCGCGCGAATCGACGCCCTCGTGCTTTCGGGCGGCGCCGACATCAATCCGCTTTTTGCCGGCGAAGAGCCATGCCGCGGGCTTCACGGCATAAACTCCGAACGCGATGCCTTCGAGCTGCTGCTCACGCGCCTGGCCTTCGACCGCCAGATACCCATTCTCGGCATCTGCCGCGGCATTCAGACTCTGGCAATGGCGCTGGGCGGAAGCATACACCAGGACATATATTCCACGGGCGGCGACCGGCTGCTGAAACACTCGCAGGATGCCCCGCGCAGCACCCGCACGCATAGCGCGGAGGTTGCCCCCGGCACGCTGCTGGCAAAGATTTACGGCGCCGGACGCATGTATGTAAATTCGTTCCACCACCAGGCTGTGAACGAGCCCGGGCCGCATCTCAAAGTCAGCGCCACGGCTGCCGACGGGGTAGTTGAGGCCGTTGAAAGCAGCGAATTCAAGCCCGTTGTGGGAGTGCAGTGGCATCCCGAATGCCTCGAGCCGCAGCCCGACCCCGTGTTTTCGTGGCTCGCTGCCGAAGCGCGGCTCTACCGCGAGGCCCGCACGTTCCATGCCCGCCACCTTACGCTCGACACCCACTGCGACACCCCGATGTTCTTCCCGCAGGGCATCGACATACGGCGCCGCGACCCCAAGATACTCGTCGATCTCCACAAAATGGACGAGGGCGGGCTCGACGCTTCGATAATGGCTGCCTATATACCGCAGGGCCCGCGCGACGGGCGCTCGCTGGCTGCCGCCACCGCAATGGCCGACGGCCTGCTGCAGCAAATCGACACCATGGCGGGCGAAGCCGACGGCGTGGCCACGGCACGCACGCCCCGCGAGCTGGCGCAGCTCAAGAGCCAGGGCAGCCACGCCATAATGAAGGCAATAGAAAACGGATACGCGCTGGGCCGCGACCTTTCGAACGTGGAGCGCTATGCGCGCCAGGGCGTGGTGTATATCACCCTTTGCCACAACGGCGACAACGACATCTGCGACTCTGCCTCGCGCACCGCAAACGAACACGGCGGCGTGAGCCCCTACGGCGAGCAGGTGATACGCGAAATGAACCGCTGCGGCATTATGGTAGACCTTTCCCACGGCGGCGAGCGCAGTTTCTACGACGCCATCGAGATAAGTGCGCTGCCCATAGTTTGCAGCCACTCGTCGGCACGCGCACTGTGCGACCATCCGCGCAACCTCACCGACGACCAGCTGCGCGCACTGGCACGCAACGGCGGTGTGGCGCAGGTGACTTTCTACGAAGGCTTCCTGAGGCGCGACGCAAAGGCTACCGTGAACGATGTGATGCAGCACCTCGAGCATATAATAGATGTGGCCGGCATTGAGCACGCGGGCATAGGCTCCGACTTCGACGGCGACGGCGGAGTGACGGGCATCGCTTCGGCTTCCGAAATGATAAACATAACAAAACGGCTGTTGCAGCGGCGATACAGCGAAAGCGACATCGCGCTCATCTGGGGAGGAAACTTCCTGAGGGTGATGCAGCAGGTGCAGCAGGCGGCAAAACTTTGATACCGATGAACAAAAGCAAAAAGAAAATCGCGCTTGCGGCCGTTATTCTGGTGGCTGCTGCTGCGGCGGCGATAATCTGCTTCGCCCTTCCTTCAGCCGATAGCGGCGAAGAAGAAAAGGCGGCAGTGAATGTGCCCGACTTCAATGCCGACAACGCCTACAACAGCATCGCCGCGCAGTGCGCCTTCGGGCCGCGTGTGCCCAACACCGAGGCCCACACGAAGTGCGCCGACTATATCGCGGGCGAATTCGAGAAACTGGGCTATACCGTGGTGCGGCAGACTGCCGTGCTGCAGCGCTACGACGGCGTGAAGATGAACAGCGTGAACATATTCGCTACCGCCGACACGGTTTCCGACCGCCGCATACTCCTCTCGGCCCATTGGGATTCGCGCCCCTGGGCCGACCAGGATGCCGACGAAGCCAACTACCGCACTCCCGTGGCTGCCGCCAACGACGGAGCCAGCGGCGTGGCAGTGATGCTGGAGATTGCGCGCGCAATAAGCCAGCAGAAGCCCGGCATTGCAGTCGATTTCGTGTGCTTCGACGCCGAAGACTGCGGCACTCCCGAGTGGGACAAGACCGGCGACACGCAAGCCGACGAGGCTACATGGTGCCTCGGCTCGCAGTATTTTGCCGCCAACCTGCCGCGCCCCGACTACCGCCCCATGTATGCCGTGAACCTCGATATGGTGGGCGGCAAGGCAGCGCGCTTCCTGCAGGAGGGATTCTCTAAACACTACGCCTCGGGCATAGTGAGCAAGATATGGACGGCCGCCACCGATGCCGGCTACTCGATGGTGTTCCCGCAGCAGGACGGAGGCTATGCCACCGACGACCATCTGCCGCTGAACCAGATAGCCGGAATCCCTACTGTCGACATCATCCCCTGCTACACCGACTACGAAAACAGCTTCGGGCCAACGTGGCACACCGTGAACGACACGCCCGAAAACATCGACCGCAACACGCTCAAGGCCGTGGGGCAAACCATGCTGCAGGTTATATACAACGAACAATGACTTATGGAAACTATCAACGAAATACAGGACGCAATAATAGAGGAATTCTCCGAGCTTGACGACTGGATGGACCGCTATCAGCTGCTCATCGACATGGGAAACGAACAGAAGCCGCTGCCGCCCGAAGAGAAAACCGACAGCAACCTCATCGACGGCTGCCAGAGCCGCCTGTGGCTGGTGTGCTGCCAGAATGCCGACGGCACATTGGCATTCCGCGCCGAAAGCGACGCGCTGATCGTGAAAGGTATTGTGTCGCTGCTGATACGCGTGCTTTCGGGCCATACTCCCGATGAAATTCTCGGGGCCGACCTTTACTTCATCGACCGCATCGGACTGCGCGACAACCTTTCGCCCACCCGCAGCAACGGTCTGCTTTCAATGCTCAAGCAGATGCGCATGTACGCTTTGGCGTTCAAGGCCAAAACGTCGCAGGCATAGCCGCAGCCCGCGCGCGGCGTCAGCTGATGGCGTGGCGTTGAAGGGTGAAGAGAAACTGCAGTCCGCCGCCCTCGCGGTTGCGCACCGATATGTTGCCGTGATGGAAAGTCACGGCATTTCTTACGATGGAAAGTCCCAGGCCCGAACCGCCCAGTTCGCGCGTGCGCCCTTCCTCGGCGCGGTAGAAACGCTCGAACAGCCGCGGCAGATGCTTCTCGGGGCAACCGCGCCCCGTGTCGTAGTAATTGAAATAGCAGAAGTCGGCATCGCTGTTGTAGCATTCCACGTGGATGGTTGTGCCCTGGCCCGCGTATCTCACGCTGTTTTCCACAAGATTGCGGAAAACGGAATAAACCAGCGAGTAGTTTCCGAAAATGTGCACGTCGGCCCCGATGCAGTTCTCCACAGTCATTCCGGCCTCCTTTATTTTCGTGCCCAGTTCCTCAACCACATCGTTCACAACTTCGCACGGCGTTACGCTTTCCTTGTGCATCGTCTCGGGAGCTTCTTCCACTTTGGTGATTATCGCCACGTCGCGTATCAGTTCGCTCAGTCGCACCACCTGGTTGTAGGCGCGCTCGAGGAAATATCTTTTCTTTTCTTCGGTAAGCCCTTCGCATTCCAGCAGGGTTTCTATGTATCCGCGTATGCTGCTTACGGGAGTGCGCAGCTCGTGCGTGATGTTGTTGCTCATCTGCTGTTTCAGCGTGCGGCTCTTTTCGGCCCGCGTGACGTCGTATATCGACATCTCGAAGTCGTCGGCGCTGTAAACCACCATCTGTATGGCATAGCTTGCCCCGCCTGCTGCAGTGTTGAAGCGCATCACCGGTGCCGGCTCTTCGGGTTTCAGTTCGCGGCTGTTGAGCTGGATGAATTCGCGCGCCGGGCGGAAGGCTTCGTAGTTCCATATCGCGTTGGCATCGCCCGTCGGCGTGGGCAGTATGGAGTTTACGTATTGCATGAAGCGCGAGTTGGCGTAGATTATGCCCGTCTTGGTATTGAAGATGGCGATTCCGCCGTCGGTGTACTGGAAGTGCTTCAGCAGCCGTTCGCGGTCGGTTTTTGCCTGCATGCCTTTCTCGTCGATGCGGCGGTAGAGGCTTATGATGTCGCGCCCTATGTCGCCGAGCTCGGAATGCGGGAACTTTATGCTGTCGTAGTCAATGCCGCCCTTGTCGGCATCGACGATGAACCTGCGAAGCCTTGACAGCGAGCGGCCGAAGCTGTCGGAAATGTATATGAAGATTACTATCACGATGGGCAGCACCAGCAGCGTGAACAGCATGAACACGTTGCCGGGGCGCAGCAGCGAGCGCACGCCTTCGTCGTAGGGCCTTGCCACGCGCACCACGTATTTGCCGTACTGCTTGGCGAAATAGAAATAGTCGGTGTTGAGAGTGTGCGAATGGCGCACTTCGTAGCTGCCGCCGGGAAGCTTGCGCGCGTTCTTCACTTCGGGGCGGTTTGAATGGTTCTCCTCAATTTTCGGAGTGTCGCTGTTCGACTCGTACTTCACATTGCCTGCACTGTCGATAACGGTGAAGCGCACTTCGTGGGGCAGGCACACCAGAAACTTTTTCATGTTGTTGTCGTCGATGGTGTCGCCCGTCTGGTGAATTTCGCGCGCCACCATGTCGGCATAGTCGTTCATGCGGATGCGGAATTCGCCGAGACGCAGCCGGCTTTCGTAGTGCATCTCGAAAAGCACCATGACTATGGCGAACACCGCGAATATCGCGGTGAACGAGAGAAGCAGTTTGTAGCGGTAACCCAGGTGTATCATTTTTCGGTGAAACAATATCCGTATCCTTGCCGGTTTATAATTTGTGTGCCAGCCTCGCCGAGTTTCGAGCGAATGCGCGCTATGTGCACGTCAACGGTGCGTGCAAGCACCAGCGAGTCGTCTTCCCACACCTTGTGCAGAATGTCGTCGCGCGAGAAAACCCTGCCCGGTGCCGACAGCAGCATTTTCAGTATTCCGTATTCCTTCGGGGTGAGTATTATGTCGTGGTCGTCAACGCGCACAAGCTTGCGGTCGGGAATTATTTCAATGCCGCCGATGCTTATGTTGCCCGACGCTGTGCCGGAAGTGTCGTTGCGGCGCCGCATCACGGCACCTACCCTCGCTATCACTTCGTGAATTGAGAACGGTTTGGCGATATAGTCGTCGCCGCCGGCCGAAAAGCCGGTAAGCAAGTCGTTTTCGGTGTCTTTGGCCGTGAGGAAAATTATGGGGGTTGTGTCGTTGAGTTCGCGCCGCATCTTCCTTGCCATGGCAAAGCCCGACATGCCGCCGAGCATTACGTCGAGCAGAATGAGCGACACACCCTTTTCGAGCAGCTTCAGCCCTTCTTCGGCCGAAGCCGCGGTAATCACTTCGTAGCCCGCCACTTCTAGGTTGACTTGCAGAATTTCGCGTATGTCAGGCTCGTCGTCAATTACAAGCAGACGGCCTTTTGATTCTTCTTGTGCCTTCATGCTGCAATATTACTCATTATAATTCTAATTGAAAGGCTAAATCGGTTAAGAATATATTAAGGTTCAGCTATGAACATATTACGCCCGTGCAGCCTTTAGGGCATTTGCGTAGGGGTAGCCGGAAATTCTTCGTAATTTTGCAGTAATATGGAAACTTATCAGACGGCAACCCTGAAAAACGGGTTGAAAGTGATTTTCGAGCCCTCGGCAACGGGCGTGGTATATTGCGGATACGTGGTTTATGCCGGCACGCGCAACGAGAACGCCGGCGAAGAGGGCATGGCGCATTTCATAGAGCACATGACATTCAAGGGCACGCAGCGCCGCAATTCGTGGCACATAAACAATGCAATAGAAAGCGTGGGCGGCGACCTCAATGCATACACCGGCAAGGAGGAAACGGTTTACTACACTGCAATGCCGGTGGGCGAACTGCCGCGGGCCGTTGACGTGCTTACCGATATGGTGTTTCACAGCCTCTACCCCCAGCGCGAGATTGACAAGGAGGTGGAAGTGATTTCCGATGAGATAGAAAGTTATAACGACAATCCCGCCGAACTGATATTCGACGAGTTCGAGGAACTGCTTTTCGACGGCCATTCCCTGGGGCGCAACATCCTGGGCACCGCACAGCGTTTGCGCCAATACACCACTGCCGATGCCCGGGCGTTTACGTCGCGCCTTTACCGGCCTTCCAATTGCACGTTCTACGTATACGGCGACGCGCGTTTCGACAAGATAGTGAAACTGCTCGAAAAAGCCACTGCCGGTCTCGATGCTGAGCCAACCGTGAAGACAGCCCAGCCGTTGCCGCCCTACAAGCCGCGCGAGGTTTCGCACGACAAGCATACGCATCAGGCGCATGTCATTGTGGGAGCACGCGGTTTCAGCGGCGTCGACAAGCAGCGCACGGCATTTTTCCTGCTCAACAACATACTTGGCGGCTCGGGCATGAATTCGCGCCTCAACATTATACTGCGCGAGCACAGTGCACTGGTGTATACCGTGGAGAGCTACATGGCTTCGTATTGCGATACTGGGGTGTGGGGTGTGTACTTCGGCTGCGAACCGAAAAAGGTGGAGCGCTGCCGCAAACTGATTCTCAAGGAATTCGACAAATTCATTTCCGCTCCCGTTTCGCCGGCACGCCTTGCTGCTGCCAAGCGGCAGTTGAAGGGCCAGTTGCTGGTGTCGCGCAACAATTTCGCGTCGTATGCTGTGGGCATGGGGCGTTCGTTTGCCAAATACGGTCGGCGCCGCAGCATAGAGGAGCAGTGCCGGGCTATAGATGCGCTTACGGCCGAAAGCCTTATGCAGTCGGCGCAGCAGATTCTGAATCCCGAAAACCTGACTACACTGATATACAAATAAAACCCGCCTTTTCCGCATTGGCAAAATGCGGAAAAGGCGGGAAATTACCGGATTTGTTCGTACCGGAAGCAGTCTTAATGAATCTGCTTCGTGATGGCTTCTATCATTTCGTCGGCACCGAGGGTAGTCTGTTCGTGCCGGTCCATGTCCTTGAGCGTCACAGTCCCGTTTTTCGCCTCTTCCTCGCCTATGAGCGCCACGAACGGAATGTTGTTGTCGGCGGCATAGGCCATTTGCTTTTTCATCTTTGCGGCGTCGGGGAAAATCTCGGTGCGTATGCCGGCGCGGCGCGCTTTTCCTGCCATAGCGATGCATTGGCGCGTTTCGGCGTCACCTCCGAAATTCACGAACAGCAGTTGTGTGCCCGCTTTGGCTTCTTTGGGATAGAGGTCGAGGCCGTTGAGCACGTCGTAAATACGGTCGGCGCCGAACGAAATGCCCACGCCGCTCAAGCCCGGCATGCCGAAGATGCCAGTGAGGTTGTCGTAGCGCCCGCCGCCGGTAATTGAGCCGATGGCGAAGTCGAGCGCTTTGACTTCGAAGATGCAGCCGGTGTAGTAGTTGAGCCCACGGGCAAGCGAAAGGTTGAACGTCACGCTGTTGCGAAGCCCTGAATTTTCGAGCGCGTTGAGCACGTATTCCACTTCGTCGATGCCTTTTGTGCCTGTTTCGCTTGCAGCGAATTCGCGGCGCATTACGGCGATTTTCTCGGCATTGCTTCCCGAAAGCGCGATGATAGGTTCGAGACTCTTGATGGCTTCGGCCGGAATGCCTTCGTCGAGCAGTTCCTTTTCGACTCCTTCAAGCCCAATTTTTTCAAGTTTGTCGATGGCTACCGTTACGGCCGTTATCTTGTCGGCGGCACCAATCTTTTCGGCTATGGCTGCGAGAATCTTGCGGTTGTTGATGTTTATGTCAACGCGTATTCCGAAGCGGCTGAAAACCTCGTCGATGATTTCCACGAGTTCCACTTCGTTGAGCAGCGAGTCGCTGCCTACGACGTCGGCGTCGCACTGGTAGAATTCGCGGTAGCGGCCTTTCTGCGGGCGGTCGGCCCTCCATACGGGCTGTATCTGGTAGCGGCGGAACGGCATCTTGATGTCGTCGCGGTGCTGCACCACAAAGCGTGCGAAAGGTACGGTAAGGTCGTAGCGCAATCCTTTTTCGCAAATCTGCGCGGCCAGTTTGCCCGTGCTTTCGGTTTGGAAATCTTCGGGCGAAAGGCCGTTGACGAAATTGCCGCTGTTGAGTATCTTGAAGAGCAGTTTGTCACCTTCTTCGCCGTATTTCCCCATGAGCGTGGAGAGGTTCTCGAGCGCCGGAGTCTCTATCTGGCGGAAGCCGTACAGTTCGTAGACGTTGCGTATTGTGTTGAAAATATAGTTGCGCTTGGCCATTTCCTGCGGAAGGAAATCGCGTGTTCCTTTGGGTATTGAGGGTTTTGATGCCATTCTTAGTCGTTTTGTTTTTCCGGCGCGGTTATATGAAAGTGTGCGCCGTTATAATAAATGTATTGGTGTCAGAAAGTTTTGGGATATGGGCCCTGTATGCGCTGCGGACTTTGCAGCCACTTGTCAGTTCTTGATTTTTGCGCTTATTTCCAGCATGCGGTGTATGGGCTTTACTGCCTTGCGGGCGATGTCGTCGCTCACCTCGATAACCGGCCATTCGAATTTCAGACAGTTGTAGAGTTTCTCCATGGTGTTGAGCCTCATGTATCCGCATTCGTTGCATGCGCAAGTGCTGTCGTCGGGCGGCACGGGAATGAATTTCTTGTCGGGGCACGATTTCTGCATTTCGTGCAGTATTCCGCTTTCGGTAGCCACGAGGAATTCCTTTACGTCGCTGTTGCGTGCGTATTTCAGCAGCGCGGCGGTCGACCCCACGTAGTCGGCAACCTTTAGCACGGCTCCCTTGCACTCGGGATGGGCGAGCACTTCGGCTCCGGGATGCTGCGCCTTGAGCGCCACGATTTTTTCAACCGAGAAACGCTCGTGCACATGGCATGCGCCGTTCCAGAGCACCATGCTGCGGCCTGTGACCGAGTTTATGTAGTTGCCCAGATTGTAGTCGGGGCCGAATATCAGTTTTTCGTCTTTCGGGAAACTCTCCACTATCTCTCTGGCATTGCCCGAAGTTACCACCACATCGGTCAGGGCCTTTACGGCAGCCGTGGTGTTGACGTACGAAAGTACTTTATGCCCGGGATGAGCCTTTACGAACTCTGCGAATTCGGCGGCGGGGCAGCTTTCGGCAAGCGAACAGCGCGAGTTGAGGTCGGGAAGAAGCACGGTCTTGTCGGGGCAGAGAATCTTGTTGGTTTCGCCCATGAAGTTCACGCCGCACATAACGATGATATCGGCATCGGTCTTTGCGGCTTTCTGGGCCAGCGCCAGACTGTCGCCCACGAAATCGGCCACGTCCTGAATGGCTCCGATGGTGTAGTAGTGGGCCAGTACCACAGCGTTCTTTTCCCGGCACATGCGGCGTATTTCCTTGGCAAGGTCGGTTCCTGCCGGTATGGGTTCGTCAACGTATCCTTTTTCTATCCAATTTTTCTTGACCATAAATCTAATCTGAGTGATGTGCTGCTTGTTCGAATTGCAATATTACCTATTATTTTTCAATGCAATGGCGGTGCCTGCCGGTTTTTGTGCGGCATGGGGACTATTTGGCCCTATTGGCTAGCCGATGTTTGCAATTCCGAGTATGCGTTGCATGTTGTGCGCCGCAATGCTTCCGGTATTGTCGCCGCGCAGTGAGGCGCAGAAACGGCAGGTGTCGGCAAGCGAGGAGTGGGGCGCGGTGTCGGTTTCAAGCAACAGTCTGTCGGTTGGGCAGGTTGCAATGCTGTCGGGATTTGCTTTCGCTCCGAACGATATGGCGAAGCCCGCGTCGAGAAGCTGAAGCATTGCTGCCGGTTTTCCACGGAAACCGTGAATGGCCCACATTCCTTCGCCGGGCATTAGGTGGGCATAGCGCAGTAATATGTCGGCGGCATGAACGCAGTGTATTACCATAGGCATGCGCAGGGAAACTGAGATGTCGGCAAGCGCTTGGAACACGTTTTCCTGCTGTGCGGCGGCAAAAGGCGAGGTGCGGTCGAAACCGCATTCTCCGATGGCGGCGATGCTGTGGTTTGCTGCGGCGCGCGAAATGAAACCAATCGTTTCGCGCCAGTTGCCGGGAATGTCGCAAGGGTGTATGCCCAGGGAATAGAGAGTATGCCGTGTGGGTGCGGGAAGAACCGTACATCCGCTTGCGTCAACAAGCGAGATGTCTGCCAGCGTATTGGGCGAATGTGTGTGGAAATCGGTAAGCATAAGGCACTGTTATGGCACGGGATCGTAGCCGCTACCTCCCCAAGGGTGGCAACGCAGTATTCGCTTTATGGCGAGCCATAACCCTTTTATAGGACCGTGGCGGCGCAGGGCTTCGACGGCATACTGTGAACACGTGGGCGTGAATCGGCACGACGGAAGAGTGAACGGCGAGATGAACTTCTGGTAAAACCTAATGGGCAACACCATAAGTTTCACAATGAAATTGGTTGCGAAATTGGCTGCACTTTGCACCATATCGCCGAACGGATGGCTTTTCATTCGTCGGGCTGGCCTTGGGCCGGGTTCAGACTTTCGGAAATGCGGTAGAGAAGATTCTTGAGCTTGCGTTCTACAAGTTGTGAATCCTTTGGCTCGTCGGCGAGCCAGATGAATGCGATGTTGAGCGAAAGGCGGTTGTCGGGCGTTGCTTCGTTGGCAGTTCTTATGGCGTCAACCACAATGCTCTTGTTCAGACGGTAAGCCTCGCGCATCTGCCGTTTGGCGCGGTTGCGGTCTACGGCATGATGGAAATGGCGCTTGCTTACGCTCGTCATTACCTTGACTTCGGTGCCCGAATAGCCGGTGGTGCGGTAAACGGCCCTAAGCGGGTAGGCGGCAAAACTTTTGCTGCCAGGAACGAAAAGCGCATCAATTTCGCGTTTGAGCGAAAGGCGTTCGCGTTTGCGAAAAGTAGTATTGCGCAGCGTGTCCATATTTGCAAAGTTAGCGAAATCGTGCCGAACGCCCATACTGCCTGCGCTAAAATGTACAATTGCCGCACGAAAGGAGCCGTGTGCGATTTTTTTGCTAATTTCGTCTTTTGAAAAGACTGCTGAGGCAGCAATTCTCTGAACGACAAGAATAAAAACGATATACAGATTATGAAGAAGAATTTATTTTTTGCTTTCGCTCTTGTAGCGGCTTTGGCTTCGTGCAGCAAAGGCGGAGACTACAAAATTTCAGTGACATTTGCCGATGACAGTGCCAACGGCAAGACTGCCTATCTGACGAGTTACGACAGCGGCGACACGATTGACAGTGCAGTTGTGGCAAACCGTAGCGCGGAATTTCAGGGCAAGGCCGAAGAGTCGTATTTCTCGCGGTTGATTGTTGACGGAAGCCGGATGGGCTTTGTCGTTGAACCCGGCGACATCTCAATCGCGTGGGGCGACCAGAAGGCAACGGGTACTGCCCTCAATGAAAAGCTCAACAAATGCAATGAAGAATTGAATGCCATAGAAGAAGAGTATGGCAAACTTCAGGAAAAACTTGAAAAGGGGGAAATTACCGAAGACCAGTATGATGCTGCAGTCGGTGGCGTAGACAAGAAAGAGTCAGACTGTTTCTACAAGGTGTATGCCGACAACAAGGACAACGGCATAGGGCCGTGGGCATTCAACTATTACTTGATGCTCAACGATTTTACGGTTGCCCAAATCGATTCTCTGCTTTCCGAATCGCCAAAAACCTATAGCAGCCTGAAACGTGTGGAGAAATCGAAAAGCGATGCCAAACAAAAGGAACTGACCGGCGTAGGCAAGAAAATCACAGATTTTTCAATAAAGACCGAAGACGGCAAAACGATAAAGTTGTCTGATTACGTAGGCAAAGGCGAGTATGTTGTGGTTGATTTTTGGGCAAGTTGGTGCGGCCCGTGCCGCAAGGCCATCAAGGAAGCCTTGAAACCGATACACGACAAATATGCCGGCAAAGGGCTCAAAGTTCTCGGCGTGGCAGTGTGGGACGCTCCTGCCGATACGCGCAAGGCTATCGAAGACCTTCAAATACCTTGGGATGTGATGATTGGCGACAAGAAACTCACCGAGCCTACCGACCTGTATGGAGTGTCGGGAATCCCTCATATCATGATTGTCGACCCGCAGGGCGTAATTGTTTCGCGCGGTCTCGACGGCAAAGAACTTATCAGCAAAGTTGACGAACTGATGAAGAAATAGTGCGCTACGACGCACAGCAAACTCTTTGCCGATACAGCGAACAACAGCATTGAGCAACAGTCTGGTTTCAAGCGGTTCGCAAAGGGCTTAAAAAGGAGCTTACCCGTTGGCGGATTTATTAGTCCGGCATCGCAGAAGAATTGTATGCGCAAAGCAGAAAAATTCTTTGCGCACAGCGTGAAAATTGTGAGCGCACAAAATAAAAATTCTCTGCGCA
>CAZDOH010000013.1:0-18249 GCA_964507005.1 uncultured Prevotella sp. | reverse complement strand
TGGAAAAGTTGGCTGTTAGTGGAGATTTTTTTATTTTTGCAACTTACGAGTAAACTACGCATTTTGCAGAAATGAAGATAAAGGTAATCAACCGTTCGCGGCACGAACTGCCGCACTACGAAACCCCTCAGAGTGCAGGCCTTGACTTGCGTGCCAATGTCGATTCGCCGGTTACGCTAAAACCAATGGAGCGCAAACTTGTGCCTACGGGCCTGTATATCGAACTTCCCGAAGGCTATGAAGCGCAGATACGCCCGCGTTCGGGCCTTGCGCTGAAACATGGAATCAGTCTGCTCAACACGCCGGGAACTATCGATGCCGACTATCGCGGTGAGATAGGGGTGATAATGGTGAACCTTTCCAACGAAGAATTCCAGGTGAACGACGGCGACCGCATTGCCCAAATGGTAGTGTCGCGCTTTGAGCAGGTGGACTGGGAACCGGTGGAACAACTGGCCGACAGCGAACGCGGAGCAGGCGGGTTCGGGCATACCGGCAAGCATTGAAGCAAAACCAATACGGTGAGATGTTGAAAACAAAGTCGGGCATTCGTAGCGCATTGTGCATTGCGGCAGTGATGCTTGCAGCATTTCTGCTTTCCATGCCCGTTTCTGCACAGAAAAAAGTCCGCGGCAAGGCTGCGGCAGCCGCTGCCGCGAAGGCTACCCGGTTGGACTATGACAGCCAGCGCCGTTTCAACGAGTTTTTTCTTGAATATGTGGTGCAGAAGCAGAAGGGCAACTATGACGTGGCTTTTGAAATGTTGCGGCATGCGCTCGACATTGACCCAGACGCTCCCGAAGCGCTCTCGGCAATGGCGCTCATGTTGCGCGCCGTGGGCGAGGCCGATACGGTGGGCAAGGTTGAAAAACTGATTCGCCGTGCTGTGGAACTGGAGCCCGACAACTATTATTTCCAGTCGCAACTTGCCGAATACTATGACTCGCAGGGTAGGAACGACAGTGCAGTGGCACGCTACGAGGCAATGTCGCGGCGTTTCCCCGACCACGACGAACTGCTCTACAACCTAGCCGAAATCTACAGTCAGCAGAAAGACTATACGTCACTTGTGCGTACACTTTCTCGCCTGGAGGTAAAGGAAGGCAAAAGCAGCGAACTTACGTTGCGTAAAATCGAAGCATATTCGTCGGCTGGAATGAATGACTCGACGCTTGTGCTTATAAATTCGCTTATCGAATCCGACCCTTCCAACGCCACTTACCGCGTGATTCGCGGCGGAGCGTATGGCGACATGAAAGACTACGACAGGGAACGGGCCGAGTATGATGCCGTGCTTGCCAGTGACCCCAACAACGATATGGCAAATACGGCAATTATGAGGAGAAGCCTTGTGCGCAACGACATTCCGGCGTATCTTGAAAAGGCAAACTACATAGCGCTCAACCCTAACATCGGGCTCAAGACGCGGCTCTCGGCTCTGAACTCAATGATAATGAGTGGAAGCCGCGGAACGGTTGACAGCACCGCAGCGTTGCCTGCTTTCCGCAAGATTTTCGCCGACCCCGAAGCCGATGTCTCGTTTCTGGATTTATACCAGGCCTACCTGGGGATGCTAAAAGCGCCTGCCGATTCGATTGCCCCCGTGTGGACAAGACTTTTGGCCCTTAAGCCCGACTATCCCTCCGTAAGGCTGAAACTTCTGCAATACACCATCGGAAAGGCAAACCAGGCCGAGACCGCGCGGCTGTGCGACGAAGGCGTGCAATACGACCCCGACAATGTGGTGTATTATTTCTATGGAGGCTTGGCACACTACGTGTTGAAGTCGAACGAAAAGGCGGTGGAAATGCTCAGCGGCGGCACACGGCATATAGGCCGCAATACGCCTACCGACCTGGCGTCCGACCTTTATTCGCTGCTTGGCGACGTGTATCACGAAACGGGAAAAGACACGCTGTGCTTTCAAGCGTACGATTCCGCGCTGGTGTACAAGGACGACAATATCAATGCGCTCAACAACTATGCGTACTATCTCTCGCTCAAGCGCCGTGACCTTGACAAGGCTGCAGCCATGAGCTTGAAGACGATAAAAGCCCAGCCTTCGAACTCCATTTATTTGGATACGTACGCTTGGGTGCTGTTTGAGCAGGGACGCTATGCCGAAGCTGCTGAATTTATCGACCAGGCAATAAAGAACCTTGGCACCGACCGCGACAACTCTTCCATCTACGAGCATGCCGGCGACATTTACAGCAAGCAGGGGAAAAACGATGAAGCTCTCGGCATGTGGCGCAAGGCTAAGCAGCTTGGCGCAAAATCGAAAACACTGGAGCGGAAAATAAAACTCAGGAAATATATAGCAGACTGAAACTATGAAGCAGATTATAACACAGGCAAGCAATACCGCATTGGCGGCTGCATTTGTTGCAGTTGCAGCCCTGTTCGGCGCGTGCAGCACGTCGAAGAACGTTACCAAGGGAACGGCTGCCGCCAACACACAGACTACGGCCGCCGTTTATGCGAAAAAGGTTACCGACAATTTCCAGAAAACCGAATGCATTACAGCAAAGGCAAGCGTAGAACTGCAGAGCGGAACCAAGAGCATATCGCTTGGTGGAAACCTCAGAATGAAGCGCGACGATGTGATACAGATTTCAATGTCGTTTCTCGGAATGGAAGTGGCGCGCATTGAGTTCTCGCCCGAAAACGTGCTGCTCATCGACCGCTTCAACAAGCAGTATGTGAAGGCCACTTATGCCGACGCCAGTTTCCTGAAAAGCGCCAACCTTGACTTCTATGTGCTTCAGTCTATGTTCTGGAATGAGATTTTTGTTCCCGGTACACGCGATGTGAAATCATCGCTCGACAAGTTTGTCATCGCATCAAGCGGAGACCACACCCTGTTAAGTTTGACTTCCTCGCCGAAGCTCGACTACGAATTCCTGACAAAGACATCCGATGCGCTGCTCGACCGTGTGACCGTAAATCCCAAGAGTCTTACTGCCAAGGAAAGCCTTGTGTGCAAGTATTCAGATTTTACATCCTTCGAAGGCAAACAGTTTCCTACCAGCATTTCGCTCGAGGCAAAAGGCGGCAAGCGCGACATCAACATGACGATAGGTCTCAGCCGCTTGTCGGACAGCGACAAATGGGAAACCCATACAAAGGTGCCTTCGTCGTACAAGCAACGTCCCATCGATGAAATAATGGCAAAACTTTCGGCTCTGCAATGAAAATTCGTCAGCACTCCATACTGATTTTGACGGCCCTGCTGCTGGCGTTTACCGATGCCGCAGCACAAAACGACAAACAACTGCGTAAACTGCAGTCGCAACGTACAACTCTGCAGAAAAAAATAAGCCAGAACGAGGGTATGCTCAAAACCCTCAAGAAAGACGTACGCTCGCAGTTGAGCAACCTTAATGTACTCAACGGGCAGATAAGCACGCAGAAAAAGTATGTTGATGCGATTTCGGCCGATGTCAATACGCTTGACCAAAAGGAAAAGGAACTTCAGAAGCAGCTCGACACCCTGAAAACTGAATTGGAAACGCGCCGGAAACAATACCGCCGTGCGATGCTGTATCTTTACCGCAACCGCAATTCCCAGAACAAACTGATGTTTATCTTTTCGGGCGACAACTTTACGCAGATGATACGCCGCTTCAGATATGTCAGGGAATATGCCCGCTACCAGCGCGTGCAGGGAGAACTGCTCAAACGCAAGCAGGAACAGGTGGATGCGAAACATGCCGAAGTGATGAAGACGCGTGACGAGAAGAACGTATTGCTCAACGAAGGACGCAACGAACAGACAAAGCTCGAGGGGCAGCATGCCGAACGCACGAAAATAGTCAACGGTCTGCAGAAAAAGCAGAAGCAGGTGCAGACGGCGATAAGTGCCGACAAGAAACGCTATTCTTCGCTCAATTCTAAAATCGATGCTTTGATACAGCAGCAGATTCTGGCAGAAAAGAAAAGGCGGGAAGAGGCGCGTCGCCGAGAAATCGAACGGCAGAAGAAACTTGCCGAGCAGCAAATGCGTGAAGAAGCTAACCAAAAGAAAAAGTCTTCGGCAAAGAAAGGAAACAATACCCAAAACAGCGGTCCGAAAGACAGCGGGATTTCGGCAAAAACCTCTAAGAAGAAAGTCGACGACATGAAAGTGTTCAAGATGGAAGCCGAAGACCGCGCCCTTTCCAACGACTTCGCTTCAAACAAAGGCCGTCTTCCCATGCCTATTTCGGGCGACTATATGATAACCCAGCACTACGGCGTGCATAATGTAAACGGCCTTTCGGGCGTGCAGCTCGACAATAAAGGCGTGAACATCACCGGCAAGGCTGGAGCGCAGGCTCGTGCGGTTTTCGACGGTGAAGTTTCGGCAGTGTTCTCGCTTGGCGGAACTTCGAATGTGCTGGTGCGCCACGGCAGCTACATCTCGGTATACTGCAACCTAGCGTCGGTGTCGGTAAGAAAAGGGCAGAAAGTGCGTACTAAGCAGACTTTGGGCAGTGTGGCACGCGATGCTTCGGGCAATTGCACCATGCATTTCCAGTTGCGGCGTGAAACTTCGAAACTCAATCCCGAAGCGTGGCTCGCAAGGTAAAAATAGAAATATAATGTACGATATACAGCAAATAAGAAACGATTTTCCGATACTCTCGCGCACTGTCTATGGCAAACCGCTTGTGTATCTCGACAACAGCGCTACAACGCAGAAACCCCGCGCCGTGGTTGATGCGATATCGTCGGAATATTATTCCGAAAATGCAAATGTTCACCGGGGAGTGCATTTTCTGTCGCAGCAGGCTACCGAGCTTCACGAATCGGCCCGTGCGAGAATAGCGCGTTTCCTGAATGCTGGCAGCGCCTCAGAGATAGTGTTCACGCGGGGAGCCACCGAGGGACTTAACCTTGTGGCGGCGTCGTTCGGCGAAGCTTTTCTGAAAGAAGGCGACGAGGTGATAGTGTCGGCTATGGAGCATCATTCCAATATTGTGCCATGGCAACTGCTGGAGATGCGCAAAGGAATAAAACTGAGGGTGATTCCTATTGACGCTGAAGGCGAACTTCTCATTGACGAATACCGTAAACTGTTCAACGAACGCACAAGAATAGTCTCGGTAACCCATGTGTCGAATGTGCTAGGAACTGTGAACCCTGTCAAAGAACTTGCTGCCATCGCCCATGCGCACAATGTGCCGATAGTGGTGGACGGAGCGCAGAGCGTGCCGCATATTAAAGTCGATGTGCAGGATATGGATTGCGACTTTTTTGCATTCAGCGGGCACAAGGTATACGGCCCTACCGGTATCGGGGCACTTTACGGCAAGGCAGAATGGCTTGACAGGCTTCCACCTTATCAGGGCGGAGGCGAAATGATAAAGAATGTACATTTCGGGCATACCGAATTTGAGGATGCGCCCTTGAAATTCGAAGCAGGGACTCCCGACTATGTTGGAAGCCATTCCCTTGCAACGGCAATAGACTATGTGGAGACTCTGGGCCTTGACAATATCGCGGCACATGAGCACGCGTTGCTTGAGTATGCAACCGAAAGACTTATGGCAATTGACGGAATGCGCATATTCGGCCGTGCGCGCAGCAAGTCGGCAGTGTTGTCGTTCGTCGTTGGCAATATCCATCCGCTCGATTTGGGCACATTGCTCGACCGCCTTGGAATAGCGATACGTACGGGCCATCATTGTGCACAGCCGCTTGTGGAAAGCCTGGGCGTGCAGAGTGTGGCGCGCGCATCGTTTGCACTTTACAATACCCGGGAGGAAGTCGATGCGCTTGCCGACGGAATAGAAAAGGTCATAAAAATGTTCTGAACCGTAAAGGCTATGTTGTTGGGCAAACTTCATAAAGTGGAATTCGAGGCGGGATGCGACGAGGCCGGGCGCGGTTGCCTGGCCGGTAGTGTGTTTGCCGCCGCAGTGATACTGCCCGACGTGTACAAGCACGAAGGCATTATGGACTCGAAGAAACTTTCGGCCCGGAAACGCGATGAAATGCGCACAGTAATAGAACGCGATGCTTTGGCGTGGGCAGTGGGTGAAGTGTCGGCTGAGGAAATAGACAGGATAAACATACTCAATGCTTCGATTCTGGCAATGCATCGCGCACTCGACAAACTGGACATACGCCCGCAGGCAGTAATAGTTGACGGCAACCGCTTCAAGCCTTATGGCAACATTCCCTATACAACGGTGGTAAAAGGCGACGGTAAATATCTTTCAATAGCAGCCGCTTCCATTTTGGCCAAGACATGGCGCGACGAGTATATGGAGCGCATTGCTGCCGAATATCCGCAGTATCATTGGGACAGGAACAAAGGTTACCCCACGGCTGAGCAGCGCGAAGCAATACGCAAGTACGGAATAACGCCTTACCATAGGCGCAGTTTTACTCTGCTGCCGGTCGAAGAACCGCAATTGCCGTTTGATTTCAGCGAGTAGGATTTACAACGAAAAAGATACAGCAATGACTGACAACGATACTTTCGATATACGTGCCGAGCAGACCGGTATGCCTTCCGAGCGTGATTACGAAAACAAGTTGCGCCCTTTGAGGTTCGGCGACTTTTCGGGGCAGAACAAGGTGGTCGACAATCTGCGCGTGTTTGTTGAAGCGGCACGGCGGAGAGGCGAACCTCTCGACCATACATTGCTTCACGGTCCTCCGGGATTGGGAAAGACAACGCTTTCAAACATTATCGCCAACGAACTTGGCGTGGGATTCAAACTGACGTCGGGGCCTGTGCTCGACAAACCCGGAGACCTTGCCGGACTGCTTACGTCGCTCGACACGAACGATGTGCTTTTCATTGACGAAATACACCGCCTGTCGCCCGTTGTCGAGGAGTACCTGTACTCGGCAATGGAGGATTTCCGCATTGACATTATGATCGACAAAGGGCCTTCGGCCAGAAGCGTGCAGATAAACCTCAATCCGTTTACGCTTGTCGGTGCCACCACGCGTAGCGGACTTCTTACCGCGCCGTTACGGGCCCGCTTCGGCATCAACATGCACCTTGAGTACTACGATGCAAAAGTTCTGTCGGGCATAGTGGTGCGCTCGGCCCATATACTCGGCGTTGAAATCGATGCGGAGGCTGCGGGCGAGATTGCTTCACGAAGCCGCGGAACGCCGCGTATAGCCAATGCGCTGCTGCGACGCGTGAGAGACTTTGCCGAAGTGAAGGGTACCGGCAGAATAAACATTGCTATTGCAAAAATAGCCCTCGAAGCGTTGAATATTGACCGTTATGGCCTTGACGAGATAGACAACAAGATACTTACTACGATAATAGACAAGTTCAAGGGCGGCCCTGTTGGAATCTCGACCATAGCTACGGCTATAGGTGAAGACCCCGGAACTGTAGAGGAGGTTTATGAGCCGTTTCTTATCAAAGAGGGCTTTATAGTTCGCACCCCGCGCGGCAGGGAAGTTACCGACCTTGCCTATCGCCACCTCGGGCGTATGCCTATGCACGAGGACAGCACACCATCACTATTCGATTGAACAGAAATACGTACAGATATGATAACTTTTGATTCGATGCAAATAGATATGCCCGACCTTTCGCGCTTCGACTACAACAATTGGATAACACGCATTGTAGGGAAGTACGGACGCGAACTCGGCGATGTCAACTATATGTTCTGCGATGATGCCACCATTCTCGACTACAACCGCCGTTTTCTGGGGCACGACTACTATACCGATGTTATTACGTTCGACAGCGATGAGGGCAATACCGTAAACGGCGACATAATAATAAGTCTGGATACCGTGCGCACGAATGCCGATGAATTCGGTACTGCCTACGAAGACGAACTTGACCGCGTCGTTATACACGGCATACTTCACCTCTGCGGAATCAACGACAAAGGACCAGGCGAGCGCGAAATCATGGAAAAGGCCGAGAATGAAGCCCTGGCGGCGAGGAATGGTTGAAAATATTCTGAAACACAGCGAAAATTGCTATTTTTGCAAAAAGAACAGTGACTGAGAAACCGAAACATTTTTTTGAAACAATGAAAATTCTTTTACTGGGAAGCGGCGGACGCGAACATGCGCTTGCCTGGAAAATTGCCCAAAGTCCAAAAGTCGATAAACTTTACATAGCTCCCGGAAATGCCGGAACTGGCGAAGTGGGTGAGAATGTAAGGTTGAATATCGGCAATTTCGAGGAAGTCGGCGAATTCGTAAAAGCCAATGGAATAGGAATGGTGGTAGTTGGCCCCGAAGTTCCGCTGGTAAACGGTATTGTGGACTACTTCCGTTCGGCCGATGAAGCGCTCAAGAAAGTTGCCGTTATTGGCCCGTCGAAGGCTGGCGCGCAACTTGAAGGCAGCAAGGATTTCGCCAAGCACTTCATGCGCCGTCATGCTATCCCTACGGCCGAGTACCGCACTTTCGACGCTACTACCATAGACGAAGGACTCGCTTTGCTCGACACGCTTCGCCCTCCTTATGTGCTCAAGGCCGACGGACTCGCTGCCGGAAAGGGCGTGCTTATTCTTGATAATCTCAACGATGCCAAGCGCGAGTTCAAGGATATGCTCGGAGGCATGTTCGGTGATGCTTCGGCGCGCGTTGTCGTTGAGGAATTCCTGAGCGGAATAGAGTGCTCGGTGTTTGTTCTTACCGACGGGAAGAGCTATAAAATTCTTCCCGAAGCAAAGGATTACAAGCGTATAGGCGAACACGATACCGGCCTTAATACCGGCGGTATGGGTTCGGTTTCACCGGTGCCTTTTGCCACAAAGGAATGGATGAAGAAGGTGGAAGACCGCATCATCCGGCCTACAGTGGAAGGACTTGCTGAAGAACAGATAGACTATCGCGGCTTTATATTCTTTGGACTTATAAATGTGGAGGGAGAGCCTATGGTGATTGAATATAACTGCCGCATGGGTGACCCCGAAACCGAAACCGTGATGCTACGCCTTAAAAGTGATATCGTCGACTTGTTCGAAGGCGTTGCTGCCGGTGATCTTGACAAGCGTTCAATAGAATTTGACGACCGTTCTGCCGTATGCGTGATGCTCGTTTCAGGAGGATATCCCCAGGAATACCGGAAAGGTTTCCCCATCTCAGGTCTTGACCAAAAGGGGGACAGTATTCTTTTCCATGCAGGCACAGCTAGCGACGGCGAACGCGTTGTGACTTCCGGAGGAAGGGTTATAGCCGTGTCGTCGTACGGCAAAGACAAGGCCGAAGCTCTTGCCCGTTCCATGGAAGTGGCTTCGAAAATTTCATACGAGGGGAAATATTTCCGTTCAGATATAGGACAGGATCTTTGATTTCGCTCTTTTGACAGTGGAAGAGAGTGGATTGCGCTATAATATCGTCACCGGCAGTTTTACATTGCCGGCGACGGTTGCTTTTGCCGCCTTCATGTGGTATGCCGGTAGCAAGACGGCCGCCGATGCCGCTTTGTGGTGGGGCGGCTTCGCATGTGTTCTGCTCGCGGCATTCGCTCTGATGGCGTTCGACAACTCCTTTGCCCTTATGCGCGAGCGGACCCGCATGGTGCCTTCTGTTTTCATAGCCATTTCGGGGGCAATGACTTTTACCCATGGGCTTACAGTAGATTTTATACCGTCGGTTTGCCTTCTTCTGGCTTATGCCGTGCTTTTCCTGTCGTATCAGAAAGGCAAGGCCCAGGGATATATGTTCCATGTATTCTTGTTTGTGGGAATTGGGGCGCAGGTATTCCCGCAGATGCTGTATTATGTGCCGTTTTTATGGCTTTCCATGATAGTTCAGATGCGCTGCTTTACTGTCAGGGCCTTTTTTGCTTCGCTTCTCGGTGTTCTGATGCCCCTTGTGGCGTGTGAATCCTACCGGCTGATATGTGGAATGCCGACTGAGACCGTAACTTTTGCAAAAAGTCTCGCTGATGTGCCGCTGCCCGATTACAGTTTGCTTTCCGAGCATCAGGTAGTGTCGGGCGGATTCGTTGTTTTTGCGCTGGCAGTGGCCGTTATTCACTTTTCGCGCACCAAATTCAACGACAAGATACGCACCCGCATGTTTTTCTACTCGTTGATGATTGGCGAACTGGCTACGTTGGTGTTTCTTGTGGCCATGCCGCAGCATTTTGATGTGCTTTTCCGCATATTGCTTTTGAACGGCTGCGTGATATTGGGGCATCATCTCGCTTTTGCGCGGGGAGTGTTGGCCGATATATGGTTTTATGTCATGATGCTGTTTATTGCCTTCATCGCATTCTACAATTTCAATGGTTATGAATTTGGAATATGGCTGAATTGACCGATTTCTTAGTGCAGTTCGGCGGTTTCGGGATGTTTCTTGCGGCTTTCCTGGCTGGCAGCATAGTGCCTTTCAGTTCGGAAGTGGTCATGACGGCCCTTCAGCTTGCCGGCGTGCCGAACGTGAGCCTTTTGGTGTGGGGCACGGCCGGCAATGTCTTGGGAAGCAGTCTGAACTATGGATTGGGAAGACTGGGCAAAATTGAGTGGCTTGAAAAGTACGCACATGTAAAGAAGCAAAAGATTGAAACGGCTGAAAGATTTGTGCAGAAATACGGACCTGTCATGGCGCTGTTGGCGTGGATTCCGCTTCTTGGCTCGGCTATAACCGTGGCGCTTGGGCTTCTCCGGTCCAATTTCCCCGCAACGCTGCTGTTTATGACAATCGGGAAAGTTTTGCGCTATGCAGCGATTGTCTATGCCGTAGGGCAGATGCAGTGACAGGAGCGTTGTGGAGGCAAATATTCCGCGAAAAACCTTTTTTAACTTGCACACCGGAGGAGCGGGTGCAAAAGTGCCGCAAACCTTTTGGCAACCGCGCTTTTGCGACGGTAAACAAATGTTTAATTTGCGGCGAAAATGGGTTGCTGGTAAGCTATCTTGTTCATTATGACCACTTTTTTCTTGGCTATTCGGAAATAAATGCATACCTTTGCATCGGTATGAGAAAAGTGGAATACAATATAGTAAGAAAACTGGTGGTCGTATCAGTACTGTTGCTTGTGTTCGTATGCTCTTCAAGTGCTCAGCAAACAGGTAAGGCTACTTATTATTCCCATCGTCTGCATGGGGTGAAGATGAGCGACGGCAGCAAATACCACCGCGACAGCATGACTTGCGCCCACAAAACCTATCCGTTGGGCTCAACGCTTAAGGTTACCAATCTAGTGAACAACAAAGAAGTTATAGTAAAGGTTACCGACCGCGGCCCTTACGGCCACAAGCGGATAATTGACTTGTCATACGCAGCTGCAAAGGAGCTTGACATCATCAGAAGCGGTGTGGCAAGCGTGCAGGTCGAGAAAATCGAACCGTGGATTCCTTTCAATAGCGAAAAGTCTTCGGGAGTTCCGATGCTCAAACTGACAGATCCCAACACTGGCGAATATGTCACTTTGGCTGAGGCAAAGAAAACCATTGACCGCGAACTTGCCAAGAAGTCGCAGCAGATAGCGCTTTCCAAACTACCAAAGACAGCAAAGCCCGAGCCTAGATACCGTATCTTGCGCAACGTGCTTTCGGCCAAGAGCAATTAGTGTTTTTAGTGTTAATATTTTAGGCGGCAGTTTATCCTAGTGGTAAGTTGCCTTTTTTATTTGTGCATATACGGCAAGTGCGGCTTCTGGCTCTTCTGACCGCATCCCGCGGAAATTCTTCCTATTGCCGTAAAAATTGTGTGCTTTGGAATTTAAATTGCAATAGGAACATTTTTGCCCGTTTCCGCCCGGCAGAAAACATGGCCCTGACATTGCCCAAGATCTTGGGCGAAACACTTGCATATCTTTGTGATTTTGGCGAATTTTGCAATTAGGCCGTGCTTTCGCTCTTAAGCCGAATACGTCAACGGATTGCCAATATACAAAAGAAATGCTGATAAATTCGCGGGCAATAGTGCTTCGCACCATAAAGCATAGCGACTCAACGCTGATAGTCGACGCCTACACCGAAAAGGAAGGGCGGCGCAGTTTTGCGACCAACATACCAAAGACACGGAAAGCTTCGATTAAAAAAGTTCTGTTCTCGCCAATGGCGCTTTTGGAAATAGAATGGAACGACCACGGGCAGGCAAAACTTACGCGCCTCAAATCTGCACGTCCGGCATATATATATGAATCCATTCCCTTTTCGCCGGCAAAGATGTCGCAGACTATGTTTCTTGCCGAATTTCTCGCAGCGGCACTGCGGGCTCCAATTGCCGATGAAAAGATTTTTGAGTTTGCCTATACCTCTATGCTGTGGCTCGACAGTACTGATGCGCCAAGTGCCAACTTCCATATAGTGTTTTTGCTGCACCTTTCTTCGCTGCTCGGGTTGCAACCCAATACGGAAGATTTTGCCCCAAGCAGATTCTTCGATATGGACAACGGTGTATACCAAACGCAGACCGCGGCAACGGCCAACGCTATAGCCCCCGAAGAAGCCCGTCACCTGCCTATGCTGCTTAAGCTCAAGTATTCCACGGCATCGAAAATACGTTTCACCCGCCTTGAGCGCTCGCGCATGCTTAAGCTTATAATTCAATATTACAGCATTCACATTCCGTCGTTTCCCGCGCTGAAATCGCCCGATATCCTTCGCGAGATGTTCGATTGACCAGGTAAAAACACCTGTCTGGCAAAAAAATGCGCGCCAAAAAGAAAAAAATCGCATAGAAATTTTGCCAGTAATTACAAATGTCCTACTTTTGCACTCGCAACTGAAGCCAAAGGCTTTGGCTCGCTAAAAGGCGGCCGATTCGTCTATCGGTTAGGACGAGAGATTTTCATTCTCTAAAGAGCAGTTCGACTCTGCTATCGGCTACAATAAAAATAAAGACAAAGATGGCAAATCATAAATCGTCAATAAAGAGAATCCGCCAGACGGAGACACGTCGTCTTCACAATCGCTACTATGCAAAGACGATGCGTAATGCGTTGCGCGATCTTCGCGCTACAAAGGACAAGGCCGCTGCAGAACAACAGTTGCCGTTGGTTCAGCACCTGCTCGACAAGCTTGCTAAGGACAACATAATCCACAAGAACAAGGTTGCTAACCTCAAGTCCTCCGTAGCAAAGCATGTTAATTCTTTGAAATAAGTTTTTTTCATACTATTTATTTTTAGGTTATTTATTAAGCGGACGACCCCCTAAAAGGGCTGGATCGCTTTTTATTTTATACCCCTAAGACACAGATGCCCGTTGACCGACTTCCTTCACTGCTGCTTCTGATACTGGCCGTAGGCTATACACCAGGACCAGCGAATATTTTCAGTCTTATGTGCTCCATGCGCTATGGCCGGAAAAAGGCGCTCGGGATGTGGCTGGGACTTTTTACGGGATTTACAATCGCCATTATCACGCTGGCACTGCTCACCCATTTCATAGGCGAAGCAATGGGGCAATACGTGGAATATGTAAAATATATCGGCGCGGCGTATATACTGTATCTGGCGTGGAAAACGTATTCGTCATCGGGCAAGCCGCAGAGCAAAACGCGCGATTGCACGTTTTTCTCCGGGATGGTGGTACAACTCACAAATGCGAAAATACTGCTTTTCGACCTTATGGTATTTTCCACTTTCGTACTGCCTTATTCAGAAAAGCTTCCCGATTTGCTTTCCGTGGCCCCCTATATTGCCATTGCCGGTCCAGGGGCTAATTTGGTGTGGATGCTTTTGGGAGGGTTTCTGCATAAATTCTTTGCGCGACACCAGCGCAAAATGGAAATTGCCATGGCTGTGTGCCTCGTAATTTGTGCCATAGTAATAGTGCTATAGCGCGTTGCCCGAAAGCCATAAGGTACCAAGCATTTTGCAGGCAGCGGACGCCCCTGGTTACGGAAATTTTCACTACCTTTGTAGTTGACAAACAGCACACTCATTCATAAAATATATGGACGAAAAAGAAAGATTAGCGGAAGAGAACTATTCCGCCAGTAACATACAAGTCCTTGAGGGTCTTGAGGCAGTGCGCAAGCGTCCTGCCATGTATATCGGCGACATAAGCGAGAAAGGTCTTCATCACCTCGTTTACGAAACCGTAGACAACTCTATAGACGAAGCCTTGGCAGGTTACTGTACACACATCGAAGTAACCATCTGCGAAGACAATTCAATAATCGTGCAGGACGACGGGCGCGGAATTCCCGTGGATATGCACGAAAAAGAGCACAAATCGGCGTTGGAAGTTGTAATGACCGTGTTGCATGCCGGCGGAAAATTCAACAAGAGCTCATACAAAGTCTCGGGCGGTCTGCACGGAGTAGGCGTTTCGTGCGTGAATGCGCTCTCAACGAAAATGATTTCGCAGGTATTCCGCAACGGTAAGATTTACCAGCAGGAATATGCCAAAGGAAAAGCCGTATATCCGGTGAAAGTCGTTGGCGAAAGCAATCTTCACGGCACGCGCCAGCAATTTTGGCCCGACGGAAGCATCTTTATCACCACGACCTACAAGTACAATATTCTCGCTAACCGCATGCGCGAATTGGCATACCTGAATGCCGGCCTCAAGATAACGCTGACCGATTTGCGTCCTGACGAGGAAGGGAAAACAAAACAGGAAGTGTTCTATAGCGAAAAGGGACTGCGCGAATTTGTGAAATATGTCGACTCAAACAGAGTGCACCTTTTCGATGACGTGATATATCTCAATACCGAGAAGAACGACATCCCCATCGAGGTGGCTATTGTGTACAACACGTCATCAAGCGAAAATACACATTCTTACGTAAACAATATCAACACCATCGAGGGCGGCACACATGTGATGGGATTCCGCCAGGCTCTTACCCGGGTGTTGAAGAAATACGCCGAAGACAATTTCCAGAAAACCATAGAAAAGAATAAGGTAGAAATAGCTCCCGAGGATTTTCGCGAAGGGTTGACTGCCATTATCTCCGTAAAGGTTTCCGAGCCACAGTTCGAAGGGCAGACCAAGACTAAGCTGGGCAACAGCGAAGTGTCGGGTGCAGTGAATCAGGCAGTGGGCGAAGCGCTTTCAAACTACCTTGAAGAGCACCCCAAAGAGGCAAAACTCATCATCGAGAAAGTTGTGCTCACCGCTTCAGCTCGTATCGCCGCAAAAAAAGCACGCGAAAGCGTTTTACGCAAAAGTCCGCTTTCGGGCGGAGGACTACCGGGAAAGCTCGCCGACTGTTCCTCGAAAGACCCGGCACAATGCGAACTTTTCATTGTCGAGGGTGACTCGGCAGGCGGTTCCGCAAAACTCGGACGCACCCGTAAAACGCAAGCCGTACTTCCGCTGAGAGGTAAAATCCTCAATGTCGAAAAAGTGATGTGGCACAAGGCGTTTGAAAGCGATGAAGTGAACAACATCATACAGGCGCTGGGCGTGCGCTTCGGTGTAAACGGCGACAGCAAGGAAGTTAACATCGATAAACTGAGATACCACAAGATTATAATCATGACCGATGCCGATGTCGATGGCTCGCACATCGACACTCTTATAATGACATTGTTCTATCGCTATATGCCGCAGATAATCGAGGACGGGTATCTTTACCTTGCCACACCGCCTCTTTACCGTTGCAAGAAAGGCAACAACGAAGAGTATTGCTATACTGATGCCGACCGCCGCAGATTTATGGAGAAATACAACAATGGCAGCGAAGAGGGCGTCACCACGCAGCGCTACAAAGGTCTCGGCGAAATGAATCCGAGCCAGTTGCGCGACACGACAATGGACCCCGACAAGCGACTTCTCAAGCAGGTAACAATCGAAAATGCAGCCAATGCCGACTACATATTCTCGATGCTTATGGGCGAAGACGTAGGCCCGCGCCGCGAATTTATAGAGCAGAACGCTACATTCGCAAACATTGATGCTTAAGCCTGCGGGCAACTGGCTTTAAGGTTTCGGAGAAAACCAAGCGTCGCACGAAAGCAAAACAGCATATTATCGTCACAAACTCGAGAGGCGCATCCCTTTTGCGGATGCGCCTCTCGAGTTATCGTTCAGGAATTATTTTATTTTTATGGGCAAGAACTTCCCGTTCTTTATCATTAGGTCGCAAATTGTCAGGATGCTCGGATTCTCATTGGGAGAGTGAAACGAAATCTTGAGGTTGCCTTTCAAATCGCGGAAAACCATCTGATGCCCGCCGTTGTCGGTAAAGATGGCGTCTTTTTCGTGAACCCAAGGGCCTGTCGGTTTCCCGGTTTGCGAAATAGCCTGTCCCATCGAATATGCATTGGTAAAACTGGACCAAAGCATTATAAGATTGCCGCTTTTCTCGTCTCTCCAAACAAAAGGAGCGTCCGTTACAATCGACTTCCCGCTTGGTTCCTTTGCCCACGGAGCATCGCTGGTGCGGAAGAGCTTCACAGGGTCGCCCACGGTTCCGTCAAGTTCCGCATTAAGCTGCTGGCACCACACTTCGCCCACACTGTCTACTACATTCGGCCCGTTCCACTCCACACTGAAAAACATCCAGGGAGTCCCCTGGTCGTCAACGTAAAGCGAACCGTCAAGACACTGCATTCCCGGAGGAGTAATGAAAATGCGGTCATCGGGAATAATATTGCGGTAAGGCCCGAGCGGACCGTTGTCGGAGCGCAACACGGTAGTGCCGCGCATTATGCCCTTAGCTTGATTAGACACAGTTACGAAACAATAATATTTTCCGTTATAGAAATAAGTGTCGGGAGCCCACCAGTCATCGGGGCATTTGTAACCTTCGGGCATATGATAGACATAGCCGGCCTCGTCCCAAAACTCCAGATCGCTGCTCTTGTAAGCGAAAAGCCGCGCTCCGTCAGGGCCATACTTGGATTTAATCAAATAGTAAAGGCCGTGTTCGCGGTCAACGGTAATAAAAGGGTCGCGGCATACAATCTTGGAAGTCGGAATATGAGTCTGCGCGTCTACGCCTACCGACGAAAGCAACAGAGCCAACAATGCAACAATCTTATTTTTCATTTTTCTTTCCGGGTTTTTCTTCAACGGATACAGATTTCTTAATTTTGAATCCAAAGATAAGAATAACAGTCAGAATTCTCGCAAATGGAACTCAACAAATTCGAACGGCAGCTCAAACTCATGGCTTTGCTCGCGGGAAACACATCGCTCACGATAGACGACATCGCCGCGCGTCTCGACATATCGCCGCGCTCGATATACCGCTACATAACCATGTTCAAGGATACCGGGTTCATTATAGAGCACAACAAAGACATATACCGCATTGACCGTAATTCCACGTTTTTCCGCGACATATCGGGCAACGTAATGTTCAGCGAAGACGAGGCGGCAACCGTAGCACAGATACTGTCGTCGGTGAACGACAACAGCACGCGCATAAAAAGCCTCAAGAACAAACTGGACCGGATATACAACTACAGGATACTCGATACGCACGATACCGACAGGCGCATTGCCGACAACACATCGCTCCTTTACGAAGCCGTGAAACAAAGGCTGGTTGTGGTATTGGAATCCTACCGTTCACTTCGCGGCAACAGCATCAGCGACCGCATTGTCGAGCCATACCAGTTTCTCAATTCCAACGACGACATACGTTGCTACGAAATCTCGGCGAAGCAGAACAAGACATTCAAAATTTCAAGAATAGGCAAAGTAAGGCTGCTCGACATTAAGTGGAATGCCGAACCGGAGCACGACAATATCTATACGGACGTATTCGGCTTTACGGGCATTCCCATTGACAAAATCACCCTCAGCCTAACGCCCCGGGCCGCGGCATTGCTTTGCGAGGAGCATCCACAAGCCCGCCCGCACATGAGCACCGGCGATGAAAACCGCGAAATATTCAGCGACAAAGTCTGCAGCTACCTCGGAGCCATGCGCTTTGTGTTTGGGCTCTTCGAAGACGTGGAAGTGATGGGGTCGGAAAACTTTTCCGCTTTTCTCAAGCAGAAAGCCGAAGATTTAACACACCGAATCGGAAATTTGACGTAATCTGTCAATAAATACGGGTTCCTTTGCATTGTAAACATAAATGCAAAGCAAAATGAAGAAAGAAGCAACTTGCAATATCCCCGTTTCGGGAAATACGAATCTCCGGGCATTCACCGTACGCGGCCTCAAGAACGCAATTGACGCCAAAGTATTCAACTCAATAGCTCTAAAAAAACTGGCGGAACTATATTCGTTCCTGTCGGACGAACCGGTCAGTCCACGGCAGGCTCTGAAAATTCTTAATGCCACAACCGCGGCAACACTGTTCATATTTTCAGCTGGCAATTTAGTCCAAATGCTTCTCCTTGGAGCCTGGGCCGTTATCGCATACCGAAGCTGCAAATAAATGGAATCCCTTTGCA
>CAZDOH010000012.1:29331-34001 GCA_964507005.1 uncultured Prevotella sp. | reverse complement strand
GCGCTCAGCGGAAAAATTGTGAGCGCTCAGAAGAAAAATCAAAACAATTACCCGCTGACGGAATTAAGTATGCGCTGAATTGATTCCGCCAACGGGCATTAAAACTAAGGTCAGGGTTTGGCCAGTTCTATCTCGCGCAAACCTTGCGGCAGCCACACTTTCATCTGTCCTGCACCGCGGTGGTTCCACGCATAGTAGGGTATCAGCCGGAGTGTCGCCGGCGAAGTGGCTATGAAGCCGTCTGAAGAGTAAGAAAGGTGTTGGGCCTTGACTGTAATGCCTTCGATTCCGTTCAATTCGGAAGGACGGTTTTCAAGAGTCATTTCGGGATGCGAGGGAAGCACCATCGTAAAGACTCCTGAGGGGTTGTCAGCCTCTTCGGCACAATAAACAATCGGGCCGCGCTCAATGGCTACAAGTCCCATGTCGTCCTTTACCTTGTCGCACGCCTTGACGACGCGGGCGGGCATATCAAAACTGATTTCTACAACGTCGCGCTTCTTCCACTTACGCTCTATGACGAAATATCCCTGTTCCATTTTGCCTTCAGCAGGCTGTCCGTTGACTTTCACCACGTACTTCGGCTGAAGATTGTCGGCATAAGCATAAAGGTTGCCCGGAACGGGCTGATTACGCACCCAGCCGGGGATGCGGACTGCCATGGCAAAATTGCCGGCTGTATTCTTGTCTACCGTAACTTTGATATTGCCGTTCCAAGGATAAGTTGTCGATTGTGAAAGCGATACGTCCCGGCCTTCCACCTTAAGTGTAGCGGCATTCGAAAGGAAAAGGTTCACATAAACCTTGCGCCCCTTGACGGCATATATATAACCGGGCAACGAGGGGATGAAGCGGCAGATATTCGAAGGGCAGCAGGCGCAGCCGAACCATGGACTACGCTTGTATCCGCCATGCGAAGCAAGCGGATTGGGATAATAGAAGGAATTTCCTTCCATAGAGACTCCAGAAAGAAGGCCGTTGTAAAGCGAGCGCTCCATTACATCGATATACTTACTGTCTCCATGCAAGAGGAAAAGACGCTGGTTCAAAAAGGTAAGGGCAATGGCCGCGCAGGTTTCATTGTAGGCCGTTTCGTTGGGAAGTTCGTAGGGGTCGCCAAACGTTTCCCCTCCATGCCTGGACCCGATGCCGCCAATCAGATATAGGCGATGCTGAATGAGTTCGTTCCAAATGGTATCAATACATTTGACATATTCCCGGTTACCGGTAAGGGCTGCCACATCGGCTACGCCACAGTAAAAATAACCGGCGCGCACGGCATGGCCCACGGCTTCGGTCTGTTCGGTAATCGGTTTATGACTCTGCGTGTAGTCCCACTTGCACTCTGTGCGGCCGCGCATATCGATGAAGAAACGGGCTTGGTCCAAATAGCGCTGCGTACCCGTCACGAGATACAGTTTACAAAGAGCAAGTTCAATCTCTTCGTGACCGGGAACAATCTTGAGCTGACCGGGATTAGGGCCGATGGCCTTGCAAATACAGTCGGCCGACTTGATGGCAACATCAAGTAGCTTGCGCTTCCCGGTAGCCAGATAATAGGCCACAGCCCCCTCCATGAGATGCCCTTGATTGTAGAGTTCGTGCGAGCCTTCGCGCTCTACTTTCTGCCACCGTTTTTCTCCAATGCCCTTACTGGCGGCTGCCTTTGGGTTCATGGTGCGGAATGTATACAGATAGCCGTCCTGCTCCTGGGCGGCAGCAATCAAATCGATAATGCTGTCTACCTTGCTTTCGAGCTTCTTGTCGGGAAATGTCTGCAAAGAGTAGGCGGCGCCTTCGATAATCTTGAAAACATCGCTGTCGTCGAAGCAGGCTCCCCGCACTGTTGTGGTGTCGCTGGGGTGGGCAGCGAGCTTGAAGTGCTCGATGCGCCCGGTAATCTCGCTCTGATAGAAAGAAATGGGAATTGTAACGTTACGGTTAGTCTCCATACGGGGAGTCCAAAACGAATCACTGACCTTTACCGACGTAAAAGGTACGGGCTGAATGGGATAAGTGTGCTCTGCTTTCTTCTGCTGCTTTGCCGAAAGGTTCAGACAAAGACCGCAAGCCAACAATACAATGAGTGTTCTGTTCATGGTTTTTCTGATTATACGATATGTGATTATAACTGACTGTCAGAGAAATGCTGCCACATTTGGAAAGTGACAGTTGGCGGATATTTCTTCTCAGTGTTTTTGAAGATTTTTGATGTCGTGCGCAAGCTTTTTTCTGTAAAACTTTTCCTTGACCTTGGCATCTTCTTTTAGAATTGTCAATGAGTCGCATTTGTTTGTTTGCAACTTTTCGTCCACGTCGCTTTGCATTTGCAATGCGTCTGCCAGCTCTACAGAGTCGAGCAAAATTATAGCTTCTTCCCGGGCATTAAAAGCTGTGGGGCAATTTGTACGCAAAGAGTCGACCGTTGCACGTGCTCCGGCGAAATCGCCTTGTGCAAATTTCATCCGTGCCGTTTCCAGCAATTTATATCCTTCGCTGTCTGCGTCTCCTCGGCTTCCGCATCCGGCAGTTATTGTTGTTGCCAGAAAAAATGCCGATACCTTGAAGAATATTGAGTTTATATATTTCATTTCCTGTACCGTGTTAAAAGTTACGCATTGGTTGTCTGCTTCGCAAACATGCGCAAATTTACAGCATTCCGCACGAATTTATTAATTTTGCGGTGTAAAACTATACTTTGATGTTGCAACTTACACCCGAAGATTTGGTTTCGTATATAGACAAACCTCTGTTTCGCAAAATTTCTGCGATAGCCGACCGCCTTGGAGTGGAATGCTATGTGATAGGGGGCTATGTGCGCGATATTTTTCTCGAACGCCCGTCGTGCGATATTGATGTTACTGTTGTAGGCAGTGGCATTGCCGTGGCTGAAACGCTGTGCAAGGAGCTCGGCAAAGGAGCGCACTTGTCCATCTTCAAGCGTTTTGGCACTGCACAGGTCAAATATCACGGCCAGGAGATTGAGTTTGTCGGCGCACGGTCTGAAAGTTACAGCAGCAATTCCCGCAAGCCGACGGTAGAGTCGGGGACTTTGCTCGATGACCAGCGGCGCCGTGATTTTACTATCAATGTGCTTGCCCTGTGCCTTAACGCCGACCGTTTCGGAGAACTTGTAGACCCGTTTGACGGGTTGCTTGATTTGCAAGACAAGGTAATTCGCACTCCTCTTGACCCTGACATCACTTTTACCGATGACCCGCTGCGCATGATGCGCTGCGTGCGCTTTGCCACTCAATTGGGCTTTTTCATTTGCGATGAAACTTTTGAAGCCCTTCAGCGTAATGCCGAGCGGATTAAGATAGTAAGCTACGAACGCATCACGGCGGAACTCAACAAGATACTTCTCTCGCCGCGCCCGTCACGGGGATTTGTCGACCTTCAGCGCAGCGGGTTGCTGCCTCTGATTCTCCCGGAATTGTCGGGGCTTGACATGCAAGAGAAACGCGGGAAGTTTACCCATAAAAACAATTTCTTCCATACGCTTGAAGTACTTGACAACGTGGCTATGAAGTGCCCCGACAACCTCGCCCTGCATTGGGCGGCGTTGTTGCACGACATAGGCAAACTGCCAACCCGGCGATGGGATGCCAATGCGGGATGGACGTTCAAAAATCACAACGCAGTTGGCGCCCGAATGATAAAAGGCATTTTCCGTCGCATGAAACTCCCTATGGACGAGCGCATGAAATATGTTGAGAAACTGGTAGACCTCCACATGCGTCCTATATCCATAGCAGACGACGGGGTAACCGACAGCGCTGTAAGGCGTCTTCTTTTCGATGCTGCCGGAGACATTGACGATTTGATGACACTTTGTGAAGCCGACATTACCAGCCGTAACCGCCAGCGCAAATTGTCGTTCCTCGAAAACTTCCGGCTTTTGCGCACAAGGCTTGTTGAGGTAGAAGAGAGCGACAAGATAAGAAATTTCCAGCCGCCAATTGACGGACTTGAGATAATGCAAACTTTCGGCTTGGGACCTTGCCGTGAAGTGGGCCTGATAAAATCCGCAATAAAAGACGCCATTCTGGACGGAAAAGTTCCCAACGAGCACGATGCAGTGTTCAATTATATGATGGAGTATGCTGCTTCAAAGGGAATCAAGCCTCGCGCCGAAGCAAAAAACAGCAAGGCATGAGATATCTGGTTGGCGTTGTATTCGCGTGTGTTGCAGCCCTTTTGTATGGGCAGCAAAACCGCTCGTTTTCAGAAAGCATAAGAACTGTAGAGTCGATAGCCAATGGCGACCGCATGGCAGTTCCTGTGATAGAGCTGGGAAAGGGGGAAATTACAGTATCTTTCGACGAAATGAGCCACAGCCATACGCGCTATCTTTATAGTCTGCAACATTGCGACCGCTATTGGGCTCCTTCGGAATCGCTGTTCGAAAGCGACTTTATGACAGGCACCAACCTTTCGTACCCGATTGAAGACTGCTCCTATAGCACAAATACCTCAAATGCGTATACGCATTACTCTGTAAGCTTTCCGAACGAAAATGTCAGTATGCTAATCTCCGGTAACTACAGGGTGAACATTTATGATGAACAAGACACAAATAACCCTGTGGCTACGGCCTTTTTTTCAGTAGTGGAAAATCGTTTCGATATAGCTGGGGAAGTTACTGCCAATACCGACATTGACAGCCG
>CAZDOH010000012.1:0-29231 GCA_964507005.1 uncultured Prevotella sp. | reverse complement strand
CACCAATTATATCTTTACATCGGAAAAAAACGGCAAGTATGTGCTGCGCAACGCTACCGACGGGAATCCCGATACGCGCAGTGAATATATCCTGGTGCATTTTTCCCTTGAAAAGCCGCTTTCCGATGGCGGCAGTTTGTCCGATGGCGACTTTTATGTATGCGGAGCGTGGAATGCCTACAGTTTCCTTCCGGAATACCGCATGCACTATAATGCGCAGGACTCTAAATATGAGGCGACAATCCTTCTGAAGCAAGGGTACTACAATTACACCTATCTTTTTGTCGAAAAAGACGCAACCGCTGGAAGCATGTCGCAAAGCGAAGGCGATTTCTTTCAAACCGAGAACGAGTATAACGTCTACGTATATGCGCATCTGCAAGGCGAACGCTACGACCGCCTGATGTCTTGCCGTACCATAAATTACGGCACATCCCAAAACTAGTTGCGCGTCTAGGATGTGTCTAACGCATTGGCAATAGCCTTGGCCATATCCTTTAATCCATAAACCCTTGGCGGCGCAAAGTGTCCAAAAGAGACTGCGACATCTTCTCGTTAAGTTCCTGGGGATAGCGAATGTCCGTGAAAATTTGAGCCAGCGTTTCTTTCGCGTTTATCTTCACAAAATTTTGATTCTCGGCAAGCTCTTCCTTTGCCTTGTAAAAAGAGTCGATTGACGCTTGAGTGTAGTCGGTGTAAGTCTCTTTATGAACAATTGCTTCTATTGGCAAACGGTCGGACATTGGAGGGTTCTCGTCAGGATAGCCAACAGTAAGTGTCGCAACGGGGAAGGTTAGTTTGGGAAGTTTCAACATTTCAATTATTTCCTGCGCGCTGTAGAGCGTTGTGCCGAGGAAGCAAACGCCCAAGCCTGCGTGTTCGCATAGAATGGAAAGCGTTTGGGTAAACAGCAAAGCGTCGGTTGCTGCATTGATAAACGACAAAAAATTTCCATATCCCGGTTGGGCTTTGCGGTAATTGCACCACGCAGATGTGCGGCAGAAATCGGCGCAAACTGTAATCACTGCCTGGGCATCCTCAACCATAGGCTGGTTGAAATGCAACGGAGCAAGGCGGTGTTTCATTTCCTGGCTGCGGGTTACCACGGCACTGTAAAGCTGCAGGTTGCCCATAGTCTGGGTTCGTGTTGCTGATGAAAGGAGTTCCTGCAGCAGTTCATCGCTTAGTACGCGTGAAGAATACTTCCTTATTGAACGGTGAGATTTTATTGTATCCATATAGTTATATTTTTAAGTTTATACAAAATGCCAAATCATGTTTTGACGAAGATTTAATTTCATTCGCCCCCGAGCCTATATGATCGCGGTCAAAATAATGGGTAAAACCATATTTTGCATATATGTTGATTTTGTCTTTTATTTCGGTTGAGCAGAGTAGGGAAAGCCTTATGCCATTGCCGTAAAAACTTGCAAAATTGCTGTATATGTTTTTCACATTATTCTCGTACACATAAATACGTGAATTATAGTTTTTTGCATTGAACCATCCAATAGCGGCAGAAGTGTTCAGGCGCCGGCATTTGTAGGTTGCCCTATGAAATATGGCCAAACCGTTGTGGGATTTCGTGCTTTTGTTGTTCGTAAAAACGATGGTTGTTAGATTTGATAAGTTGTTGAGTACGTGCTTGCATTGCAAGCGCAATTGCTGTTTGTCGGTTGCAGTTGTGTCGCTATTTGTGGTAAGTGCGCGGTATGCCTTGCGCGTGAAACGCCAGTCAATCATAAACGAAAATCCTTTTTGCGTGTGCAATGTGGCTTCGGCATAGAATTCCTTGGCAGAAAGAGAAGCGTTATATTTGTAGGAAGCCCATGGCGAACGATAGAAATCGGCATACGCCCGAACATTTAGGTTTGAGGTAATATCACCGACGGCACCGAAATACACACCCTGCTCGTTGTTGACTTTCCCCGAGCTGCCAAAACTTTTTGAATAAGGCGAATTATACCGCATGGAGTAACTGCGCTGCACACTTGTAAAAGTCAAAAAACTCGCAGGCTGCCATTTTATCGTATTTACAAATGCCAAAGCATTTTTCTTGTTTAAGGCCGCTTCGCCTTGCGAGGAAATGTTCTTGAAATCAAAAGAATAGTGAACGCTGTAGGCATGGAACATCTTGCCGCGCATGGCATATTTGTTATAAAGGGCGTTGCGGGGATTAAGCCGTTTGTCATAGTGAGTCAATGCCGCTGAAATCCCTATCCGGAACGAAGAGCTGTTATACGAAATGTCGCCGGCGGTAGTGAAATCGTGCAAATTTCCTCTCCGTTGCTGTTCGGTGCCGGTTCGATGATAACCGGTGTTTGTTATTGAGGTGATTTCGTTACTGTCGTTGATTATGGCATCGTTACTGTTGTAAGAGGCAAAAGCAACGGCATGTATTTTTTTGAACTTAAGGCCCAATGCGGCACCGCGGAAGTAATCGCGTTCGGAATACGAGGAATGTGGAGATATTGTGCTACAGGTGTTGTAATTGCCAAGAACACTTTTTTTCCCGCTATAAAACATGTTGCCCACAAGCAGACCTTCTCCAAATCGGGCGCGGAAATCACCGGCTATGAAATTGACTTTACCGTTTTTCGGCTTGCACTGCACGAAAAACGAATACGAATCCATAAGAAAATTGCCACGGCACGCAAACGGCTCGCCGGCGTCTTTCTCCGACGTAAGCCCGAACTTCAATTCATTGTCGTAGTTGAAGGTATACTTTACGGCTATCCGGTTTTTGTCGCCGAGGTAACGGTTGCTGTTCTTAAGCGAAGAATTGCTTTTATATCCTTCCGGGGTATTCAGTGGCGTAACCCAATTGACGGCCAAAGTCTGTTCCGCATTTTTCAGAATTTGCTTTGCAGACGGATGCCCAGTAATCGGGGGCCTGCATGTAAGGAAAGCAGAAAGCAAATACTTCGTGTTGTAGTCCATGCCGTAAACCAGTGACAATTCTGACAGCGACAAAACCTCTCCATACCTCGACACATAATCTATAATGTTTGAAGCCAGAGTTTCCGACACAAAGGGAAGTTCCAGCAACTGCTGTTTTGTGACGGTGTTTATATCGAGCGGCGTTTCGTAGATGTTGCGCAGAGTGTTTAATTGCTCTTCATTGATATTGTCTTCGTTATAGTCTTCATATTTCTCGCTATAAAATTCCAAAACCTCCTCCCAGGAAGTTCTTTCGTTGTCATGACTGTCAGGGTAATTTTGGGCTGTTATGCTGAGAGCGCCATGCAGCATAAAGAACAGTAAACACAGAAATTTTAGTATCGGTTCGCTCATTGTTAAATCACAGCAAAGAGAAAATTACCCGCCCCCGGAATTATCGGTCAGGCATAGCGGAAGAATTGTATGCGCATAGCAGAAAAATTCTTTGCGCACAGCGCGAAAATTTTGAGCGCACAAAAGAAAAATTATGAGCGCTCAGCGCGAAAATTCTAAGCGTACAGCGGAAAAATCAGGCTGGTTACCGCCAGCGGAATCAAGTATGCACTACATTAATTCCGCTGGCGGGCGGAAAACTATTCCTCCAGCGTGATATTATGCAGTTAGTCTTTCGCGCTTAATTGCTTGACTATAAGCTGCATTTGGCTTTCCTGCGCTGTTGCGCTCTCAAAAAGTTTATATTGAGCCTTGGTCCTCACAAGGTTATGCTCGGGGTATTGAATGCGATAATAGGTATCTCCGTTAATATAATCGGTAAGGAACCGCACTGCCTGCATAAACGGGAAAAGACGTGCTGCATACGGCAGATTTTCAATTTCCACATCGGTAAGGAATGCCCGTGCAGTTTCAAGATATCCTTGCGTGAAAGCCTTGAAGATGTCAATGTTGAATTCCACGCGGCTTAAGTCGGGTTCGTCTTCGGCAGCGGTGTTGGCTGCCGACCGCAAGAAGTCTCCAAAATCGGAAAACACGAAACTCGGCATCACGGTATCCAAATCGATGACGCAAAGCACTTCGCCCGTTGTTGCGTCGAAGAGCATGTTGTTGACTTTAGTATCGCAATGGCAAATACGCTTGGGCAGTTTGTGCTCGCGATAAAGCCGTTCGGCCATAGTCATTTCGTCAGCATAGCTTTCGATATTGAGAATCAAAGCCTTTACGCTGTCGGCCCGGTGTGCGGCATCGGCTTCCACTGCTTCGCGCAGTTGCTGCATGCGGAATTCCATATTGTGGAAATCTTTGATAGTTTCGCCCATCGGGGCAGAAATGTCAGCCAACATAGCTTCGAAATTGCCAAAAGCCTTGCCTGTATCGTTGGCGCTTTGCGGATTTACTTCGTCGAGCGTTACGGTGCCCGCGATATACTCCATAATCCTCCAATAGTCTTCGCCGCTTTTGTAATAGTACTTTCCGCTGCCGTCTGCAAGCGGAAGGAAATGCAGGCAGCGGCGACGTATTTCTTCGTCACTGTAGCCCTGGGCAGCAAGTTTGGAATGCAGATGGGTAGTTACTGCAACCACGTTGTTCATAAGCATATCAACGTCGGGAAAGACATTGTGGTTTATACGCTGCAGCACGTATGCCGGCTCCTGGTCTGAAGTTGTTACCTTGTATGTGGTATTGATAAGTCCGTTGCCTAGCGGAACAATTGTAGCATTTTCGGGCTTAATGCCAAACTGGGATACGATGCCTCCCAACTGATAGTCTTGCATGATAGTTAAACTTTTTGGAATTGTTGTAGCGCAAATTTAGGTAAAAGTTCGTTACCGCCGTCAAAATTGACGCCACAACTGTTCACGGTTGACGAAAATTTGAAGCAGCAATGCAACAATGCGCAAAAAGTCGCGTTAGAATTTAGAAAAAGGAGAACGAATCCAGTGCTTCATCATTATGCGTTTGACAACAACAATACTTGCTATATTTCTGGCAGTCCTTACCTGCACGGCGCAACACAGTGTGAAACTTCGCGGCAGCGTGAACGACACCGAAGGCAATGCAATACCCTTTGCGTCGGTGCGCGTTGACGGTCAAGGCGGCACATTAACCGACTTGAACGGAAAGTATTCTCTGACTGTAAATGCCGCAGACAGTATAGCGGTGTCGTTCAGCATGACAGGCTACCGCACAATTAAAAGAGTGGTGCGCTCGCCGCGCGACACGATTGTGCTAAAAGTGGTGCTTCCGCAAAGTGATTACGCGCTGGCCGAAACTACAGTTAAAGGGCAGCGCGTACAGTCGTCCACAATGCAGTCAATCAAGACCAAAGACTTGAATAACCTTCCGTCTACTACGGGCAACGGTGTTGAAGAACTTGTTTCAACAATGGCCGGCGTGAGTCGCCACGACGAATTGAGCTCGCAATACAATGTGCGGGGCGGTTCTTTCGACGAAAACCTTGTATACCTTAATGGGCAAGAAATCTATCGCCCAATGCTGGTAAGTTCAGGCAATCAGGAAGGGCTTAGCGTAATCAACAGCGACATGGTGGAGCGAATAGAATTCTCTACCGGAGGCTTTCCTGCCAAATACGGTGACAAGATGTCGTCAGTGCTTGACATCAAATACCGTAAGCCGCGCAAGGCTGAGGCGAAACTCAACGCTTCGCTTTTGGGCGGAGGAATGTATGCAGGGTGGGGGAACGACAAGTTCAGCGTCATGGGCAGCGTGCGCTATAAAACCACACGCTATATGCTTTCAACGCTTGAAACGAACGGCGAATATTCCCCGGATTTCCTGGATTTGCAAACGTATATCTCATGGACCCCAAACAAAAACTGGTCGCTGGATTTTATTGGCAACTTCTCCAACAACCGTTACAACTTCAAGCCCCAAGACCGCGAAACAAGGTTTGGAACTTTGTTTGATTCGAAAAAATTCAAAGTATATTTCGATGGCGAAGAACGTGACTTGTTCCGTACATATTACGGAGCCTTTACCGTGACGCGCAATTTAGGAAGTAAAAGCCATCTGTCGCTGTTGGGCTCCGCTTATAAGACAAACGAACACGAAGCCTATGACATTCAGGGGCAGTATTGGCTCAACGAGCAAGGCTCGCAGGAGGAACTGGGAGTAGGCACATACCGCGAGCATGCCCGCAATTACCTTAACGCCACTGTGGCAAACATTGCACTTCGTTATTCTTACAAATCAAAGGTTCACGAAATAGAATCTGCTGTTTCACTGCAGACGCAGCAGTTCAAGGAAACGTCGTCGGAATGGGAAATGAGGGATTCTGCAGGTTATTCAATCCCCAACAATTCCGACCGTCTGCAACTTTACTATAACCTCCATGCCGATGAAACAGTACGCGCCACCAAACTGGAAGCTTACATTCAAGATACCTATCGCTTTACGGCAAAACCAGGTAATTTCACATTCAACTATGGGGCCCGGCTTACGCATTGGAGTTGGAATGGCGAAACTATCGTCAGCCCCAGGGCATCGCTCGGCTTTATTCCTAAAGCCAACGACAATTGGATAATACGCATAGCTACCGGCTTGTATTGCCAGACGCCTTTCTATAAGGAAATACGCGACACCACCACAACCGCAAACAACACCGTCGTAAATCTAAACCGCAATATCAAGTCGCAACGCAGTTGGCAGGCCGTTATCGGGGGAGATTACAATTTCCGGCTTAATGGCAGACCTTTTAAGTTTACTGCCGAAGTATATTACAAAGGCATGTCGAGGTTGATACCCTACAACGTGAACAATGTACGCACGGTTTATTACGGGCGCAATATGTGCAGCGGATATGCAGTAGGTATCGATACAAAGATATTCGGTGAATTTGTGCCCGGAACAGACTCGTGGGTAACGTTCTCCGTGATGCAAACCAAAGAAAAGTTCGGTAACAAATGGGTGCCTCGCCCTACGGACCAAAGATATAATTTGTCGATATATTTTACAGATTTCTTTCCCGGCACCCAGCGTTGGAAATTGTCGCTGCGGGGAGCATTGGCCGATGGCCTGCCTTTTGGCCCGACTCATTCCGGTCGTGAGAAAATGAATTTCAGAGCCCCGGCTTACAAGCGTGTAGACATAGGAATGAATTACAATTTGTACTGTAGAGATGACAGCAAGCGAAAAACTGGAATCGGGCAGGCCATAAAAAATGTATGGCTTGGGATAGATGCATTCAATGTATTGGGCATCAATAATGTCAATTCATATTATTGGGTGACCGATATAAATGGAAATCAATATGCTGTGCCAAACTATCTTACCGGAAGGTTGATTAATTTGAGATTGTCGCTGGAACTCTAAGGGCTCTAATGTAGTGAAGGAGATGAAGAGAAAATTCATTCACCGCGATTAGAGATATATTTATTACTTTTGCACATAAATAGTAACACCAAAAGGAATCAAGATTCCTACTAAAATAACCATTATGCAAGGAAAAGAACAATTGATAGACGCGTTGCTTGACTTGGCGTTTGCAGAGGATATAGGCGATGGCGATGCAACAACTCTGTGCTGCATTCCAGAAGATGCTTTAGGGCAGTCGCAAGTGATTGTAAAACAACGTGGCGTATTGGCTGGCGTTGAAATAGCCCAACGCGTTTTTCACAAATTCGATCCGGAACTGAAAACTGAGGTATTTATTGCAGATGGCTCTGATGTTAAACCTGGAGATATCGCAATGTTGGTCTCTGGAAAAATACGCAGCTTACTGCAGACAGAACGTCTTATGCTCAACATTATGCAACGCATGAGCGGAATAGCCACAGTAACCCGGGAATACCAGAATTTACTGAAAGGCACAAAAGCGAAAGTTCTTGATACAAGAAAAACTACGCCGGGAATGCGTGTACTTGAAAAAATGGCTGTAAAAATTGGCGGAGGCGAGAACCATAGGATGGGGCTGTTTGATATGATTCTGCTTAAAGACAATCATGTAGATTTTGCAGGGGGCATTGAAAATGCAATAAATCGATGCCATAAATATCTTGAAGCTATTGGCAAGCAGCTGAAGATTGAAATAGAAGTCCGCAACTTCGATGAACTGCAACAAGTTATGAAATGCGGGGGTGTTGACAGAATTATGCTTGACAATTTCTCCGTTGAAGATACTCGTAAAGCGGTAGAAATAATATCAAACAAATACGAAACAGAATCGAGTGGGGGAATAACTATTGACACCATAAGAAGTTATGCAGAATGTGGAGTAGATTTTATTTCCGTTGGTGCACTTACACATTCTGTGAAAAGCCTTGACATTTCATTTAAAGCCTGCTAAGTATGAGACGTTTGGTAGTATTGCTTCTTGGCCTTATAGTAAGTATTACATCATTCGCATGTACTAATTTTATTGTCGGGAAAAACGCTTCAGTAGATGGCTCGGTGTTGGTTTCGTATGCTGCCGACAACTATGGGATGTTCGGTTGCCTTTATAAACGTAACGCAACCAAGCATAATGCCGGTGAAATGCGGGATGTGTATAACTGGGATACAAACAAATTCTTGGGGAAAATACCCGAAGCCTCGCAAACATATAATGTTGTCGGAAATATAAACGAGAATCAAGTTGCAATAGCCGAGACAACATTCGGAGGAAGGGAAGAACTTGTTGATACTACAGGCTCTATGGACTACGGAAGCATGATTTACATTGCCTTGGAAAGGTCACGCAATGCCAGAGAGGCAATAAAAATCATGACATCCCTGGCCGATACCTATGGTTACAATAGCGAAGGGGAAACTTTTACTATTGCCGACAAAAACGAAGCTTGGATTATGGAAATGGTTGGCAAAGGCAATATAGAAAAGGGCGCAGTATGGGTTGCAATTAGAGTTCCCGACGACTGTGTGTGTGCACATGCCAATCAGAGCCGCATTCATAAATTCAACATGAAAGACAAGGATAATGTAATGTATGCAAAAGATGTCGTAAAGTTCGCCCGCAAGCAAGGTTATTTTAATGGCAAGGACGAAAACTTCGATTTTGCAAATGCTTACTGTCCGGCTACTTTTAGTGGATTGCGTTTTTGTGAAGCAAGAGTTTGGAGTTTCTTCAATCGCTGGGCAGACGGCGATATGAACCAATACCTTCCGTATGCTTCTGGACAAGATCTTAACGCAAAGCCTATGCCGTTGTTTGTAAAGCCTAAACGTAAATTGTCTGTTGCCGATGTCATAACTTCAATGCGCGATCATTACGAAGGAACGCCTTTTGATACAACTACCGATATAGGGAGTGGGGTATATTGCGCGCCTTACCGTCCTTCTCCATTGACTTGGAAATGCGAAGGCAAAGAATATTTTAACGAACGTCCGGCATCTACACAGCAATCGGCTTTCGTTTTTGTGGCTCAGTTGCGCTCTAATATGCCCGACGCAATAGGGGGCGTGCTGTGGTTCGGCAACGATGATGCCAATATGGTTGCTTTCACGCCGATGTATTGCTGTATGACCAAAGCCCCGGAATGCTTTTCAGCCCAGACTGCAGATGATGTTACGTTTTCTTGGAAATCTGCCTTTTGGGTGTGCAATTGGGTTTCCAATATGGTTTACCCTAGATATTCCATGATGTTTGAGGATGTTAGAAAAATGCGTGACAAACTTGAATCCTCGTATTTTGAGAAGCAACAACAAATAGAATCTCAAGCAAAGCAACTGTATTCGTCTGACAACAGCAAAGCCATTGCTTTATTGACAAATTACAGCGACTCGATTGCTATGTCAATGTTGGCGCAATGGAAAAATCTCGGAGAATTCCTGGTAGTCAAATATAACGACCAAGTTATAAAACCCGAAAGTGAGGGAAAATTCCTCCGCAACAAAGAAGGATTGGGAGAGACTGTGAAACGTCCAGGTTTCCCCGATGCTTACAGAAAAACGATTATAAAAGAAACTGGCAACAAATATCTTGTGCCGTCGAATTAAGAATTAAAACTTTAATTGCAATGTTCAATCAAGAAACAATACAATTATGCGAGCTTAAAGCCCAGCAATGGCTTGATTCGCCCGTTTATGATGAGAAGACAAAATCGGAAATTAAGAAAATGCTTCAAAATTCCGACAAAACAGAACTCGTAGACTCTTTCTTTCAGAACCTTTCATTCGGAACTGGTGGCCTGAGGGGAATCATGGGCGTTGGCACAAACCGCATGAACATTTATACTGTAGGTGGAGCGACTCAAGGTCTTTCAAACTATTTGAAAAAGAATTTTTCCGGCCTTGACCAAATATCTGTCGTTGTGGGGCATGACTGCCGTAACAATAGCCGTCTGTTTGCTGAAATTTCGGCAGATATATTTTCGGCTAATGGCATAAAGGTATACTTGTTCGAGGATATGCGTCCTACGCCTGAAATATCTTTTGCAATACGGCACTTGGGATGTCAAAGCGGCATTATACTTACAGCTTCGCATAATCCAAAGGAATACAACGGATACAAAGCTTATTGGAACGACGGAGCCCAGGTGCTGGCGCCTCATGATCAAGGTATCATCGACGAAGTAAACAAAGTAAAGCCAGAAGATATCAAGTTTGAAGGCAACAAAAATTTAATAGAAATTATCGGCAAGACTATCGACGATGAGTATTTGAAGCGAGTTGTGGATTTGTCAATCGATCCTAATGTCATAAAAAAACAAAAGGATTTGTCAATTGTCTATACTCCTCTTCATGGCACCGGAATGATGCTGATTCCACAAGCGTTAAAACTTGCTGGGTTCGAAAACGTGCACTGTGTTGCCGAGCAGATGGTAAAAGACGGCAATTTCCCAACAGTTGTCAGTCCCAACCCGGAGAATGCCGAGGCATTTACGTTGGCAATTAAACTGGCAAGCAGCATTGACGCCGATATCGCAATGGCGAGCGATCCGGATGCTGACCGTATAGGAATGGCTTGCAAAAATGCCGAAGGCGAATGGGTATTGATGGACGGAAACCAAACATGCATGATTTTCCTTTATTACATCATAAACAATCGCATTGCTACGGGCCAAATGAAAGGAAACGAGTTTATTGTCAAAACGATAGTGACAACGGAGCTTGTAAAGGAAATTGCCCGTAAAAATAACGTTGAAATGTTTGACGTATATACTGGCTTCAAATGGATTGCGCGCGAAATACTTCTGAATGAAGGCAAAAAGAAATATATAGGTGGAGGCGAGGAGAGCTATGGCTTTCTTGCTGAGGATTTTGTACGCGACAAGGATGCAGTATCTGCATGCACGCTTCTTGCTGAAATATGCGCTTGGGCGAAGGACCGTGGTAAAACCCTATTCGATATTCTGATTGACATCTACAAAGAATACGGTTTCCGTCTCAATAAGACCATAAATGTTGTGAAACCAGGGAAAACCGGCGTTGATGAAATAAAAGAAATGATGAACAATTTCCGCAAAACGCCTCCTTGCTGTATCGCAGGTTCAAAAGTCGTGAACGTAAAGGATTACCAAACATTGGTTGAAACTGATGCGGAAGGTCACGAGAGTGCCCTCAATATGCCGGAATCCAGCAATGTTTTGCAATGGTTTACCGAAGACGGAACAAAAGTCAGTGTACGTCCTTCCGGTACAGAGCCTAAAATCAAATTCTACATTGAAGTAAATGGTGGCACTGTAACAAACTATGACAGTTTCAAGAATGCAAACAATATTGCCATCAAGAAAATAGAAGACGTAAAATTATCTCTAGGATTATAAATCAATTAATAGGGGTGTGCAATTTCGGCACACCCCTTATTATATCTTAGTAAAGACGGCTACAGATATTGTAGATATTCCCTTACTCTAGTTGATGAAAATAATTTACAACAGGATAATTCCTTTTGGAAAAGACTTTTACGCCATAAACCTTTTTGGCGTACTTTTTTCAAAAGGACCTTGTGGCTCAATTACTATCAATCATGAGAAAATTCATACCGCTCAAATAAAAGAGTTGGGATATGTCTTTTTCTATATAGCCTATTTGATTGAATGGGCTATTCGTATTGTGCAGTATCGTAGTTATTTCAATGGATATATGAATATTTCTTTTGAACGCGAAGCATATACTAATCAAAACAATTTAAGTTATTTACAATCACGTAAATTGTTTAGCTTTAAGCATTACTATAAAAGAAAAATTCATGCCTGTAAGTAATTAAAACATAGCGAAGTTAACGCAGTTTTCTTTGGATAATTGAATTGCTTATGCATAAAGTTTATTGGTTTATATATTGTAAAGGAAAAATACTTTTACAGCTAAATTCAGACGGGAATTACATTGTACCTTCAGACAATTCCCAATTCACGGATTTAAGCGGAGTGGTATTTCACCATACTTATGAACTGGCAAATGGCTTGTCTGTAAATTCTATAGAGGTGAATTGCGAACAGCCGTTTAATGGAATGAAATATGTGCCGCTTCGTCAAAGTTTTTTTATGCTTCCATCCTGGCAATATGAGTTGGCGGGGAAATTTATAGAATTGATTTATTGGGATAAAGAAACTCAATATTGTGGCCGATGCGGTTCAAAACTTGAGTACAGTACAGATATCAGCAAAAAATGTCCAGACTGCAATCATACGATTTGGCCTTCGCTGCAATTAGCCATTATTGTTTTGATAAAACGTGGCAATCAGATTTTACTCGTACAGTCGCGAAATTTCAAGGGGGATTATATGGGGTTGCTTGCCGGCTTTGTTGAAACTGGGGAAACTCTGGAGCAGGCAGTTGTGCGGGAAGTTGCAGAAGAAACGCAGTTGCAGATTAAGAATCTAAGATATATCAGAAGCCAGGCATGGCCTTTTCCATGTAATTTGATGGCAGGGTTTGTCGCTGATTACGAGGCTGGTGAAATTAAAATACAAGAATCGGAACTTAAAAAAGCCGGATGGTTTACAAGAAACAATTTGCCGGCTTTACCAGATGGGGCAAGTATTGCGCGGCAACTAATAGATTTATGGCAAGATGAATTAATCTAAACCCGTTGGCAGAATCAATCTAAAGCATACTTAAATCTGCCACAGTTTATAATAGTCTGATTTCCCGATATCCGCAGGCCGTTTTTGTTTTTGCGCACATAGTTTTGCGCAAAGCGCTTAGAATTCTTGCGCTGAGCGCTCACAATTTTTCTTTTGTGCGCATAAAATTTTCACGCTGTGCGCAAAGAATTTTTCGGATAAGGTATATAATGTTTCCGCAATGCCATACAATAATTCCGACAGTGGGCTATTTTTCGATAATGCTATTAAACATAATAGCGATTATATTTCAAACGGACTCTTTTTCAGAATAAGGATAAAAACGAAGCTAATCGTCTTCAAACATATCCTTGAACCATCTCAGTTCATCATATGTTGATTTCACATCCTCATAGTCTATATCAAAACTTCTATCAACACTACGAGGATTATCTGCGGTAGAATGTGCAAACAGCCAATCATAAGTCTTTTGCAAATAGAAAAGCCGTGCCATCAAGCCATGTGAACCTCCTTCGAACCATTTGTAACGCAGCAAATTGTCTTGCCCGCTATCTTTCAGCTTCTCAACAATTATCTTTGACTTATCTACACCTACAGCGCGGTCCGCAGTTCCATGCATTATCCACAAAGGAAATTTACCTAAACCATCAATATTGTCAGTATTTGATATACCACCGCACAATGCCATTGCTGCGGCTATCTTCTCCGGATAAGCGCAAGTAAAATCCAATGTACCATAGCCGCCAAGGCTCATTCCTATTACATAAACCCGCGAAGTATCAATACGATAATTGGCTACAGTCCATTCAAGTAATTCCAGAAGGCGTTCCGGCTTCCATGCACCGCCCGGATTCTGGGGAGCTAGAATTGCAGCAGGAATTATCTTTCCTCGCTCTATTGCATCAAGCGGGCCATAACGCCTTACTTTTTCCAAATTGTTGCCGCAAAGGCTTGCCCCGTGCAGGAATATGATGAGCGGCACATGGTGCTGGTCTTCAGAGTACTCTGCGGGCGTATAAATCCAAAAATTATAATTGCCGCTTACTTTATTTTTCATGCGCGTAAAGTTTCCGCGCTTCAAAGTTTGGGCATTAGCAACGCTGTTCGACAGCAAAAACAACAATACAATTGCTTTTACAACTACATTGATTACTTTTGACTTATGATTGTTTTCCAATAGTTTTTGTTTCATCGTCTTTTACCAATAATTCTCCTAATTTACGTTGCAGAACTCTTGCATCCAGCACAGACATTTCACTTGCCATAATTGCAAAAGCAAGAAGATGTCCGTTTGCTGCTTGGCAATACCCGGCAAGAGTACTTATGCCATAGGGATTTGACAGCGTCCCTGTTTTCGCCCTTATTTTTCCCCGCGTACATGCGTGAGTCATTTCCCGTGCCAATGTTCCGCTGACACCTGCTATTGGCAGATGTTCAATCAACGCTTGGTAAATAACTTTGTGCCGGTAACCGAACTGCAGGACTGCCACCAGTGTCTGCGGCGACAAACGATTGTATATGCAAAGTCCGCAACCGTCGTGTATCGCTTGCGTAGAGTCGCTGATAGACAGACTGTCTCGCATAAAACTGCGAAGATAGTTTAATCCGGCTTCCGCTGGCGGAAGTTGTGGCATGTAATGTCTTCCAATTGTATATAGCAGCGAAGTTGCGAAGACGTTTGAACTGTTTTTCCACATTCGTTCCAATACCGGATTGAGCGAGCTCGTATGTACGGCAATGCGATGCCCCCCGCGAGGCATGGCGGAATAAACAAACTGAGAGTCTTTTGTTGCAATGCCTTGTGCCTGCATAGCTGATTTTAACGCCTTTGCCACCCTTGTCTCGCCTTTGTAAAGTATGCCATAACGACTGAACGACAAATCCCAAGGGAACCAATGCTCCTCGCTTTTAATAGGTTCTGTGATTGCTAGGTCAACAAATATCCGTCCCGAAATGCGCTTTATGCCTTGTGTCCGCAGCGATTTTGCGAATTGCTGGATTTCTGTTACGTCGAATGTCGGGTCGGTGCCTGCTACAAGTCCTGCATCTCCGTGCAGCATTCCGTCATTTCCGATATTTCCACGAGTGTAAAGCGAACTAGTGTACTGAAAATTACTTCCAAGTAAATTCAGCCCGGCAACTCCCGTTAAAAGTTTAAGGCAAGAAGCCGAAGGCATGGCATCGCTTTCTTTATATCCAAATATAGGTTTGTTTGCTTTCAAATCAAACACATAGAAAGCAAAACGGCCCTTTACCCTCGGAGCTTGGGCAAATTTTGCGAGTCGTTCTGAAAGTGCTGTGTCTATGGGTATTGAGTCTGCTTCGATTACAGGCTCATTGTTTGAACTTTTATTTCCGCAACTGGCAATGCAGCAAATGGATGCAATTGCCAATGACACTCTAAACAAAACCGGCACTAGCTTCATCGCATGCTTCCTTCTTCTATTTCCGACAGAGCTAGCCATCGGTTGGATTTCTCTTCAATTGATTTTTCACACTCCGCCAAACGCTTGCTTTGAATCGTTATTTCAGAAGCATCGGTAATAGCGCCACTTAATGTAGTAATAATGTCTTGTTTTTCTTTCTCAAGAGATTCGATTTCCTTTTCAAGTTCTGCAAGTTCCAAGCGTTCTTTATAGGTAAGTTTGCGCACAGATACCGTCTTTGTATTCTGCGGATTTTGTTTGGAAGTCCCCTGCCCTACCTTTTTTGCAGAATTACTTTCGGAACGCTTTTCAGATTCATTTTTTCGCTCTTGGTCGGCTATTGATTTCCGATATTGGGTATAGTTCCCGGGGAAGTCGTCAATATATGCATCGCCCTTAAACACAAGTAGATGATCACATGTACGGTCCATAAACCACCGGTCGTGCGAAGCAATCAGCAGACAACCTTTGAAATTCGCAAGATATTCCTCGAGCACTTGCAAAGTTTCTATGTCAAGATCGTTTGTGGGCTCGTCAAGCACTAAAAAGTTGGGATTACGCATCAATACTGTGCACAGGTAAAGCCGGCGCCTCTCTCCCCCACTAAGTTTGCGTACATAGCTGTTCTGCACCGATGGAGGAAACAGAAAATGCTGCAGGAACTGCATGGCTGAGATTTTTTTGCCTCCTCCGACATCAATAGTCTCGGCTACATTCCTGACGACATCAATCACTTTGTCATCGTCATTGAAGTTCATGCCTTCTTGGGCGAAGTAACCGAACTTTACAGTATCACCGATGTTGATTTTGCCACTGTCGCATTGCTCATAACCAAGAATCATTTTTATGAAAGTTGATTTTCCCGAGCCGTTTGCCCCAACGATTCCAACTTTTTCATAACGCGAGAAATTGTAATAGAAATCATTGAGAATCCGCTTTTTGCCGAAAGCTTTTGACACATAACTTATTTCGAGAATTTTCGTCCCTATATAAGTTGTGTTGGCAACCAAAGTCATCGACTGCTGCCGTGTTGGCTGATGAGCTTTATTTTCCAGTTGAACAAAGTTCTCCTCTCTGTAGCGGGCTTTATGGCCGCGCGCTTGTGGCATTCTTCTCATCCACTCCAGTTCACGGCGGTAGAGGTTTGCTGCACGGGAAACTTCCGCCTGCTCGGCCTCCATGCGCTCTTGCCGCTTTTCCAGATAATACGAGTACGAGCCTTCGTAGCCGTATATCTTGGAGTTGTCGATTTCGTAGATTCGATTGCAAACGTTTTCCAGAAAATATCTGTCGTGGGTAACCATCAACAACGTTACGGAAGGGCGTGACAGATATTTCTCCAGCCATTCAATCATTTTCAAATCAAGATGGTTGGTTGGCTCATCGAGAATCATCATATCGGGCTCGCCAAGCAACACGTTGGCAAGTGCCACTCGCTTACGTTGTCCTCCCGACAGATTCCCCATCTTTTCATCGAAATCAGATATCTCCAGTTTCGACAGCACTTCTTTTATTCGGCTTTCATAGTCCCAGGCATTTTGTATGTCCAATTGATTGGCATATTCAGACATCATGGTGTCGTTGCCAAGGGCTATGCTTTTATAAAAGTTACGCAACAGCAAGGAATGCTCCGTATCTCCGGAAAAACACGCCTCTAGCACGCTTTGGCTTGGCGAATACGAAGGCGTTTGTTCCAGATAGCCTATTCTTATATTCTTGCGGTATACGATAGTACCGCTATCGTAGCCTTCTTTACCGCCTATTATATTGAGCAAGGTTGATTTCCCGGTACCATTGCGGCCTACAAGCGCTACTTTCTGTCTTTGGGCAACGCTGAAAGAGGCATTTTCGACCAAAGTCAAATCGCCAATGCTCTTGGTAAGAGAATTTACGTCGAGAAACGTATTTACTTCTGCCATATTAAAACACCTCTTTCAGCGTCGTAGCTCAGTTGTTGTTAGAATTCAGTGTCAACGTCGTGAAGTTCATGCCACGGCAAGCCTTGCACGTTCAATTGCTGCATGAACGGGTCCGGGTCGAATTCCTCCACATTCCACACGCCGGGGCGTTTCCACAGTCCTTTCAGGAACATCATAGCTCCAATCATGGCCGGTACGCCGGTGGTGTACGATACGCCCTGCATGCCTGTTTCGTTGTAGGCTGCCTGATGCGAGCAGTTGTTGTAAATGTAATAGGTATGTTCTTCCCCGTTGCGCAAGCCCTTGATGCGGCATCCGATGGAAGTTTCGCCGTCATAGTTCGCTCCGAGGTCCTGAGGGTTGGGCAGCACTGCCTTGAGGAACTGTAACGGCACGATTTGCTGTCCATTGTAATCTATGGGCTCTATAGAAGCCATGCCGATATTCTGAATAACGCGCAAATGAGTGAGATATTCCTGTCCGAAAGTCATCCAGAAGCGGCCACGCTTTATCGTAGGATAGTTTTTCACAAGGCTTTCGAGCTCTTCGTGATGGAGCAGATAGCTTTCCTTCGGACCGATATTGGGATAATTGAGCGTTTTGTGTATTTCCAGCGGCTCGGTTTCTATCCATTTGCCGTCTTCCCAATACAGACCTTTCTGGGTAATTTCGCGTATGTTGATTTCAGGATTGAAATTTGTGGCGAATGCTTTATGGTGGTTTCCGGCATTGCAGTCAACGATGTCGAGATACTGAATCTCGTCGAATACATGCTTCGCTGCATAGGCAGTGAAAATGCTTGTTACCCCCGGGTCGAAACCGCATCCAAGTATAGCTGTCAGTCCTGCTTCGGCAAAACGGTCTTTGTATGCCCATTGCCAACTGTACTCGAAATGAGCTTCGTCGCGCGGTTCGTAATTTGCAGTGTCGAGGTAGCTCGCGCCGGCCTTGAGGCAAGCATTCATTATGGTAAGGTCCTGATAGGGCAAGGCGAGGTTCATTACGATTTCAGGCTTGTAATCCTCTATGAGTTTCGTCAAAGCCACTTCATCGTCAGCATCAATTTGAGCTGTTTTGAAAGCACAGTCCTTTATGGAACTTACAATGGCATCGCACTTCGATTTTGTGCGGCTGGCAACCATAACATCTGTAAAAACATCAGGATTCATGGCCAATTTGTGAATTGCAACTGTTGCAACTCCTCCGGCTCCGATAACTAAAACTTTTCCCATTAGTCTGATTATGTATTATTCGATTATTGTTTTCTTCAACAGCAGCAGTGGTGGTGCGGCGACGAATCAATATTGCGTATTTCTTCGTCGGTAACTCCGGCGGCATAGCATACCGAGCAGCTCAGAAACTGCCAGGAAAAGCCCGCACCGCGCAATTGCTCTACCGAAAGCACTGTGGTCCCGCTTCTGGGCTTTTGCGACAGTATGCGGGCGGTATACTGTTCCAGGCTTTCGCCCGGTACGCAGACTATTTTTTCCATTGTTTCGATTGCAAGCAATTCCTCCAGCCGTTCAACGAAAGTATGACTCGCACTGACGGCAGTTTCTGCTTTTTCAACGACAAATTCAAAACCTTGGAATTCGAATTGTTTGCCGATTTGTATGCCGCTCTTTTCGATATTTCCTGGCATATCGCCGTTTCCCACGAAAACAGCTTTTACAGCCTCCCCCGGCGGCACGCAACCGTCGCATGCTGCTGCGTACAGCCATTTGCGGATGTCCATGTCGGGAATCCGGCGATTGAGCATCCGCTCCATGTTTACCGTCACATCGAACGCCACCTGTTGCAGCGCTTCGCTATTTACGAGTATAATATGCTTGAATTCCATGCTTTTATTTCATTTTATTAAAGGAAAGGCTCTAGAAAATGAAAAAGCCATCCTTGAAAGTTTTTCCATGCCGAGCGCTGCTTGTGCCAATATTCGTCGTCAAGCACGATGCAGTTTTTGCGTGCGTCGTTCTCGAATATGGAATGCAGCTGGGCCACCGTGCAGGTATCCACCACCAGCAAGTTGCATTCATAGTCGTATGAAAGGCTGCGGGCATTGAGGTTTGCCGAGCCCAGATACGCAAAGCGCCCGTCTACCGTCATGATTTTGGAGTGATGGAACCCTCCCCGGTAGTAATAGACCGTTGCCCCCTTCTTCTGCAGTTGTCTGACGTTATAGTCCACCACCCTGGGAGTTATGGGAATGTCGCTGTTTTCGGAAACCATGATGCGCAGGTTTACGCCGCGTTTCACTGCCCTCTTCAGCGCGCGGCGCAATTTGCGGTTGAGAGTGAAATACGGGTTCACAATATCAATTTCGTCTTGGGCGCAGTCGATGGCTTTCACGAATGTTTCGCGTACGGGGCGCGGTGTCCGCCTTGGCTCGCGGTTTACCACCGCCACAGTCTTGCAGCCCCGTGTAGCGCTGGTGTCGCGCTTGGCTTCTTTGGGCAACGAAACGCCTTGGGGCTGCACCTCGGGGAAATATTCGTTTCCCCTTATGTTCTGCCCGGTGGTTTTGTTCCAGATTCTCAGGAAAATGCTCTGCAACTCCCCCACTACATCGCCTTCCACTCTCATGTGCATGTCGCGCCAGTTGCCCACCTGCTCCGTACCGTTTATATAATAGTCGGCAACGTTCATTCCTCCGGTATAGGCAATGGCTCCGTCTACGACTACTATTTTGCGGTGGTCGCGGTGCAGGGCGTAGTCCACCCACGGAAAGCGCATGGGGTAATACTCGTAGATTTCCATTCCCGAGGCACGCAGTTCCTTCAGCTCGTCCTTCTTGATGGGGCGGTTGTTGGAAGCGTTGCCGAAGGCATCGTAAAGCACCCTCACTTTCACTCCTTCGCTGACTTTCCGCTTGAGAAGCTCGAAGAGTGCCCCTGCTATGGAGTCGTTGCGGAAATTGAAATATTCAAGGTGCACGGTGTTTTTTGCCGCTGCAATGACAGCGAACATGTCGTGGAATTTCTCCTTGCCCGAAGGCAGCAGCACGAGGCTGTTGTTGTGCGAAACACTGAATCCCTGCCCTTCAATGTACCGCACAATAGCCGAGTCGCTCCGGGCCGTATCGCCCGGGCATGTATTTTGAGCGCTTGCGGCCGGACAGGCCACGAACATTGCCGTGAACATTGCCACGAACATTGCCAAGAACATTGCCGTGAACTTTGCCGTGAACTTTGCAATGAACACAAGCAGCTTTTCCACACTCAAGCAGGTTTTGCGCATAAAGTCGGTTACAGCCCGGTTACAGCCCATTTACAGCCCATTTATATTTTATAGCACGGTGCGGAAAGAGTCTACGATTCCCTGCACGCGGCGCTCGTTGTCAACCACCACCACGGCGTGTATCTTGCGGGCGTGCATGATGTTTTCCACTTCGCTGATTTTCGTTTCGGCGCTGACCGTTACGGGAGTGCGTGTCATGATGTCGCCGGCGCGCAAACCGAAGAAGCGGCTTTGCGAGCTTTCCATGGCCCGGCGCACGTCGCCGTCGGTGATTATGCCTTCAAGCGTGCCGTCGGGCGAGGTTATCAGGCACAGCCCCAGCCTCCCCTTGCTCACGAGCGTCACGGCTTCGCCAAGCAGGATATCCGCCCGGGCAATGGGCAGATTGTCTTTCAGCATCACGTCGGCGGCCCTTGTGAGCAGTTGTTTGCCGAGGCTTCCGCCGGGGTGGAACCTTGCGAAGTCGCATGCCTTGAAGTTCCGGGCACACATGAGGGCGCACGCCAGCGCATCGCCCAGGGCCAGCGTTGCCGTGGTTGATGTGGTGGGAGCCAGCCCGAGGGGCTCGGCTTCGTGCATTGCCGTGATGGCTATGTGTATCTTTGAATTGCGTGCCAGAAGCGACTGCGGATTGTTGCTTATTCCTATTATCGGAATGTTGCGCTGGTGAAAGTACGGCAGTATGCGGAGCAGCTCGTCGGTCTGCCCGCTGTTTGATATGGCCAGCACCACGTCTTCGCTGCTGCACACGCCCAGGTCGCCGTGATAGGCGTCGAGGGGGTTAAGATAGAAGCTCGGAGTGCCCGTGCTCGAAAGCGTTGCGGCTATCTTTGCCCCTATGTGGCCGCTTTTGCCCACGCCGGTTACCACGAGCTTTCCCGAAGAGTTGAGAATAAGGTTGGCTGCCGCCGTGAAGTTCCCGTCAAGGCGTGAAATCTGCTGCAGAATGGCCTCAGCCTCGTCGCGCAGGCATTGCACGGCTATTTCAATGCATTTCTTGTCTATAGTGCTCATGATTTGTCAGGAAAAAATCAAGTTGTGTATTATCCCTTCCAGTTTGTCGAGGGCCAGCATGCTGGTGGCGTCGCTGAGAGCGTGTTCGGGGTCGGGATGAACCTCGAAGAAATACCCGTTGGCCCCGAAGGCCTTTGCTGCCATGGCCATCATGGGAATGAATTCGCGGTTGCCGCCGGTTGTTCCCCCTGCGGCTCCGGGGCGCTGCACGCAGTGGGTGCAGTCCATCACCACGCGCCGGGCTATGCGCCGCATGATGGGCAGGTTGCGGAAATCCACCACAAGGTTGTTGTATCCGTAGCAGTTGCCGCGCTCGGTGAGCCACACATCCTTTGCGCCCGCCGCCACGGCCTTTTCGTAGGGATATTTCATGTCGTCGCCCGAAAGGAACTGGGCCTTCTTGATGTTCACGGTTTTCCCGGTGCGCGCTGCCGCCGCGATGAGGTCGGTCTGGCGGCACAGGAAAGCCGGAATCTGTATTACGTCCACCACTTTGCCTGCGGGCTCTGCCTGACAGCTTTCGTGAATGTCGGTAAGCAGTTTCAGCCCGAAGCGCTCCTTCACTTCCGCCAGGATGCCGAGCCCCCTGTCCAGTCCGGGGCCGCGGAAGGAGCTGGGCGAAGTGCGGTTGGCTTTGTCGAAAGAGCTTTTGAAAATGATGTCGATGCCGTATTTGGCGTTGAGCCTCGCAATTTCTTCGGCAACGGCGAAGCAAATGGCGCGGCTTTCTATCACGCAAGGACCGGCTATAAATACGTTTTGCATTTCAAGTCTGGTTGTTTCGAGCCACAAAGTTATGAATTTTCCGGGTAACGGCGGCTGTTATAGGGCGCAGGCCGGCAAAATGACACTACCGCGAAGGGCGAAGGGGCGCGCTGCCGGCGGCGGAGCGGGCAAACGTTCCGGGCAGGGGAACGCCGGAAGCCGGGGAGGGAGCGCACGGAAGAAAATTGTGAGCGCGCTTCCAGCGCAAAAATTGCGCGCCCGCGCTTATCCGCGCGCTCCGCGCGCGGGGGGGCGCAATGCGGAAAAAACTACCCACGCAGCGCATATTCTATATATGCAGGCTCCTGCCTTCCTCTCTCTCCCCTTGCGCATACCACCCGGGCGAATGTTGCCCCCCGCTCTTGCAAAGCCTTGTTTGCTTTCTTTGAAATTTGTACCCCTCCGGGCGCCATAACGACAAAAAAAACGCAGTTTTCTGCCGTTTTGCATGACAATCGTACCGGCTACGGCCGATTTTTTGTAAATTCGCAGCGAAAGAAACCCTTTCATGCATTTTCTGGACAACAATTCAATCAATAGAGTAATGAAAAAGTATAATTTCAATGCAGGGCCTTCCATTCTCCCCCAGCAGGTTATAAAGGCTACTGCAGACGCTTGCACCGAATTTCAGAACACCGGACTGTCGCTAATGGAAACCAGCCACCGCAGCAAGGATTTCCAGCCCGTTATGGACAATGCCGAAGCTCTGATGAAAGAAATCCTCGACATCCCCGACGGCTACCGCGTGCTGTTCCTCGGCGGCGGCGCCAGCATGCAGTTTTGCATGGTGCCCTACAACCTTCTCGAAAAGAAGGCCGCTTACCTCAACACCGGCACATGGGCAAAGAAAGCCCTGAAGGAAGCCAAGCTCTTCGGCGAAGTGGTGGAAGTGGCTTCTTCGGCTGCCGACAACTTCACCTACATCCCCAAAGACTACACGGTGCCTGCCGATGCCGACTATTTCCACATCACCACCAACAACACCATCTACGGCACCGAAATACGCAAGGATATCGACAGCCCCGTGCAACTGGTTGCCGACATGTCGAGCGACATTCTTTCGCGCCCGGTGGACGTTTCGAAATACTCCATAATCTACGGCGGCGCACAGAAAAACCTCTCGATGGCAGGCGTGACGTTTGTCATCGTCAAGGAAGACGCCCTCGGCAAAGTGAGCCGCAGCATCCCCACAATGCTCGACTACCGCACACATATCGAGAAGGGCTCAATGTTCAACACTCCCCCCGTGGTGCCCGTGTTCTGCGCAATGAAAACCCTGGAGTGGATCAAGGAACTGGGCGGCGTCGGCGTTATGGACAAGCTGGCCCACGAACGCGCCGACATTCTCTACTCCGAAATCGACCGCAACCGGCTGTTCCGCGGCACCGTGAAGGAAGAAGACCGCTCGCTTATGAACATCTGCTTCGTGATGAACGACGAATACAAGGAACTTGAAAGCGAATTCTTCGCCTTTGCCACATCGAAAGGCATGGTGGGCATCAAGGGCCACCGCTCGGTGGGCGGCTTCCGCGCTTCGTGCTACAACGCAATGCCGGTGGAGGGCGTGAAAGCCCTCGTTGAGGCCATGAAGGAATTCGAAGCAAACCATTGACAGTAAACCAACCGACAGGCTGGATGCCAAAGCTGGTTGCAGCAGCGGCATCAAGCCTGTTTTCCATTAAGTTTTTCATTAAAAACATACAGATATGAAAGTATTGATAGCTACAGAAAAACCTTTTGCTTCGGCAGCCGTTGAAGGTATAAGGAAAGAAATCTCCGAAGCGGGATACACTCTTGCCCTGCTTGAGAAATATACCGAAAAGCAGCAGCTTCTCGAAGCTGTGGCCGATGCCGATGCACTTATAATACGCAGCGACAAAATCGATGCGGAAGTTTTCGACGCAGCCCGCCAGCTGAAGATTGTGGTAAGGGCCGGCGCCGGATACGACAACGTTGACCTCGCCGCTGCCACTGCCCACGGCGTGGTGGTGATGAACACCCCGGGGCAAAACTCCAATGCCGTTGCCGAACTGGTATTCGGACTTCTGGTGTTTGCCGTGCGCAATTTCTACAACGGTAAGACCGGCACCGAGCTTAAAGGCAAGAAACTCGGTATTCTGGCTTTCGGCAACGTGGGACGCAACGTGGCACGCATTGCAAAGGGATTCGACATGGACGTGTACGCTTTCGACGCCTTCTGCCCCGCAGATGTCATCGAGGCTGCCGGTGTGAAGTCGGTTTCCTCGCGCGACGAGCTCTTCGAAAAATGCGACATCGTGAGCCTGCATATTCCCGCCACACCCGAAACGCGCAGCAGCATCAACTACGGCGTTGTAGGTAAAATGCCCCGAAACGCAGTGCTTGTCAATACGGCACGCAAGGAAGTCATCGACGAGGAAGGGCTTCTGAAAATCCTCTCCGAGCGCGAAGACTTGAAATATGTTTCCGACATCGCTCCCGACCGTGCACCCGAATTCGCCGAGAAATTCCCCGGACGCTATTTCTCCACACCCAAAAAGATGGGCGCGCAGACACAGGAAGCCAACATCAATGCCGGCATAGCGGCTGCCTGCCAGATAGTGGGTTTCCTTAAAGACGGCATAACTAAATTCCAGGTCAACAAATAATTCCCAAAAACACAGGATATGGCTACAGTAAAACCGTTTCGCGGACTGCGTCCGCCTGTCAACCTTGTTGAAAAGGTGGAAAGCCGTCCCTACGACGTGCTCGATTCTGAAGAAGCGCGTGCAGAAGCCGGCGACAACGAAATGTCGCTGTATCATATCATAAAGCCGGAAATCAACTTTCCTGCAGGCACAAGCGAATACGATCCGCGCGTTTACGAAAGCGCAAGAGAGCAGTTCGCAAAGTTTCAGGAAAACGGCTGGCTGGTGGAAGACACGTCGGAAAACTATTACCTCTATGCCCAAACCATGAACGGCCGCACGCAATACGGCATCGTGGTCTGCGCTTCGGTAAACGACTACATGAACGGGGTAATCAAACGCCACGAACTTACCCGCAAGGACAAGGAAGAAGACCGCATGCGCCACGTGCGCATAACCGATGCCAATATCGAACCGGTATTCCTTGCCTACCCCGACGACGAAGTGCTCAATGCCCTCATCGCGCGATATGCCGGGCAGAAGCCGGTTTACGACTTCACAGCTCCCGTCGACGGTTTCGGCCACAAGTTCTGGGTGATTGAAGACGAAGCCGACAAAAACGTCATCACCGGGCGTTTCGCGCAAATGCCTTCGCTCTATATTGCCGACGGGCATCACCGCTCTGCGGCTGCGGCACTGGTGGGCGCTGAAAAGGCTGCCAATACCCCAGGATGCACCGGGACCGAAGAATTCAACTTCTTTATGGCCGTGTGTTTCCCCGCTTCGCAACTCACAATACTCGACTACAACCGCGTGGTGAAGGACCTCAACGGGCTTACTCCCCGCCAGTTCCTCCACGCCCTGACCGACGATTTCGTGGTTATCGAAAAGGGACACGACAATTTCCGCCCCACACGCCACCACGAGTTCTCGCTCTATCTTGGCGGTAACTGGTATGCGCTCGAAGCCAAAGACGGCACTTTCGACGACGAAGACCCGATTGGCGTGCTCGACGTAGATATCTCGTCAAGGCTCATCCTCGACAAGATTCTTGGTATAAAAGACCTTCGCTCGTCCGACCGCATCGACTTTGTAGGCGGACTGCGGGGGCTCGGGGAACTGCGCAACCGAGTTGACAGCGGCGAAATGGCTGCTGCCCTCGCACTCTACCCCGTGTCTATCGACCAGATTATTTCGATTGCCGACAGCGGAAAGATAATGCCGCCCAAAGCAACGTGGTTCGAGCCGAAACTGCGCAGTGGACTTGTTGTCCACAAACTCAGCTAAACCCGAAAATCACTGTCTACAGGAAACTGTGCAAAAGTTGGTGCACAGTTTCCTGTTTGACTTTCAACTACCCTTTAACCCTATATCACGCACAATGAAAATAAAGACAATATTCACAGCCTTAACAGTCTTGGCTGCTTTCACTCAAGTAGAAGCCCAGAACGAGAAAGACTCCATAACGCAGAGCACTCCGTCGCGTTCGGAATACTTTTCATGGATAAACAATACCAACGAAGGCGCCAATGAGCGGCAGACTTTGGTTAACCTTGACTTTTTCCGGTGGCTTAAAGACACCTATGGCATGCAGCTCGACATTTACGCCTTCGATGCCGGAGCCATTGACGGTGCCCGCATCTACGGCTCTACCTCTACCGAACGCTTCAAGCGGCATTTCCCTGGCGGCTTTTCGCCGATAGCCAAAAGTGCGGCGGCGATGAATACAAAACTCGGCCTTTGGTGCGGCCCCGACGGCTTCGGCGATACCGATGCCGAAGCGCAGCAACGAATAGACATGATGGCAGGGCTTGCCGAAAACTACAATTTCGGCCTGTTCAAAATGGACGGTGTATGCGGACAGCTGCGAAGCTCGAAATACGACTGGTTCGAAAAGATGATGACGCGCATACGCCGCGCCGTACCCGATTTCGTGCTGCTCAACCACCGCCTCGACCTTGGGCCCGGCAACCGATTCTCTACCACTTATCTGCTCGGAGGCGCTGAAACATATATCGACGTGCTCATGACCAACAGCATGACTGCGCCGCATCATCGCGGACAGGCTGTCAGCCGCGAAAACACCCCCGATCTGACCCGGCTTACCGAAGACCACGGAGTTTGCCTGTCGTCGTGCCTCGACTACTGGGAAGACGACCTTGTGCTGCAGGCTTTCGCTCGCTCGCTAGTCCTGGCCCCGGAACTCTACGGCAACCCTTGGTTCCTGCGCGATGACGAATTCCCGCAACTGGCTTTCTACTTCAATCTCCACCGCCAGTATCGCGACATTCTGGTAAACGGAATGACCTTGCCCGAAGACATCTACGGCCCCAAGGCTGTAGCCCGCGGCGATGCCAATACACGCTTTTTGGCTTTAAGGAACCTTTCGTGGAAAACTGTCACTTACCACATCAAACTCGGGCAGGAAACCGGACTTGAAAACAACGGCAGCAAGGTAAAGGCACGGCTTTATCATCCTTACATCCTCGACCTTGGCAGCCATTCCTACGGCGGCACCATCGATGTCGAAGTGTTGCCTTTCCGGGCTGCGCTAGTGAAGCTGACAAACGTAGAGGAGAAAGACAAAGTGCTTATAAGCGGAATACCCTACCGAATTATCAACGATTATTCGGCCACACCCGAAGTGGAATTGCTCGGCATGCCAGGAAATACCTACAAGGCGAAAGTGGAAAAAGGCAGTTGCGCATTCAGCCGCGCCGTTGTCGACGGCAAGAAAACCGTATTGCCGCGCAAATCTTTCACCGTCACGTTCGGCGGGCAAAAACTCACGGAACCTTTCTGCCGCCACATTGCCGACATGAAAAGTTGCCAGGTCCCGGCCGATGCACAGTCGGTTTACTACTCCACCTGTTATGCCGGCAGCAGCAATGCACTGGAAACACAGTCGCTCAAGCGGGCGGGCGAGACATCCATACCGCAGGTGAAGGCAGCGCGCGACGAATTCTTCAATCAGGAAGTGTTCCGCAAACGCGAGCTTTGGGACAAATACATGTTCGACGGCGACCCGTCTACAGCCTTCTCGGTGTCGGTGCGTTGGGGCGAGCATAACGCCAACGGCTCAACAATGCTTTTGCTCGACATGAACGAAGTGCAGACCGTTGACCGCCTGACCATCGAATGCCCTGACAACTACTCCATGTCGCCCTACAACCACGAGGAAGGCGCCACGCTTTGGGTATCGCCCGACCTTGTGACATGGAAGAGCCTGGTATTTCCGTTTTATGCCAAGAGTGACATCGATGTTTCCGGGTTGGGAGAATTCAGATACGTGCGCCTGGACCGCACACCTTTGCGCATTTCTGAAATCAGTGCCACCCGCGGCAACAAACAGATTGACCGCAGCAAATGGCGCGCATCCAATCTCTTCAACAGCTGGCGTGGGGCAAAACATTCCTGGAGCAGTTCATTTACCCTTGACGAGATTCCCGAAGGAGCGTATCTCTGCATTGCCGTTAACGGAAAATGCGACAGCGAAGGTGCATACGCCGGCATAAAAGTTGACGGAAAATATGTGGGAAGCCCCGACCGCGCACCTTCCTACCCTGCAAATTCTTGGGAATTCCGTATACAGAAAGTCGACAAGAACTATACCTATTACGTTCCACTCACCGCCGACATGAAGGGCAAAACTATTGAAGCGTTTGTGCTTTCGTTCGGCAGTGCTGAACTCAATCCGCAGGTGTGGCTCAACACCTACCCCATTCCGTTCGTGCACAAAACGCTTACACTTCGCAAGTAGAGCGGCAATATAGCTTTACTGATAATTAACGCCAAGATGAAAGAAGGAAATATCCTCTCATCTTGGCTTTTAATATGCCTTGAAAACGCTGATTTACACCCCAAGAAGTATAAAAACGCTGTTGATGCGTAAAAAATACGCATTTTGTTTGGCGCATCAGAAGTAACTCCGTACCTTTGCGTTGAAATAACGCATCTGCAATATGGAAAATAAAGAATACACCTACAAATATCCGCATCCAAGTGTAACTACCGACTGTGTGATATTCGGTTTTGACGGCAACAAACTGAAAGTGTTGCTCATTGAGCGTGGCATTGAACCTTTTAAGGGAAAGTGGGCATTCCCAGGAGGCTTTCTAAAAATGGACGAGTCGGCAGAAGAAGGCGCCCTCCGCGAACTGAAAGAAGAAACGGGGCTGACAGGGGCCTACATCCGCCAGTTCCATGCTTTCACTGCGCCCGACCGCGACCCTCGTGAGCGCGTGATTACCATTGCCTACTATGCATTGGTACGCTTGCAGGACGTGCAGGGCGGCGACGATGCAGCCAAGGCGCAGTGGTTTTCGCTCGACGAGGTGCCAGCGCTGGCTTTCGACCACGACCAGATACTGCGCATGGCCGAAAGGGCAT
>CAZDOH010000011.1:0-34491 GCA_964507005.1 uncultured Prevotella sp. | reverse complement strand
GACGGCGAAAAACGACTTTGCGCAACTGTTAGTTTTACAAGTAGTGCAGGAAGACTCAAAAAAAGGTGCTTTGCTTTTTGAAAGCCAAAGCACCTTTTTTGAATTACAATAGACATTTTTTCGGCGGCAAGGCATACCGTTCGGCGGCTGTGCGCATTGCGTTCGCACAATGCCCTTTCGCCGGCCGTGATTTTTTAATTTGTGTATAAAACAAGAGCGCGATGCCCAAGGACACCGCGCTCCGTACTTAAACCGTTTCCGGATTTTAGTTTACTGCATCGCTGAGAGTTGCGCCTGCTTTGAATTTTACAACGTTCTTGGCTGCAATCTGAATCTTTTCGCCTGATGCGGGGTTCACGCCTTCACGTGCCGAACGTGTAGCAACTTCGAATGTGCCGAAACCTACGAGAGCTACTTTGTCGTTAGCCTTCAATGCGCCTTCGATAGCCGAAAGGGTAGCGTCGAGAGCCTTCTTTGCGTCATTCTTGCTGAGGCCTGAGCCTTCTGCAATTGCATTTACCAAATCTGTCTTGTTCATACTGTAATATTTTAGTGAGTTATAGAATTATGCCTCTTTATACTTCTGTTCACGCGTTCGTGTGTGAAACACATATAGTTGACACGAGCAAATATAAAGATTGTTTATTGATTCAGCAAAATTAATTATGTTTTTTTTGCCTTTTCGGCGGAAAAGTGCGAAAAACTGCCTTAAATGGCCCCTTGTAAAGCATTTAGTAGTTTCTTTTTTGCCTGTGTGCAGCGCTTGGCCCGTTTGCATCGTGTGGGGGAATATGCAGATTATTTCATAACTTTGCCGCGAATTCATATAAAACAGAGAACTGCCGTATGTTCAAGACTCCTCCCGTTACAAAGAACCTGATTATCATAAACCTGATATTCTATTTGGCAAAATTCGTATTCGAATCGCGCGGCATAGACCTCTCCTCGATGCTGGGGCTGCATTTCTTCATGGCTCCCGACTTCCATATTTACCAGCTAGTGACGTATATGTTCATGCATGCCAATATCGAGCACATATTCTTCAACATGTTCTCGCTGTGGATGTTCGGGCGCATAATAGAGCAGACGTGGGGCGGACGTAAATATCTCGCATTTTTCCTGGTGTGTGGCATCGGCGCCGGCATAACGCAGGAAATATGGCAGTTCGGGCAGTATTACATCGAAGGGCTGCATAACTACGCAATCGTTGACCTCGGTCCCGACGGTGCTGTTCCAATGAGCCAGTACCTTAACCTTTGGACTACTGTTGGCGCTTCGGGAGCATGCTACGGCGTGATGCTTGCTTTCGGCATGACATATCCCAACGAAGTGCTTGTAATGTTTCCTATACCCATTCCGCTCAAGGCCAAGTATTTTGTGATGTTCGCCATAGTAATTGAATTGGTGTCGTCGTTCGCCACAAACGGCAACGTGGCCCATTTTGCCCATCTTGGCGGCATGGCATTCGGGTGGTTCTTCATAAGGCGCGAACGCAGGCGGCAAAGATATTTCGGCGGGTGGGACAGCTATACGCCGCAGCGCGAGAGTTTTCTGAAGCGCATGCGCGACAAAATGGCCCAAAAGCATAGCGCTCCACGCGACATCAATCACGCTGACCACGACTACAATGCGCGGCAGGCAGAAAAGCAGCGCGAAATCGACAGAATACTCGACAAAATAAGGACTTCGGGATACCAAAGCCTAACCGATGAGGAAAAGCGCAAACTCTTTGACGCTGGAGAAAAGTAAATGGCAAAAATTCTGAAATACGCCACCGTAGCCATGGCAATGGCCGTTACGGTGGCCATAATACTGCTTATGTGGGCCTGCGCGCTGAGTTCGCACATCCCGCCCCACCATTCCGGATGGATAGGGATAGCGGGCATGGCATTCCCGATATTCGCCGTCGCAAATGCCGTGGCGCTGGTAGTGTGGCTGGTGGCAAAGCCCAAGTATGCTATCGTGCCGCTGCTCGGGTTTTTGATGTGCATAAGCGACGTGAGGGCATATTGTCCGGTAAATATTCCTCGCAAGACGCCGGCCGATGCTATAAAGGTGATGTCGTACAATGTGAAGAATTTCGGCTGGTCTGCCGACAAAAGTCGCGAGGGAACGCAGCAGATACTTTCTACAATCATAAATTCGAAGGCCGACATCGTGTGCCTGCAGGAAGGCGACTACTGGTCGGACGATTGGGACAGCGTCAGGAACCGGCTCGCGGCTGCATATAAATATATGGACGTGTGCGGCGAAGATTCCGCCCCGTCCACAATGCGCTGCTTCTCGAGGTTCAGGATAATAAAGTCGGAGCAGATACCATTCCCCGACAGTTTCAACAGTGCCGTGGCCTACCAGTTGCTGCTCGACGGGGGCGATACTGTGATAGTGCTCAACAACCACTTGCAGAGCGACAACCTTTCCGAGTCGGAAATACGCAGCTATTCTGGCATAATGGGCGGCGACAGCAGCCTTTCGCAACGGCATTCGAAGACCGAACTGCTTTCGCTGTTCGGGAAACTGGCTTCGGCATCCCAGGCCCGCGCCTCGCAGACCGACTCCATCGTGAAATTCATACAGACGCACGCCAATACCCCTATGCTCGTATGCGGTGACTTCAACGACACCCCCATTTCGTATGCAAGGCGGAAAATAGCCTCGCAACTCACCGATGCGTATGTCGAAACCGGATTCGGCCCGGGTTTTTCCTTCAGCAACAACCACATGTTTGTGAGAATAGACCAGATGATGTGTTCGCGGCACTGGAAACCCTACAATGCCAAAGTGCAAAGTAGCGCAAAAGGCTCAGACCACTATCCTATAACGGCTTTCTTTAGGCTAAAAGACAAATAATGCTTGCATTTGTTTATGCGAATAGCAAAAAAAGCGTATATTTGCACGCCTAGTGCCAAAACCGAAAATATAAAAAATAAATAAAATGCAAAACAAAGGATTTATAAAGGTAATAGCAGTGTTGCTCACCGCAATCTGCTTGTTCTACCTGTCGTTCTCGTTTGTCACGAGTTATTACACCGGCAAAGCGGAGAAGATGGGTGAAGAAGCCGGCGCACAATATCTCGATTCCATAAAGAACGAGAAGGTGTGGCTCGGCGCGTACACATTCAAACAGTGCCAGGAAATGCAGATCGGGCTCGGCCTCGACCTCAAGGGCGGCATGAACGTGATTCTCGAAGTTTCGGTTCCCGATGTGGTTAAGTCGCTTGCCGACAATTCCACCGACCCGACTTTCACCAAAGCCGTGCAGCAGGCTTCGAAAGAGGCCCAGAACAGTCAGGACGACTTTATCACGCTTTTCGTGAAGGCTTACCAGGGAATGGCCGGCAAGAACCATCTTGCCGAGATCTTCGCGACACAGCAGCTTAAGGGACAGGTTGCAACCAACAGCACCGACGCGCAAATCGAGAAGATTCTACGCAACGAAGTTTCGGCTGCAATCGACAACTCGTATAAAGTGCTCCGCACCCGTATCGACCGCTTCGGTGTGGCTCAGCCCAACATCCAGACCCTGCAGGGCCAGATGGGACGTATCCTCGTTGAGATGCCTGGTATCAAGGAGCCCGACCGTGTTAGAAAACTTCTTCAGGGAAGTGCCAACCTCGAGTTCTGGGAGACATACGATGGCAGCGTAATCATTCCGTATCTTTCGCAGATTGACACAAAACTTGCTTCTGTTGCTTCGTCCGACAAGCAGGATTCCGTCAAGGCAGAACCCGCACAGGCAGAAGAGGCTAAGGAAGATACTGCCAAGGCTGGCAAGGTAGATGCCGCTGCTGCGCTTAAGAAAATCGACGCATCCAAGGCAAAGGACAAGGAAGCAGCCAAGGCTGACGCCGACCTCAAGAAGCAGCACCCTCTGCTCGCTTCCATTTCTCCCGCACAGGGAAGCCGCGGTTGCGTTGTAGGCTATGTGCTTGCCCGCGACACTGCCGAAGTGATGAAGATGCTTTCGTCTGACGAGGCACTCAAGATTCTTCCCAAAGATCTCAAACTGAGTTGGGGCGTGAAGGCTTCCGAAATCAGCACAAAGCAGGATGTATTCGAACTCTATGCCCTTAAGGTTACAGAGCGCAACGGACGCGCACCGCTCGAAGGCGATGTGATTACCACCGCAAAAGACGACTACGACCAGTTCCACCGTCCTTGCGTGAGCATGTCGATGAATACCGACGGCGCACGCCGTTGGGCGCAGATCACAAAGAAAAACAAGGGACATGCAATTGCAATCGTTCTTGACGGCTTCGTTTACAGTGCCCCCAACGTGGAGAACGAAATCGCCGGCGGACAGTCGCAGATTACCGGCCATTTCACTGCCGAGGATACCAAAGACCTTGCAAATGTGCTTCAGTCGGGTAAGATGCCCGCTCCCGCGCATATCGTGCAGGAAGACATCGTAGGTCCTTCGCTCGGTCAGGAATCAATTATCCAGGGCTTCACTGCCTGCGTGATTGCATTCATACTCCTTATGATTTACATGTGCTCAGTATACGGATTTATTCCGGGTATGGTAGCCAACTGCGCACTGTTGCTCAACTTCTTCTTTACGTTCGGAGTGCTCACTTCGTTCCAGGCTGCGCTTACAATGTCGGGTATTGCCGGTATGGTGCTCTCGCTCGGTATGGCAGTCGACGCCAACGTGCTTATATTTGAAAGAACCAAAGAGGAACTCCGTGCCGGAAAGCTTGTGAAGAATGCACTCTCCGATGGTTACAAGCATGCATTCTCGGCAATCTTCGACTCCAACCTCACGTCTATCATCACCGCCGTCATCCTGTTCAACTTCGGTACAGGACCTATCCGCGGTTTTGCAACTACGCTTATCATCGGTCTTCTCGCATCGTTCTTCACGGCCGTATGGCTCACACGTATTGCTTTCGAGCACTTCATGAATAAGGACAAGTGGCTGCATCTGACATTCACCACGAAATTGTCGGAGAACATGATGCGCGACCCGCGTTACAACATTATAGGTGCCAGCAAGAAGATTCTTGTTATTACTGTAATAATCCTTTTGGGTGTGTTCGTGTCGTTTGCTGTGCGCGGTCTGAGCAAGGGCATTGACTTCACGGGAGGCCGCAACTATGTGGTGCAGTTCGAGCAGCAGGTTACTCCCGAAGAGGTGCGTACACTGCTCCAGCAGGAAGTCGGCGACCAGGCCAACGTTTCGGCCATCGCTCTTGGTACCGACGGCAAGACTCTGCGCGTATCCACCAACTATAATATCGACGACAATTCAAACGATGCCGACACACGTTCGGAGCGCTTTGTATACGATGCATTGGTTAAGGGCCATCTGCTTGCCGATTATGTGACTTTTGAACGCTTCATCGACCGTGACAACCGTGCGGGCGGTTCAATCATCAGTTCGCAGAAGGTAGGTCCGTCTGTGGCAAAGGATGTGACTTACGGCGCTATCATCAGCGTGATACTTGCTCTTGTGGCAATCTTCCTCTACATCCTTGTGCGTTTCCGCAATGTGGCTTACTCGGTTGGCAGTACCGTGGCTCTTACAATCGACACCCTGCTTATCATCGGTATGTATTCGATTTGCTGGGGATGGGTTCCGTTCTCGCTCGAAGTTGACCAGACGTTTATCGGTGCTGTGCTTACGGCAATCGGTTACTCCATCAACGACAAGGTGGTGATTTTCGACCGTGTGCGCGAGTATTTCCACCTGTATCCCAAGCGCGACAATTTCCGCGTATACAACGACGCGCTCAACAGTACCCTCAGCCGTACAATCAATACCGGCGGCACGACCCTCGTAGTGCTCCTCTGTATCTTCATATTCGGCGGCGAGAGCATCCGCTCGTTCGCATTCGCCATGATTCTCGGTGTGGTGTTCGGTACACTGTCTTCGCTCTTCATCGCTTCGCCTGTGGCTTATCAGGTGATGAAGCGCACACGCCGTCAGACTGCAGTCGTTAAGGAAGCAGAGAAGTAATATTCCGAAACATAACTTTATAAATATAATTGTTGACGAAATCTCGTCGGGGCTTATGTCTCCGACGAGATTTTTTAAGTCAAGTGCTGAAATCGTGTCATGATGTTGTTTGGGCCTAAGGCTTAGGGGCATCTTTGACAGGGAAACAATTTCTCCGTGAAATGATGAAAATGAAACCTACCGGTTGTTGCATGCAGGCTTTTCGGGCTGCCTTTCCGTACACGTTGCCCATTTTTGCGGGGTTTTGGTTCATGGGTTTGGCTTATGGCCTGCTTATGAACAAGGAAGGCTTTGGCTTTCAATGGCCAATGCTCATGGCAATGACGATTTTCAGCGGTTCGGTTGAGTTTGTGGCCGTAAGGATTCTTGTCGGTGCTTTCCATCCGCTGCAGTCGTTCGTGATAGCGCTTCTTATATGTGCGCGGCATCTCTTCTACGGCATCTCCATGCTTGAGAAGTTCAAGGGTACCGGCTGGAAGAAATTTCCCCTTATATATGGCATGTGCGACGAGTCGTTCTCGGTGATTTACACGGCCAAGATACCGGCTGGCATTGACCGCGGATGGTTTATGCTTTGGGTCACGGTGCTCGATTATTCCTATTGGGTAACCGGGGCTGCCTTGGGCGGCATTTTCGGCTCGCATGTCAATTTCAATATGCAGGGCTTGGGTTTTGTGATGACGGCAATGTTTGTCACGATATTCATGGAGCAGTGGCTGAAGGAAACCGACCATACGGCGTCTGTCTTGGGAATTGCGCTTTCGGCACTGTCCCTTGTTGTGTTCGGCTCCGAAGGCTTTGTCGTGCCTGCTATGGCTGCCATGGTTGGCGTGTTTCTTGTGTTGCGCCCAAGGCTTGAGTCAAAATTCAACGCGTCATGACCCTCTCGCAGCAAATAGCCACAATTGCGATACTGGTGTGTGCTACGGCTCTCACGCGTTTTCTGCCGTTTCTGGTTTTCCGTGGCAGTCGCATCCCCCGCTGGGTGGATTTCTTCAGCCATGTGCTTCCGCCGGCGGTTTTCGGAATGCTCGTGGTGTATTGTATGAAAGACGTTGACTTTGCCGGAAGTTTTCATGGTCTTCCCGAATTGGCCGGAATCGCGGTTACCGTGGCTCTGCATGCGTGGAAACGCCGCATGCTGCTTTCCATAATGGGAGGAACGGTGGGCTATATGCTTCTAGTGCAGTATGTGTTTGTTTAATTGCGGTGGTGTACGCATTCCGCAATTCTTCTTTGCGCATAGCGGAAAAATTATGTGCGCATTGCGTGAAAATTGTGTACGCACAGCGCAAAAATTTTCTGCGCACAAAAGAAAAATTATTAGCGCAAAAAATTGATTGCAACGGGGATAATTGAATCAATAAAGGCGGCTGGTGGGCCGCCTTTATTGATGAGGATGAATTGTTGTCAATGGTTGGTGATTACAGTCTGGTATTTGAAATCCTTTACCAGCGAATCGTCTACTGTGCCGTCAACGAACCACGGCTCGTGATGGTCGGCAAACACGTCGAGAGTCTTTTCGATTGTTGTGGAATTTGCCGTTTCCCAGCGGGTGCATATCACCGGGCGTCCGAACTTGTAGGCTATGCTGTTTATCCAGCCGAGTTCGGGGCTGTTTTGCCCGGAATTGAGCGAGCAGATGTCGCTAAGCTGCCAGCACATGTATACGAGGTTGATTCCGGCGTTTCCGAATTTCAGATAGTTCCATCCGCCGCCCCCGCCGAAGTGCGCAAGCATGTTTTCGTAGTCGAAACCGTCGGCGAAGTTGTCTATCGTCACATAGGGGGTTATGAACAGCGGGCGGTTGGGCGACTGTGCGCGTGCCGTAGCGAAGAGCTTCGGTACGAGCGTGTTGAGCGTGGACTGCATTCCCGCTACGGTACCGGGTCTGTTGTACAGTTCCCAGGCCAGTATACGCGGGTCACTGTCGTAGGTGCTTATCATGTGGGTGATGTAGGCGAGCAGCGATGTCTGGCTGCGTTTGCCGTAGGTGTCGTTAAGCAGCATTGGAACCACGGTCATGTTGTATTTCCCGGCCGAGTCGAGCAGCGCTTCGAAATCGCTGATAAACGTGTCTCGGGTGCGGTTGTACGTGTCGTAGTTCATCTGCACCGCTACGCTGTTGTATATGCCTTTGGGGCCTTGTGCGGCAATGCCCGTCTTTGCGGCGGCTATGCTCTTGTAGTAAAGGCCTTTCACGGGCCCGCGGTTCATCTGCGCCCATGCCTTCCACGACGGCATCTTGCAGGTGTCGCCTTTGGAGGTGATGTTCAGCGGCGAGAATTTGAACGCGTCTATTTCGCTTGCCGACAAATCGGAACTTGTTGCCCAGTTCACGTGGTTGCTTGCAAATTCGTTCTGCAGTTTGGTGGCGTTGAGGTAGAAAAGCGGCCGGTTGTATTGTTCCTGCAGATTGTTGAGCAGTTCTGCGCTTGCTTCTATGCCGTCGGCGGTCTTGAATGCCACCACGTCGCTTAGCTGCCACATGTAGTTGGTGAAGTCGTTAACGCTTTCGCTGTTGGCCGTAGAGTCGGCGGTAGCCGCGGTGCTTGCTATTGGGCATGCGAAGATAGGCTGGTTGGGGAAGGAGTAGCGCACGTAGCTGAACAGTTCGGAGAACTGCGAGTGGAAATCCGTAGGTTCGCTTTCTGCAGTCTGCTCGAACAGGCACCATCCAGCAAAGCGCCTGTCGTTATACAGCGAGTTTATCATGTTGTAGGCATAGTTTTTGAGCGTGGTGGTTGAACTCGAGAGGTCGCTGCTGGTAATGAGCACCGGAAGCACGCGCATGCCGGCATTGCTGGCTTTTGATGCCATGGAGGTTATGGCCTGTATATACGAAGAACTTCCGCTTGAATAGTTCTTGAGGCTGAGCCGCACGGCGATGCAGTTGTATGGGTTGCTGGTGGTGTGTGAATTGATGAATGAGTTGGCTTCGGCTACGGAATAGGCATAGCGTATCTTCAGCGGTTCGTCTGCCATCCATTTCCACGCGCGGCGCTCGGTCCAGCGTTCGGTTTCCTCCACACCAGGATAGATTTGCTCTTCGGTATACTTGAAGTTTTTCACGTATTCCGCTTCCCTGCGGTCCATAGGGTCGCCGCCGGCATAATAGAGACAGTGGAAATTAGGTTCGTAGGCGTAGTACGTTGACTTGTTCCAGGTAACGTCCCAGTTGGAGTCGCAGGTGTAGAGCCCCCACGAGTAGAATGCTATTTTGTATTTGGCACATTCGCGCAGCGAGATGCCCAGCGTTGAGCCGTTGGGGCGTGTCATTACTTCGGTGCATATTATGGGGCGGTCGCTGATGGCTTTGAGTCTTGCCACATTGCTTGCCACGTTGGCGCTATGGTCCTGCTGCATCGAGTAGTCGTGGAAATTGTGCACGTCCATCTCAGCTTCGGCCGCATTCCGCTGCTTGGCATATTCTCCACCCGTGGTGCCGATGCCCGAGTCCCAAATTATCGACGACGTGATGGCCTGTGTGCAGCCTTCCTCGCGGCACCACTGGGCCATGAGTCTAATGGTTTCCATAATTTTCGGCGTTGTGGTGTCGTACATGGCCGGCTCGTTCCAAAGGTCCCACATTATGACGCGCTCGTCATTGCGGAATTTCTTGATTATCTGCCTTACCTTCGACGCCAGTGCTAGAGAGTCGGTATACGATGTGGGAATGTGGGCGAACGTGAATACGGGTGCTATAGTCATGCCGTATTTCCATGCCGCCTGCGCTGCATTCTCCACATTGTTGATGTATTCTTGGGTGGAGCTTCCGCCGATGAACCAGCGCACGGAGTTATAGCCCGACTTGTGGGCAAGGTTTAATGCCTCGTCCTGGCTTACGGCCGAGCACGGGGGCGTGGGGTGGTTGATGCCTTTAATAACACCTACCTTGTCGAACCAGGCTTCGGCCTGTTCCTTTGTCCATTGCGGACGCTCGTTGGGATGGGATGCCGAACTGGAGGCCAGCATAATTGTGTTTTTCTCCTCTCCGGTCTGTGCCCCGGCTGACAGGCAGCCGGTGACAGCTGCCATGAAGCATGCAATCAGTGTTCTTTTCATATTTTATTGTTTTTCTTTTTCCTCAAAATTTGTGGTGCAAACGTAATGTCGGGATGCCATACCGCAAATTTAGACAATTAATTGTTATTGACGGTTTGTAGATTCCTTTTTTTGACTGCAGTTTGTAATGTATGGCATAGGAATGTATATAAGTTGGCCCTGGCTGCTTTTTCCGGCCGCAGGGCAGCTGGGCAAACGCCGTTTTGCGTATATTTGCAGAATTGGTTGAAGCCATAGTCAGAATGTTGGAAAATCTGCAGAATATTGACCGGGCCGTCACTTTGGCCGTCAACGGCATTGATTCGCTGTATGCCGATGGCGCCATGATGCTTGTGACTTCTACGCTCACATGGATTCCGGCAGGCTTCGTGCTGCTGTATGTCGTTGTGCGGAACAACGATCTTCCGCATATTGCCGCTTTGTTTGCATTGCTTGCGATGTGTGTGGCGTTTTCGAGCGGGTTGTCCGAAATATGTAAGGCGCTGAGCGGCCGCTGGCGCCCGTCGTGTGATCCGCTTCTGATGTATTGCGTGCGCATTGTCAACGGATACCGCGAGAGCGGCTACGGCTTCTTTTCGGCGCATTCCGCCAACACCATGTCGGTGGCCGTGTTTGCGTCGCTGCTTTTCCGCAAGCGCGGTGCCGCGCTTTTGTTTGTGGTGTGGTCTCTGCTCAACGGATTTTCGCGTATCTATCTGGGCGTGCACTATGCCGGCGATGTTGCGACGGGTTTCCTGGTGGGAATGGCGGTAGGCTGCATGCTTTATTTTGTATATACCCGTATTTTGAAGCGCTTGCCCGTTGTGCAACGTACTGCGCACGGATATACGCCTTCCGGCTATTTGTGCTCGGATGTCGATGCCCTTTGCACCGTGTTGCTGCTGACTTTCGGCTACGTGCTTGTGGCGGCTTGCGTCTGGCCGGTGTAATGTCTTTGTCCGGTTGCAATTTCGTAACCAAAAAGTAAGGCGTTTCAGTTATTATTTGTAATTTTACGCTTGTAAATTAGGAGCAATGGCGCCGTATGGCATTTGGTGCCGCAAAAACTCCTTGTAAATCAGAAATAAAAAATGACAATATATAATGAATTACAAATGGAAATACGCTCCTCCGTCGCCGGAAGAGGCGGAGGCAGCGCGATTGCTTGCGGAGGAATTGGGCGTTCACCCGATTATCGGCCGGCTGCTGCAGGACCGCTGCATCACGACGCCGGCTGAGGCACGTAAATTCTTTCATCCGCAGCTTTCCGATCTCCACGACCCGTTCCTGATGAACGATATGCGCGAGGCCGTGGATGCGCTCAATTACGCTGTGGGGCGCAACGACCGCATTCTGGTGTTCGGCGACTATGATGTCGACGGATGCAGCGCCGTTACGGTGGTGTACAAGTTCCTCAAGACTTTCTGCACCAACATCGACTATTACATCCCCGACCGCTACGACGAGGGCTACGGGCTCTCGCGCAGGTGCATAGACCATGCCGCCGAAACGGGCGTGAAACTTATGATAGTGCTTGACTGCGGCATAAAGTCGGTGGACGAGGTGGCTTATGCCAAGTCGCGCGGAATAGGGGTGATTATCTGTGACCACCACGTGCCCGACAGGGAACTGCCCGATGCTGTGGCGATACTCAATCCAAAGCGCAGCGATTCCACTTATCCCTACAGCCACCTTTGCGGATGCGGTGTAGGCTTTAAACTGATGCAGGCTTTTGCGCAGGACAACGGCATCGAGTTCAACAGGCTTGTTCCGCTGCTCGACCTCTGCGCCATAAGCATCGCAAGCGACATTGTGCCCGTTACCGGCGAAAACCGCATCTTGGCCTACCACGGGTTGCGCCGGCTCAACAGCAATCCGTCGATGGGCATTATGGCCATAATCGAACTTTGCGGGCTCGAGGGAAAGGAAATAACGATGAACGATATCGTGTTTAAGATCGGACCGCGCATCAACGCTTCGGGCCGCATGATGAACGGCAAGGAAACCGTTGCACTTCTTACGGAAAACCGTCACGAAGAGGCGCTGGAGCGGGCCAAGACTATCAATATCTACAACGAGGAGCGCAAGGACATCGACAAGCAGACTACCGAAGAAGCCAACAGCATCGTTGACGGAATCGACAACCTCGACAACCTGCGCTCGCTGGTGGTCTACGACCCTTCGTGGCACAAGGGAGTGGTGGGCATCGTGGCATCTAGGCTCACCGAAGTGTACTACCGCCCGGCCGTAGTGCTTACGCTCAGCGACGGAATGGCCACCGGAAGCGCACGCTCCGTAGTGGGATTCAACGTGTACAAGGCCGTGGAAAGTTGCCGCGACCTGCTCGAGAATTTTGGCGGCCACACTTATGCCGTGGGCCTTACGCTGAAGCCTGACCATGTGGCGGAATTCAAGCGGCGCTTCGAAAGCTACGTGGAAAGCCATATACGCGAAGAGCAGACCGAAGCAAGTCTTGACATCTCTGCGGTGATTGACTTCCGCGACATAACGCAGCAGTTCCGCAACGACCTCAAGCGCTTCAACCCCTTTGGCCCCGGCAATCCAAAGCCGATTTTCTGTACCAGGCGCGTCTACGACTACGGCACAAGCAAGGTGGTGGGGCGCAAGCAGGAGCATATAAAGCTCGAACTTGTTGACAACAAGTCGAACAACATTGTCAACGGCATAGCTTTCGGCCAAAGTTCGCAAGCGCGCTTCATAAAGACAAAGCGTGCCTTCGACATCTGCTATACAATAGAAGAGAATACACATCGCCACGGCGAACTGCAGCTTCAAATCGAAGACATCCGCCCGGCTTCCGAATAGCTTGCGCCGGCCGATGGACGACAAATTCATCCGCACTCTCAGGGAATACTGGGGATACGACGCTTTTCGCGGCATACAGCGCGAAATAATCGAAAGCATAGCAGCCGGCCACGACACACTGGGACTCATGCCTACGGGTGGCGGCAAGTCTATAACGTTTCAGGTGCCGGCATTGGCCGGCGAAGGCTTGTGTCTGGTAATCACGCCGCTTGTGGCGCTGATGAAGGACCAGGTCGCCGCACTCAGGGTGCGCGGCATCAAAGCCACGGCAGTCTACAGCGGAATGAAGCAGGACGAAATAGAAACGGCACTTGACAATTGTATCCTCGGCGGCTACAAGTTCCTTTACGTCTCGCCCGAACGCCTCGGGTCGGAATTTTTCCTGTGGAAGGTGCACAAGATGCCTGTTACGCTGATAACCGTCGACGAGGCGCACTGCATATCGCAATGGGGATACGATTTCCGCCCCTCTTATCTCAAGATAAGCGAGATACGCAAACTCTTTCCAAATGCTCCCGTTTTGGCCCTCACGGCTACGGCTACGCCCGAAGTTGTCGACGACATACAGAAACGGCTAGAATTCCGCGAAGGCAACGTCTTTCGCATGAGTTTCGAACGGAGCAACCTTACGTATGTGGTGCGCAAGGCAGAAGACAAGATGGGCGAGATGCTCCATATCCTCAACAGTGTTCCCGGTTCGGCAATCGTTTATACGCGCAACCGCAAGGAAACTTCCGAAATAGCATCGTTTCTGAAGCACAACGGCATAAAGGCGCTTAACTATCACGCAGGACTTACGCGCATCGACAAGGACCTGAGGCAAAGAAGCTGGACCGAAGGCGAAACGCGAGTAATGGTGTCGACTAATGCTTTCGGCATGGGCATTGACAAACCCGATGTCCGCCTTGTGATACACCTTGAATCGCCCGACTCTCCCGAAGCCTATTTTCAGGAAGCTGGCCGTGGAGGCAGGGATGGCAAACAGTCGTATGCCGTGTTGCTTTACAATGGGCGCGACAGCGCAATGCTCAAGCGGAGAGTGGCACAGAATTTTCCCCCGATAGCCACAATACACCGGATTTACGACTGTATGGCCGATTTTTTCGAGCTGGCGCTTGGAGACGGCTACAACGTCATTTACAATTTCAATATAGCCGAATTTTGCCAAACCTACCGCTTCTTTGCCGAAACGGTGGAGATTTCCCTACGCATACTAACCCGCGCCGGATACATATATTATGCCGAAGAAGAGGATATAAAGTCGCGCGTGGTTTTTATGGTTGGGCGCGAGGAACTTTACCGCATACACAACATTTCGCGCGAAGGCGAGGAAGTGATACAGGCAATGCTCCGCAACTATGGCGGGATATTCGTGGATTATGTGTACGTCGACGAGCAGACAATCGCCACTTACTGCGGAATTACCCGCGAGCGTGCGGTGGAGGTGCTTGTGGGCCTTTCGCGGCAGAGAATCATCCATTACATTCCCCATAAGCGCACGCCGAGAGTGACATACCTGCAGAGGCGCGTGCTGTCGGAAGACCTGGTGATAAGCCGCGAAATCTACGAACAGCGTCGCGAGGAATACAAACGGCGTATACAGGCAATGCTTGACTATTGCGAGGGCCGCGAATGCCACAGCCGCTTCCTGCTGGCGTATTTCGGCGAGAAAGACGGGCACGACTGCGGGAAATGCGACGTATGTCTCAAGAAGAAGCGTCGGCAAAACAGCCGCTCGCGGTGCGAAACCGCCCGCGCGGCTATAATGAAGGTCCTTTCCGACGGCGAACTGCATCCGGCCTCGTCGCTTCACGTGGAGGGAATACCTATGCCCGATTTGGCAGAAGCAATTGAAGAGATGATGCAAGACGGCGATATAGAAATTGTCGACGGCCGCTATCGCCTGTTGGCCGGCGTCTGAAACTGTTTTGGAAACGCACAAGGGTGCAACCGGAGTATTCCCCCTGTTGCACCCTTGCTTTTGGTTGTTACGTTTGTGCTACTTGTTCAAGCGCTTGCGTGCAAGATGGTCGAGAACCGTCTTGCGCATGCGCATGCTTTTCGGTGTCACTTCCACGTATTCGTCTTCCTTGATGTATTCCAGTGCTTCTTCCAGCGAGAATACTACGGGCGGAACGATGCGGGCCTTGTCGTCGGCACCGCTGGCGCGCATGTTGGTGAGTTGTTTTGCCTTGGTGACATTCACTACAAGGTCGTTGTCGTGCACATGTTCGCCGATTACCTGTCCGGCGTAAACCTCGTCGCCCGAGTTGATGAAGAACTTGCCGCGGTCTTGCAGGTGATCGATGGAATATGCGAAGGCTGTTCCGGTTTCCAATGCAATCATCGAACCGTTCTGCCGCCTTGTGATTACTCCCTTGTAGGGTTGGTATTCCTTGAAGCGGTGAGCCATGATGGCTTCGCCCTGACTGCCGGTGAGCACATTGGTGCGAAGTCCGATAATGCCTCGCGAGGGGATGTCAAACTCGATGTTCACGCGGTCGCCTTGTGTTTCCATGGCCGTCATGTCGCCCTTGCGGCGTGTAACCATGTCAATCATCTTGCTTGAGTATTCTTCGGGAACGTTGATGGTGAGTTCCTCTATAGGTTCGCATTTCACGCCGTCGATTGTCTTGTAGATAACCTGCGGCTGGCCTACCTGCAATTCGTAGCCTTCGCGCCGCATTGTTTCGATGAGCACCGAAAGGTGGAGCACGCCGCGCCCCGAAACAATCCATTTGTCAGCCGATATGGGCTCGACTCTAAGCGCAAGGTTTTTTTCGAGTTCTTTCTGCAGGCGCTCGTAGATATGGCGCGAGGTGCAGAATTTGCCTTCCTTGCCGAAGAACGGCGAGTCGTTGATGGTGAAGAGCATCGACATCGTAGGCTCGTCAACAGCTATTGGCGGTAGCGGTTCGGGATTTTCGCTGTCGCAGATGGTGTCGCCGATTTCAAAGTTTTCGAGGCCGATGATTGCGCATATGTCGCCGCTGGAAACCGCGTCGGTTTTGACGTGTCCCATGCCTTCGAAGGTGTGGAGCTCCTTGATGCGTGTCTTTTGCGAGGTGCCGTCGCGGTGGGCTATGGTCACTTCCATACCTTCGCTTATAGTGCCGCGGTGCACGCGTCCCACAGCTATACGTCCCGTATATTTCGAATAGTCGAGCGATGTGATGAGCATCTGCGGCGTGCCGTCAAGGCGTTTGGGTGCGGGGATTGTCTTGATGATGGTGTCGAGCAAGTAGGTGATGTCCGACGTGGGCTTGTTGTAGTCCGGGCCCATCCATCCCTGTTTTGCAGAGCCGTACACCACTGGGAAGTCGAGCTGGTCTTCCGTGGCGTTGAGGGCGCACATGAGGTCGAATGCCATTTCGTAGACTTCTTCGGGGCGGCAGTTGGGTTTGTCTACTTTGTTGACCACAACGATGGGCTTGAGTCCAATGCTCAAAGCTTTCTCGAGCACGAATCTCGTTTGAGGCATGGGGCCTTCGAAAGCATCTACCAGCAGGATACATCCGTCGGCCATGTTGAGCACGCGCTCCACTTCGCCGCCGAAATCGCTGTGCCCCGGGGTGTCGATGATGTTTATCTTGACGTCTTTGTAGCGTATGGAAACGTTTTTGGAGAGAATGGTGATTCCGCGTTCGCGTTCCAAGTCGTTGCTGTCGAGAATTTGCGTTCCGGTGTCCTGGTTGTCGCGGAAAAGATGTCCTTCCATGAGCATCTTGTCAACCAATGTGGTTTTGCCGTGGTCCACATGGGCGATGATTGCAATGTTGCGAATGTCTTGCATTTATAATACCTTGTAAAATCGGATGCAAAGTTACGATTTTTATGCGTATCGGTATCGGCGTGAGGGCAATTCGTTGATTTTTCGGACTGAAACAAGTAAAATTGGGCGCCGGAAGTTTGCAGTTTAAACTATTGTGCGTAATTTTGCAGCCGCTTGGCATTATAGTTGCCGGCATAAAAACAATTTATCAAACACAATTATTATGTATTTGGATTCAGCTAAAAAGCAAGAGATCTTTGGACAATACGGAAAGTCCAATACTGACACCGGCTCACCCGAAGCTCAGGTGGCATTATTCTCATACCGTATTTCCCACTTGACGGAACACATGAAGGCCAACCGTAAAGATCATACGACGGAAAGGTCTTTGGTTCGCTTGGTAGGCAAGCGCCGCGCATTGCTCAACTACTTGAAGCGTTGCGACATCGAGCGTTACCGTGCCATTGTTAAGGCACTCGGTCTGCGTAAGTAACCGTAGGTTCTCGGCCGAAAGGCGGAAACGTAAAAAAATCAGCCCGCGTACAGTTTTGTATGCGGGCTGATTTTTTTGTGTGCCGATGCGGCGAAAGATTTAGCGTTTCCCGGTTTTTTTGTTCCGTCCGGAGTTTTTCGTCTTTTTGCTTTCGGGTTTGTTTCCTGGGGCCTTCGTTGCGCCTACAAGCGCAAAGTCGAGGAACCTTCGGTCGAGATTGGCCCTGGCAACCTTGATTTTCACTTTGTCGCCTATTGAATAGCTGCGGTGGCACCGGCGGCCCACGAGGCGGTAGTTTTTCTCGTCGAATTCGTAGTAGTCATCGGCGAGGTCGCGCAATGGCACCATTCCTTCGCATTTGCTTTCATCGACTTCCACATACAGTCCGAATTCTGTCACTCCGCTCACCGTTCCGTCGAATTCCATGCCCAGCCTGTCGGCCATGAACTCTACCTGTTTGTATTTTATACTTGCGCGTTCGGCGGCATCGGCCAGTTGTTCCATGGCACTTGCGTGTTGGCACAAGTCTTCAATTTTCGTGGCTGATGCCGAGCGCCCGCCTTCGGCATAACGTGTCAGCAAACGGTGCACGATGGTGTCGGGGTATCGCCGTATGGGCGAGGTGAAATGTGTGTAGTATTTGAACATCAGTCCGTAGTGGCCTATGTTGTCTATGGTGTAGTGGGCTTTCTGCATGGTTCTCAGGGCCACGGTTTCGATGAGCTGCTGTTCCTTTTTGCCTTTTGCGTCGCTCAGCAGGCGGTTGATGCTTTTGCCCACGCTTTCCTTCGAGCCTTCGGTCTTGAGCTTGTAGCCGAAGCGCGATATGAACGACTTGAGGTTTTCGAGTTTTGTCTGTTCGGGCACATCGTGTACGCGGTAGGGGAATACCTTTGGCTTTTTGCCTTTGGGCACGATTGCCGTCTTTTCGGCAACGCTACGGTTGGCCAGAAGCATGAATTCTTCGACGAGACGGTTGGCGTCCTTTTCCACTTTCACGTATGTCGAAATGGGATGCCCGTTTTCGTCAATTTCGAAACGCACTTCGGGGCGGTCGAAGGCTATAGAGCCGTGCTCGAAACGTTTCTTCCGCAGTTTCTTGGCCAAACGGTTCAGGGTGATGAGTTCTTCGGCGAATTCGCCGGTGGGCTTGGCGCCCGTCACCGGCTGCGGATGGTCGCCGGGCAGCGCGAGGTCTTCGGGCGAGGCTTCGCCGTTCTGCTCGAGAATATACTGCACTTCGTCATATACGAACCGTCGGTTGCTTTTTATCACGGTGTGGGCAAGGTGCCACGAAATGATGTCGGCATTGTCGTTCATTATAAAGATGGTGGAGTAGGCCAGTTTCTCTTCGTCCTGCCTCAGCGAGCAGAGGAAATTGCATAGCCTTTCGGGCAGCATGGGTATTGTACGGTCGACGAGGTAGATGCTTGTTGCGCGTTTCACTGCTTCGCGGTCGATTATGTCGCCTTCTTTGACGTAATGCGACACGTCGGCAATGTGTACACCCACTTCCCACAGTCCGTCGGCGGTGCGCCGAAGCGAGAGGGCATCATCGAAGTCCTTGGCGTCTTTCGGGTCGATGGTAAAGGTGTTGACGTTGCGGAAATCCTCGCGCCGGGCTATTTCGGCGGAGGTTATGTCGGGCGAAAGGCGTTCGGCGGCTTCAACCACGTTTTGGGGGTAGGTGTAGGGGAGGTTGAATTCCGCGAGTATGGCATTCATTTCGGCGTTGTTGTCGCCTTCCTGCCCGAGTATGTCGGTCACTTTTCCCACAGGGTTTTGCCCCACTTCGGGCCATTGGGTGATTTTCACCACGGCCTTGTCGCCGTCTTTGCCGCCCTTTAGGCAGTTGCGCGGTATGATGATGTCGTTAGAGAACATTCGCCCTGCGGTTTTGAGGAAGGCGCAGTTTTTGTCTACGCGCAGTCTGCCCACGAAGGTTTCGCGTCCGCGTTCCAGTATTTCGGTTACCTGGGCTTCGCGTGCGTGTTTTTCGCGTCGTGCCAGTATCGTGGCGCGCACGCGGTCGCCGTTCATGGCCCCGAGGCTGTTGCGTTCGGTTACGAGTATCGACTTTCCGCCGTCGTCGGGTATTACGCTGTTGTGGCCGTTGGCCTTGCGCACGAATTTCCCTTCCACTTCCTGGTTCTTGTGGCTAAGGCTGTATTTGTCGTCACGTACGGTAAGTTCGTCGGCGTCAACGAGGTCATCGAGCAGGTCGCAGCACACCACGCGTTGCGCATGTGTGGCAGCGCCGATGTTCTCGAATATCTCGCGCGAGGTGAATACCTTGTCAGCGTTTTCGGTGAACAGGCGCGATATGCTGCTGTAGAGATCTTTTTTTGTAAGGCGTGCCATTGCCCTTTTGCCTTTGACTTTCATATAGGGTAAGTTTATGTTGTTCGTTTTTTATGCGGTAATTGGTTTTGTGGCCGTTTCGAGCCACTGCTTCACTTGCGGATCGCTGATTAGCGGGTTGAGCTTTTCGCGTACGGTGGCATGGTATGCGTTAAGCCATGTTACTTCTTCGTGGCTGAGCAGCCGGGTGTCAATTGGGGTGGTATCGATGGGGCACAATGTCAGCGGTTCGAATTTAAGGAACTTCCCGAACTGCGATTCTCCGGCTGGCACTACGAGCAGGGTGTTTTCGGTGCGCACTCCGAATTTTCCTTCGCAGTAGAGCCCTGGCTCGTCGGTAACGGTCATGCCGGCGTGGAGAGGTGCCGGCATGTAGTTCATGCGTATCTGGTGGGGGCCTTCGTGCACATTGAGATACGACCCTACGCCGTGGCCTGTGCCGTGGCCGTAGTTCATCATGTGCTGCCACATGGCGTAGCGCGCTGTGCAGTCAATCTGTGTGCCGCTTGCCCCGTCGGGGAATATACAGCGCGATAGGGCGATGTGCCCTTTTAGCACCAGCGTGTAGGCAAGCTTTTCCTCGTCGGTAGGTGTTCCGAGGGCTATGGTGCGGGTTATGTCGGTGGTGCCGTCGCTGTACTGTGCTCCCGAGTCGATTAGAATAAAACTTCGCGGCTCGAGTTTTGCATCGGAGCTTTCGTCGGCTTCGTAGTGCACTATCGCTCCGTGTGGGCCGTAACCGGCTATTGTGGCGAAACTGAGTCCGCGGTAAAGCGGTTGTTCGGCGCGCAGCGATGTTAGCAGCCGGTCTACACCCATTTCTGTTATTCCTTTTTTCACTTCTGCATGTAGGCGGCTCAGGAACGTTACCATTGCCACGCCATCGCGCAGCATGGCTTTTCTGAACCCTTCGGCCTCGATGGCATTTTTCACTGCCTTGAGTCTTTCGGCTACCGACGGCGCTGTTTTGAAACGGTCTTTGCCGTATAGCGAAAGTATGTAGTAGCTTGCGTTTTCGGGAAGCAGTGTGCAGTGTGCGTTCAGTTCTCCGATGCCTTCAGCCAGAGAGTCGTAGGGCCGCAGTTCCACCTGCTGCGATGCTAGGTAGCTGCGCGTTTGGGGTGTGATTTTGCGGGAGTCAGCGAATAGCATCGTGCGTTTTTCGGAAACCAGCAGGTAGGCCACGAACACCGGATTGCATTCCACGTCAGTGCCGCGGAGGTTCAACGTCCACGCTATGTCGTCGAGGGCCGTCACCAGCAATGCGTCGCACTCTTCGGCCCGTGCTTCGGCCAGCAGACGCCCAATCTTGTTGCGGCAGCTTTCACCGGCATACTCCATGGGATGAACTTCAATAGGGGAGAGGGGCAGTTCGGGGCGGTCGGACCATATATCCTCGAATGGGTCGCCGCAATTCGCAAAACCGATGCCGGCACGTCCGAGGCGTTGTGATATCGCTTTGAAGCTGCCCTGTGTCAGCACTTTCCCGTCGGCTCCTGCGGTGCTGCCAGCGGCGAGCACGGAAACCAGCCAGTCTTCGATGCTCGGCGTGCCGGGCATGTCCTTTTTCATGAGTTCGAACGGTGTGCCTTCAAGTTGTTCGGCAGCGGCGAGGAAATACCGCGAGTCGGTCCATAGCGCCGCTTTGTCGGTGGTCACTACTGCGGTGCCAGCCGAGCCGCTGAAACCTGAAATCCATTGGCGTGCTTGCCAGTGCAACGGGGGGTATTCGCTCATGTGCGGGTCGCTCGAGGGGATTATGAAGGCATCAAGACCTTTGCTTTTCATGTATGCGCGCAACTTTCCGACGCGCGAGTGTATTGCTTCGTTGTATTTCATTGATGGTATCAGCTATTGTGATGCTAAGTTACGAATTATATTTATGCCAGCATTCCGATGGCGCTGAAAATTTGCATATGTGCGCGGTTGTACCGGCTGATCACGTGCTTTGCCGTAGGAAAATGTTTGTTGCTTTTTAATATGTGCTTTGGTTTTTAAAAAGTAAAGCACCTTTTTTCGGGCGTTTTTGTGCCGTTGGAAATCAAATGGTTGCGCGGTGATCGCTTTTTGCCTCCCCAAAAACGAAGTTGTGTAGTGCAGTTCAATGCACTGGTATATAGCTTTCTATGCCGATGCTTGCCGCAGTGCCGGACTGCCTTGCAATAGCGGATGCAAGATGCGCTTGGAATGCGGTGTTGTGTAAAAATGGGTGAAAACAAGTCAGTTTTACTGAAAATCTTGCTATTTTTGCCATGCAATTTCGAAATTATGTCGGAAACCCAGAATAGTTCCAAAATTATCGACGTGCAGAAAGTGCTTGCTTCCAAGATGGGCAGCAAGGTGCGTTTCGTGCCGAAGTTTGTGCTGAACTGGCTTCGCAAAATCTTGCACGAGGACGACATCAACGCGTATCTCGAAGAGAGCAAGGATATCAAGGGCGTGGCGTGGCTCGATTCCACACGCCGTTATCTTGACATGCGCATCACCATAGAGGGTGAGGAAAACTTTCCTGACCCCGAATCAGGCCCCTACACCTTTGTCTGCAACCACCCCCTCGGTGGCCCCGACGGCATAGGCATCGGTGCCGTGCTTGCCGACCATTACGGCAGCAAGCTGAAATATCTCGTAAACGATTTCCTACTGTTTCTGCCGGGGCTGAAGCCTCTCTGCATCCCTGTCAACAAGACAGGAGGGCAGAGCCGCAGTTTGCCCCGCCTCGTGAGAGATGGCTTCGAGAGCGACGACAACATACTGATGTTTCCGGCAGGGCTTTGCTCGCGGCGGCGCGGCGGCGTGATTCACGACTTGCAGTGGAAGAAGACTTTCATCGTGCACAGCGTGGCCACCAAACGTGACGTTGTTCCCATGCACTTCAGCGGCAGGAATTCCAACCGCTTCTACCGCATAGCAAGGTTGTGCGATATTTTTCACTCTCCGGTGAATTTCGCTATGCTCTTCCTTGCCGACGAAACATACCTCAACCGCCACAAGCATTTTACGCTGAAAGTGGGGAAGCCCATACCATGGCAGACTTTCGACCGTTCGAAGACTCCCGCCGAGTGGGCCGAGTACGTGGAAAGCATCTGCTACAGCCTCTGAAATGCGAGACGCAATCCCATCAAAGAATATCAACCCGATAATGGAAGAAAAAATAATCGATCCGGTTCCCAAGGAACTCCTTCTCAAAGAACTCACTCCCGACCGCTGTTTGCGTCATACCAACAAGCGGTCAAACGAAATATATGTGGTCACCTACCAGAACGCTCCCAATGTGGTGCGCGAAATAGGGCGTCTGCGCGAAATAGCGTTCCGCACCGCCGGCGGCGGCTCGGGCAAGGCATGCGACCTTGACGAGTTCGACACCATGGAAGTGCCCTACCGCCAGCTCATAGTGTGGAACCCCGAAACTCAGGAAATACTGGGTGGATACCGCTATCTGCCCGGCTCGCTTTTCAAGCTCGGCCAGAACGGGCAGCCCATCCTGGCCACAAGCCACATGTTCCATTTCTCCGATAAGTTTATCAAGGAATATATGCCCTACACCGTTGAACTCGGACGCTCGTTCGTGGCTGTGGAATACCAGAGCTCGCGTCCCGGTTCGCGCGGACTATTCACTCTCGACAACCTTTGGGATGGCCTAGGGGCACTCACGTTCCTCGTTGAAGGTATGAAATACTTCTTCGGCAAGATGACCATGTATCCGTCGTTCGACCGCAAGGGGCGCGACATGATACTCACCTTCTTGCAGAAATACTTCGGCGACAAGGAGAACCTCGTGACGGTGATGAACCCGATAGAAATAGAAACCGATCCCGAATACCTGCAGTCGCTCTTCACCGGCAACAACTTCAAGGAAGACTACCGCATTCTCAACGGCGAAGTGCGCAAGCTCGGTTTCAACATTCCGCCGCTCGTGAACGCCTACATGGGCCTAAGTCCCACGATGCGCATGTTCGGCACGGCCATAAACGACACTTTCGGCAATGTTGAGGAAACGGGAATACTGATTGATGTCGACGAGATTTTCGAGGAAAAGCGTCTGCGCCACATCAATACCTTCGTGCAGCACAATCCCGATTCGCTCAACATACTGCGCGATGTGCTCAAGGCTCCCGGCAACAAGCGCAAATAATCCAGTAATTATAGAAACAACAATAATAACAAATCACTTGAATCGCAATATGATGAAACGTAGTTTTGCGGCGCTTTCGCTGCTAGTCTTTACGGCACTTGCGTGCTGTGCACAGAGTAAAGGAACGGTTGTGGACATTTGGCCCGACGGCCTGCCCAACACCAACGGCGTGGACATAACCAAACCCTACAACGACGCTGAACGCAATTATAAGCCGCAAATGACGGTATACCTGCCCGACAAGGCCAAAGCCACGGGCCAGGCAGTGCTCTGCATCCCCGGTGGCGGATACGGCACGGTGTGCTACGATACCGAAGGCTACAACTGGGTGCCGTACTTCACTGAACACGGAATTGCCGTGGCTGTGCTCGTCTATCGCCTTCCCTACGGGCAGTCGGCTGTGCCGGGAAGCGATGCAATGGAAGCCATGAGAATACTGAGGCGCAATGCATCGAAATGGAACATCGATGCGCACAAGATAGGCGTTATGGGCCACAGCGCGGGCGGACACCTGTGCGCAACCGTTGCCACACACGCCACAGGCGACGCGCACCCCGACTTCCAGATACTCATGTACCCCGTGATTACCATGGACAAGACTTTTACGCATAAGGGCACCCACGACAGCCTTATCGGAAGTGAGCCTTCGGCCGAAGTGGAAAACTACTTCAGCATGGAGAAGCAGGTGAAGCCGGGACAGTCGCCCGCTATCATCTTCGTGGCTTCCGACGACCGAATCGTGGAAGTCGACAACAGCATAGTCTACTATCAGGCTCTCAAGAAAGCCGGCGTGCCCGCAGCGTTGCACATCTACCCATCGGGTGACCATGGATTCAGTTGCCACGAGAACTTCAAGTGGCACGACTGCGAGATGAACGACCTTTTCAAGTGGCTTGACGATTTGAATAACAAAAAGTAAGATGAAAAAGATATTTGTTACTGCAGCCCTTGTGTTGGCTGCCGCTATCAGCACGTTCGCGCAGAAAACGTTTACCGTGGACGTATGGCCCGATGGCCTTCCCAATACCAACGGCATGGATATTGCAAAACCCTATAACGATGCCGAGCGCAACTTCAAGCCGCAGATGTTTGCATTCCTGCCCCCTGCCGACAAGAACACCGGGCGTGCTGTGGTATGCCTTCCCGGCGGCAGCTACTGGACACTTGCCATCGACAGCGAGGGGAAAGACTGGGCCGAATTCTTCAATTCGCAGGGAGTGGCCCTCTTCGTGCTTACCTACCGCATGCCCAACGGCTATACTTCCGTGCCCGAGAGCGATGCCTACGAAGCAATACGCATAGTGCGCCGCAATGCAAAGGAGTGGGGTGTTGATGCCTCGAAAGTGGGAATTATGGGTCACAGCGCCGGCGGGCATCTGTGCTCTACCGTGGCCACACATTCGGTTGGCGATGCGCGCCCCGACTTCCAGATTCTCCTTTATCCCGTAATCTCCATGGACTCGACCATAACCCATGCCGACTCGCGCAAGAACCTGCTCGGCGAAAACCCCAAGCCCGAGGTCAACAATGCCTACAGCAACGAACTGCAGGTTAAGCCCGGACAGTCGCCTGCAATTCTCTTACTGAGCAACGACGACGGGTGTGTGATGCCCGAGAACTCGGTGCGCTACTATCAGGCCCTCAAGCGCTGCGGTGTGGATGCCTCCATGCATATTTTCCCCAGCGGCGGCCACGGCTTCGGCGCAAGCAAAGATTTCCGCTATCACAAGCAGATGTGCGATGAGCTGGCCGAATGGCTGAAGCATCTGAAGTAACCGACAATAAACTCTAAACGCTGCCCGTGCAGCGAACCCAACAGCCGGCGGCCGCAAACCGCCGGTTTGTTTTTTGCAGCAGGGTAGGGCAACAGTTTTGCGGCTATAAAAGATACTGCGGAATCATTTGCGGGATTTTCAGAGAATTGCTTGCATATATCAAGTATTTTGGAGTATTTTTACTCGTGTTTATCAACGGAATTTTAAATGAAAAATAGAACTCAAATCAAGAACTGGCTGCTGACATTGCTGATGTCCGTGGCTATTGCCCCGGGCGCGGCGCAGGCCGGCACGGAGTCCATAGGCAACCGGCAAATAGCATTGACAGTAGACGCCAACGGCGATGTGGTGTCGCTGAAAAATCTGGTGGAAAACAAAGAACTGATAGACACCTTGCTGCCGCCGGAACGCCTATGGCAAGTGCATGAGCCTAACGGCCGCCTTGCCGATTTCGGGGTGAACCGCGTGGTTGTCAGCAAGCTTAGCGGCACGGCTTTGCAGATAGTGTGGAGTGGCGACAGCGGGTTTGAGTTTACGGCCACCATTGAAGTGGATAAGGAAAAGCCTTTGGCATATTGGAGCATGAAGATGAAAGGTGTGGCCCGGCGCGACTTGATGGATGTGGAATTCCCGATTGTGGCCCGGTTGCGCAATCTGGGCGACGAGGAACTGGCTGTGGCCACATGGCTCGGCAGTGTGGACAAAAAACCGCGTCAAGGCATAAGCGACACAAATCCGGTGAAACGAATGACGTGGAGCAGCCCGGGTCCGTTGTCAATGCAGCTGATGGCTTTGTGCGGCAAGGCAACAGGCGATATGCTTTATTTTTCATCGCAAGACACTCTGGCCAACATCAAGGAATATCATCTGGCACTCACAGCCAACCACACATGTTTCTCGGTGATGAACCTGTTGCCTTACGCCACGGGTAAAGACGAAGTGGCGGTGCCATACAAGGCAGTGATTGGCACGATGAAAGGCGACTGGCTGACGGCAGCCGAGCTATACCGGGAATGGGGCACAAAGCAGCATTGGTGCAGGGAAAGCCGGCTGAAGCGCGGAATGCTGCCCAAATGGGTAACGCAAACGGCGCTGTGGGTGTGGAACCGCGGCTACTCTGACAACGTGCTGACCGAGGCACTCGACGCGCAGCAGCGGCTGAAACTGCCGGTCAGCGTGTTTTGGCACTGGTGGCATGGATGTTCATACGATGAGGGCTTCCCCGATTATCTGCCGCCCCGCGAGGGCGCACAGCGCTTTACCGATGCTGTGGCAAAAGCTAAACGCAAAGGCGTGAACGCTATAGTGTATATGAACTCGTTTCAGTGGGGAAACACCACGGAGAGTTTTAAGCGGGAACACGCCGCCGACTATGCCGCAAGGGGGCACAACGGATGCGATTTCTCGGGAGTGGCAAACATTTTCACCGGACGCGGCATAACGCCCATGTGCCTGGGTACCCAGTTCTGGCAAGACAAATATGCCTCGAAAGCCGACACCGTTGTAAACGACTATGGGGTGAGCGGCGTGTATATGGACCAGGCCTGCTCGAATCTGCCATGCTATGTGAAGGCTCACGGACACGCGCTTGGCGGTGGTAATTCGTGGGTTAATGGCTTTGGCGAAATGACAAGAAAAATCCGCGCTGGGGCAAAAGGCAAGCAAGTGGTGCTTGGCGGCGAGGGATCGGGCGAAGACTGGATTCCGTATCTCGACCTTTTCCTGACGCTTGAAGCCAGCCGCGAACGATATCTAGGCGTAGGCGGCGTGGAAACCATTCCGCTTTATCAGGCTGTCTATCACGACTATGCCATAACGTTTGGCAGCTACTCCTCGCTCACATATCCGCCCTACGATGACAAATGGCCCGACAAGTATCGCCCGGCCAACAGGGAGAAGCCGCTGCCCGAAAAATACAACAGTCAGTTCAGAATGGAGCAGGCCAAGGAATTCGCATGGGGCATGCAGCCCACCATAGCCAATTACCATAAGTTCCTGAACGATTGTCGTGGCGAGGAAGTGGCGTTTTTGATGAAACTTGCCCGAGTGCGGCAGCGTGCTTTGAAATATCTGCTCAATGGCGTGTTCGTGCGCCCGCCCCAATTCCCCATACCTGAAGAAAACATAGACATATCGCAGATATCGATATATGCAGGGCGAAGTGGCAGCACGGTCAAGGAGTTCAGCAAACCTGTGCCGGTGGTGTGTGTGGGCGCATGGCGGTCGTCCGACGGCTGTTTGGCAGTGGCTATGGCAAACATAAGCAAAAGCGCGGCTGTGCCTGTGAAGTTTGACATCAACGCGGCCGACTATGGTATGCGCGGAAAGTGCAAAATATTCAGAATCAACGATAAATCGCGCCGCAAAATAGGTGCTAGCGGTGCTGACGGCGTGGCACACATCGATACGTCGATAGCTCCCAGCGACGCTTGGGTTCTGGAGTTTGTGCCCGAAAAGTGAGACGTTTTCACTTTGCCGCAAAAACGCGCTCTAACTCCATTTTGCGTTTTCCATTAAACCTCTATGGTTAGACGATTACGTTGTTTCGGTAAAATTTTTCTCCAAATTTGAAAAAACGCCAACTCTGTAAGACGGCATTTTCCCGGTCTTAAAACGCATGTTTTTTGCCTCAAAAACGCGCTTCCTCTTCCCGTTTTGCGAAAAGACGCCCTGCGCACACCACTTTTTCGCTATGCGCATGGCAGAAAAATTCTGCCGCTTTGCGTAGCGCCGCTAGGCGCATCCGCGCTGCGCGGAAAGCCGTTCCGCACAAACGTAAGGGCTTGGCGCATATTCCATGCGGCTTCAATGATGTTCTGAATAACTTTTTTTGCAATAAATGGTTGCCAAAAGCGGTGTGTATGCGAAAAAGAATTAACTTTGTAGGTGGGATATAAAAGTGTCCCTGCAACACTGAAATTCATAATGATATAAACTACTGTACAGCAATGAAAACATACAATTTCCTGGCTTTCGACGTGGGCGCTACCAGCGGCCGCGGCATGCTGGCCACCGTTACCGACAACTCCTTCGAAATGAAGGAAATATTCCGTTTCCCCAACGCCATAATGGGCATACACGGCAAATACTATTGGGATGTATACGCCCTTTTCGACAACCTCAAGAAGTCGATAGCTGCAGCTCGTGACCTCGGCGTGAAGCTCGATTCCATAGGTATCGACACCTGGGGCTGCGACTTTGGATATATCGCTGCCGACGGCACGCTGCTCGGTCTGCCCCGCGCATACCGCGACCAGTACACCGTAGGCACTCCCGAAAAGACATATTCCATAGTGCCCCGCGAGGAACTCTATGCGCACACCGGCATTCAGATAATGAACTTCAACTCGGTGTTCCAGATGTTCGAGGCCCAGGAGGAAAACTTCGCGCCGCGCCTCAATGCCGACAAGATTTTGTTCATTCCCGACCTGCTGTCGTATTTCTGCACCGGGAAGATGTTCACCGAATACACCGTGGCATCGACATCGCAGATGCTCAACGCCACAACGCGTGACTGGGACCGCCCATTGCTCGAAAAGCTCGGCATCCCCTCAAGCATGCTGCTGCCGCTTGTGCAGCCCGGCACCGAGGTAGGCAAACTGCTGCCCGAAATAGCCGAGGAACTGGGTGTGGAGCCTATGCCCGTGATTGCAGTGGCAGGTCACGACACCGCAGCCGCCATAGCCGCAGTGCCCGCCAGCGACGAGCATTTTGCATACCTTAGCAGCGGAACATGGAGCCTCATGGGTATAGAAAGTCCTTCGCCCATACTCACCGAGCAGTCGTGTGCGCTGAATTACACCAACGAGGGCGGCATTGAAGGCACCACGCGCTTCCTTAAGAACATCACCGGCATGTGGCTGCTCGAACAAAGCCGCAAGTGCTGGAGCCGCGAGGGCCGCAATTATACCTACGCTCAGATCGAGGCTATGGCAAGGGAGGAAATCTACTTCCCGTCGGTTTTCAACCCCGACGACCCACGTTTTGCCAATCCCGACGACATGGATGCCGAAATCAAGGCTTACTGCAAGGAAAACGGCATGGCAGTGCCCGCAAACGACGCCCAGATGATTTCGTGCATATACCACAGTTTGGCATGCCGCTACCGTGAAGTGATTACTTCGCTGCAGAGTATGGCTTCGTTCACTATCGACAAACTGCACGTCATTGGTGGAGGTAGCGTGAACAAGCTTATGAGTCAGCTCACAGCCGACACCATCGGCATGCCCGTGATAGCAGGTCCGGCCGAAGGTACGGCGATAGGCAATGCCATGATACAGGCAAAGGCCGTGGGACTGTACAAGGACCGCTGGGAAATGCGCGCTGCTGTGGCCAAGGCCATAGGCACCATTACATACTATCCGCAGAAATAACAGCACAATCGTGAAAGGCGGGTTCGATTCGATGTACGGCCCTATCGACAGCGAATGGAACGTTCCATCAGAGAGAACCGGTATCGCGTTTACTATCCCCGCCAACACCACGGCAACTTTCGTGCTGCCCGTAGAGAAAATGGACGACTTGAAAATCGTGACCGGAAAGAAAGGTGTGGCATCGAAGAAATACTCCGACGGAAAGGCCGTTTACCAGCTGAAGTCGGGGAAGTACAGTTTCAAAAATAAATGACATAACAAGCAACTTATAAATAACTTAAAAAAACAAACAACTATGAAAGAAGAAACTATTAAAGCTTCTTACGAGCTTGCCAAGGCTCGTTATGCCGAGATGGGTGTTGATACCGACAAGGCTATTGAAACTTTGGAGAAAACCCCTATCTCGCTGCACTGCTGGCAGGCTGACGATGTTGTTGGCTTTGAGCGCGGCGAGGCTGCTTCGGGCGGCATCCAGAGCACCGGCAACTATCCCGGCAAGGCACGCAACATCGACGAACTGCGCCAGGACATCGAGAAGGTTAACTCTATGCTCGCAGGTACATTCCGTCTTAACCTCCACGAAATCTACGGTGAGTTCGGCGGCAAGCAGATCGACCGCAACGAGGTAGGCGTTGAACAGTTTGCCGGCTGGATGCAGTGGGCAAAGGAGCAGAACATGAAGCTCGACTTCAACTCCACTTCCTTCTCACACCCCTTGAGCGGCAACCTCACGCTTTCTAATCCCGATCCCGCCATCCGCGAATTTTGGATTGAGCACACCAAGCGCTGCCGCCGCATTGCCGACGCTATGGGCAAGTATCAGAACGACCCCTGTATCATGAATATCTGGATTCATGACGGAAGCAAGGACATCACCGTGGAGAAGGGCCGCTACCGCGAAATACTCAAGAACTCGCTCGACGAGATTCTGAAGGAGGATTTGCCGGGTATGAAGTCCTGCCTCGAAGCAAAGCTCTTCGGTATCGGTCTGGAGGCTTACACCGTAGGTTCGCACGACTTCTATGCAGGCTACTGCGCAAAGAACAACGTGATGTACACCCTCGACACTGGCCACTACGAGCCCACCGAGAACGTGAGCGACGCTGTTAGCGCACTGCTGCTCTTCGTGCCCGAACTGATGCTCCACGTGTCGCGCCCCATGCACTGGGATTCCGACCACGTTACGCTCTTCGACGACAACACCCGCAACCTCTTCGCCGAACTGGTTCGCGCCAACGCTCTCGACCGCGCACACATCGGCCTCGACTACTTCGACGGCTCAATCAACCGCATCGGCGCATACATCGTCGGCGTGCGCGCTGCACAGAAGTCGCTGCTCCAGGCATTCCTCGAGCCGCTCGACACACTGCGCAAGTACGAGGATGAAGGCAAGCTCTTCCAGCGCCTTGCTCTGCTTGAAGAAGAGAAGACAATGCCCTTCGGCGCCGTTTACGACTACTTCAACCTCAAGAACAACATACCTGTAGGCGAGCAGTATATCGCCGACGTTGAAAAATACGAGCAGGAAGTGCTTTCGAAGCGTAACTAATGCATAAATTGCGCTGAGATGGAAATTCTTATAGGATTGCTGATAATCGCGGTGGGCGCATTCTGCCAGTCGAGCAGCTATGTTCCCATCAACAAAATCAAGAGCTGGAGCTGGGAAAGTTACTGGATAGTGCAGGGCGCATTCGCGTGGCTTGTGTTCCCGCTGCTGGGCGCGCTGCTCGCCGTTCCCGAAGGGCACACGCTCACCGAACTGTTTTCGGGCGCCGACAGCTTCCGCCTGACAATGACAATAGTCTTCGGTGTGCTGTGGGGCGTGGGCGGACTCACGTTCGGCCTTTCCATGCGCTACCTCGGCGTAGCTCTCGGGCAGTCGATTGCCCTCGGCACATGCGCCGGACTTGGCACTGTGATGGGCCCCGTGCTGCTCAATGCCTTCTTCCCCGAACTCAATGCCCTCTCGTCGCTCACTTGTGCCGTGATAATTGGCGTGGTGACTACGCTCGCCGGCATCGCCATAATCGGCGTGGCTGGAGCCATGAAGTCGGCATCGCTTTCCGAAGAGGAGAAAAAGCAGGCAGTGAAGGACTTCAACTTCCCCAAAGGCATTGCCATAGCGCTTCTTGCAGGCTTCATGAGCGGATGCTTCAACGTGGGACTGGAATTCGGCAAGGACATCAACTTCGGCGACCTTACCAACCCTATGTTCCGCACGCTTCCGGCAACGCTGCTCGTGACTATCGGCGGATTCATTACAAATGCCTTGTATTGCTTCTACCAGAACAGCAAGAACTCCACCTGGGGCGACTATAAGAAAGGCAGCGTATGGGGCAACAACCTGTTGTTCTGCGCACTTGCCGGCGCGCTGTGGTATTCGCAGTTCTTCGGTCTGTCGCTGGGCAAGGGCTTCCTCACTTCATCGCCCACGCTCATGACTCTCTCGTTCTGCATCCTCATGGCGCTCAACGTCACGTTCTCGAACGTGTGGGGCATCATACTCAAGGAATGGAAGGGATGCTCGGCAAAGACCGTAGGCGTGCTTGTAGTGGGAATACTGGTGCTCATAGTGTCGTGTTTCCTGCCTCAGCTGATATAATCTGAAACAACATCCTCATAAGGCGGGCGGCGAAGGCTGTCCGCCTTAATTAAAAAAAACGGCTTCACTTCGAGGCCGAAGATACAAAAACAAGAATACAAAGAAATGAAATCACTTCTCGACGATTATCCCCGCGCCAAAGCCGAAGTGCTCAAGGCTGCGGAAGTTGCCGGCTATCTCTGGCAAAAAGGCTGGGCTGAGCGCAACGGCGGCAACATCACTGTCAACATCACCGAACATGTCGACACGCAGGCGCTTGCCGCGCTTCCCGCAATAGGTCCCGTTATGCCCATCGGCATGACTCTGCCCCACATCAAGGGCGGCATATTCTATTGCAAGGGCACCGGCCGCCGCATGCGCGACCTCGCACGCTGGCCCATGGACAACGGCTCGATAATACGCATCCTGCCCGACTGCCAAAGCTATGAAATGATTGCCGACAATCCTGTGAAGCCCACTTCCGAGCTTCCCTCGCATCTGGCTATCCACGACGACCTCATCGCCAAAGGCTCGACTTTCCGCGCTGTGATACACACGCACCCCATCGAGCTCGTGGCTATGTCGCACAACCCCGAATACCTCAAGCCTGGAGTGCTGACTCATCTGCTTTGGTCGATGATACCCGAAACACGTGCCTTCTGCCCCAAGGGGCTCGGCATAATCCCCTACGAAATGCCCTCGAGCATAAAGCTCGCCGAGGAAACTGTAAAGGGGTTGCAGGAACACAATGTGGTGCTTTGGGAAAAGCACGGCGTAGTGGCTATCGGCAACGACGCTCTCGAGGCATTCGACGAAATCGACGTGTTGGTGAAATCGGCACAAATCTATCAGGATGCAAAATCCATGGGATTCGAACCCACAGGTATGACCGACGAGTCGATGAACGAACTCAAAGAGGCATTCAACCTGTAAGGCTACTGAAAACTATACGAAGACGGGGCAGGACGGGCAACTTTCCTGCCCTGCTTTTTTGCGCGTGATTCTTGAGGGCCGGTTTTGTCTAGTTTGTTTTTCTTTTTGTGACAGTCTGAAATATTAAGTGGCATCAAAAAGAATAAAAGTACATCTAGATATTGACAACCTATATCCAGACATCTTTTATTTTCGATGCTTCATATTCTCTTCCAAAGTCTCAAATACACAATAGAGAACTGGCAATAAGAACAATATGGCGATTGTTCCGGCAACCATTCCGCCGACAACACAAGTACCGACAGCTACATTGCCTCTTGCTCCTGCGCCATGGGCAAACATCAGCGGCAACATTCCTGTTATCATGACGCTTGCCGTCATAATGATAGGGCGCAAACGCACAGCAGCGGCAGAGAGCGTGGCGCGAACAATTGATTCGCCAGCCTTGCGCCGCTCTATTGCGTATTCTGTCAAGAGTATGCCAGTCTTAGCCAACATGCCAATGAGCATGACGAGACCTATTTGCATATAGATGCTATTGTCTAGGCCAAACAACGAGGACAGAAGAAAACTCCCGCACAAGCCGAACGGAACGACAAGGATTATGGCAAACGGTATGAGCAGACTTTCATAGAGGCAGCAAAGTATGATGTAGATGAACACAATGCTTATGGCCAATATTACAATGGTGGCATTGCCTTGCGATGATTCTTCACGCGACAATCCGCCCAACTCGTAGCCGTAGCCCCTGGGGAGTGTTTGTGCAGCCACTTCGCTTATCGCCTGTATGGCTTGCCCGGAACTGTAGCCGTCTGCAGCCGTTCCGTTTATGCGGATGGCAGGGAAAAGGTTGAAGTGGGTAAGGTATTCGGCGCCGTACACTTTCTTGAGCGTGACAAACTCGCTCAATGGCGACATCGTTCCGTCGGCACTTCTCACAAACATGTTGTCCAACGCCCTTTCATTGAGCCTGTCTGCCGCTTCCGATTGCACCATCACACGATAGAGCTTGGTGTACTTGTTGATGTTCGAGGCATAGTCGCCGCCTATGTAGGCAGACATGGTGGCAAGCACATCCTTGGGCGACACGTTCTTCATCATGCACCGTGCGGCATCCACCTCCACCGAATACTGCGGATAGTCCATGTTGAATGTGTAGTGCGCCTTGCCTATCTCCGGACGCTTCCGTAAGGCATCGGCAAAATTCTGCGCGACAACGGAAAGCGCCTTGAAGTCTTCGCC
>CAZDOH010000010.1:24837-34981 GCA_964507005.1 uncultured Prevotella sp. | reverse complement strand
TGTTCTACCTCGGGCAGTGCCTCATCTATTCAGCTTCTTTTCTCGGCTTCCGGCTGTTCTTCAGCCGCTCCGACCGTTTGCCTAAGGACCGCAAGTGATTGCGGCCCTTTGGCGTTAATGTGTTAAAGTGTTAAAGTGTCAAAGTGTAAAAGTGTAAAAACCGAAGTTTCTCGCGTTCCTGCCCCGGCGTTTTCTTTTTTTAATATGAAGCATTGCGGGTGTTAGGAAAGATAGTTATATTTTTGCATGAAAGAAATTATTGTTTTACGTAACGCAAAAAATACAAGAGAATATGAACAGCAGCATAGACATTCGCGCTCTCAACGAGCAGATAGGCATAGAAAGCGGCTTTCTCGACGAGCTTACCGCCGGCATGGGGCGCACTATCGTGGGGCAGAAACATCTGGTCGACTCCCTGCTGGTGGGCCTGCTCTCGGGCGGACACATCTTGCTGGAAGGCGTGCCGGGCCTGGCAAAGACGCTGGCCATAAAGACGCTTGCCGCACTGGTGGACGCGCAGTTCAGCCGCGTGCAGTTCACGCCCGACCTGCTCCCCGCCGATGTGATCGGTACGCTAATCTACAGCCAGAAGACCGAAAGCTTCGTGGTGAAGCGCGGTCCGGTGTTCGCCAACTTCGTTCTGGCAGATGAAATCAACCGCGCCCCGGCAAAGGTGCAGAGCGCTCTGCTCGAAGCCATGCAGGAGCGGCAGGTGACTATCGGCGGCGAAACGTTCGCGCTGCCCGAGCCCTTCCTGGTGCTCGCCACCGAAAACCCCATTGAGCAGGAGGGCACCTACGCACTGCCCGAGGCCCAGACCGACCGCTTCATGATGAAGGTGGTTATCGACTATCCCTCGATGGACGAGGAGAAGGCCATCGTGCGCGCAAAGCTCGAGGAGCGCAAGCCCCAGGAGGTGACGCCCGTGGTGACGGCGCAGACCATAATGCATGCTCGCGAAGTGGTGAAGGAAATCTACCTCGACGAGAAGATCTGCCAGTACATCGCCGACATCGTGTTTGCCTCGCGCTACCCCGAGCGCTACAAGCTGGGCGACCTCAAGCAGTACATCACCTTCGGCGGCAGCCCACGCGCATCGATATGCCTGGCCTATGCCTCGCGCGCCTTTGCCTTCGTGAAGCGCCGCGGATACGTGATTCCCGAAGACGTGCGCGCCGTGGTGCACGACGTGATGCGCCACCGCATCGGACTTTCGTATGAAGCCGAGGCTGCCAATGTGACGGCCGACAATATCATCGACGAAATCATCAACAAAGTGGCAGTGCCCTGACGGGGCTTTTCGGCGGTATGGATACCAACGAACTGCTGCGCCGCGTGAGGCGCATTGAAATCAAGTCGCGGAAGCTCAGCAGCAATATCTTCGCCGGAGAATACCACTCGGCATTCAAGGGCAAGGGCATGAGCTTCTCGGAAGTGAGGGAGTACCAGTACGGCGACGACGTGCGCGACATCGACTGGAACGTCACCGCGCGCTTCAACCGCCCCTACGTGAAGGTCTACGAGGAGGAGCGAGAGCTCACCGTGGTGCTGATGGTAGACGTCTCGGGCTCGGAGTGCTTCGGCACGGCCGTCCGCACGAAGCGCGAACTCATTACCGAAATTGCCGCAACGCTGGCTTTCTCGGCCATGCAGAACAACGACAAGATAGGTGTGGTGTTCTACAGCGACATCGTGGAGAAATACATCCCCCCGCAAAAGGGACGCAAGCACATTCTCTACATCATACGCGAACTGCTCACCTTCGAGCCCCGGCACCGCGGCACACACACCGCCCGGGCGCTGGAGTTCCTGCTCAGGGTGCAGCGCAGGCAGTGCGCGGCGTTCGTGATCAGCGACTTCATCGACTTCCACGACATGGGCGACACGCTGAAAATGGCAGCCCACAAATACGACCTCAGCGCCATAGAAGTCTACGACGACCGTATGCGCCGCCTGCCCGACGTGGGCATCGTGGCCATGCGCGACGCCGAAACAGGGCGCACCGTGTATGTCGACACCTCGAGCCGCCGCGTGCGCGAGCTCCACACCCAGGCGTGGCAGAAGCGCCACGACGACCTCGCCGGGCAACTGGTGAAGGCAGGAGTGAGAAACGTGAGCATCCCCACCGACGGCAACTACGTGAAGAAGCTCATGCAGCTCTTCGGCGCGCGGGCATAAAAGATAAAGCACAAGAAAAATGACAGACAGTCAGAAAAAACATACACAGCGGCACGCAAACCGGAAGGCAGCCGGGCTGCGGGCGCCTTCGGCAGTGACGGCAGCGCTCTTCGCACTGTTCCTGCTCTTCGGCACTGCGGCACGGGCGCAGGTGAAGGTAGTGGCCGCCATCGATTCCACCGAAATGCTCATAGGCGAGCAGACGGCAGTGCGCATCGACGTCACTCACCCCGCGGGCGCGGAACCCGTGTTCCCCTCCGACCTGCAGCAGCTCATGAACAAGGGCGTGGAGGTGATTGGCAGCGGCGTTACCGGAACCGAAAGTGCCGCCGGCGCCGAAACCACGCACTTCGCCTTTACCGTGACGAGTTTCGACCCTGCGCTTTACTCCATCCCCTCGCTCAGCGTGAAGGTGGGCAAGCGCACGTATGCCACGCAGCCACTGGCGCTGAAGGTGAACGACGTGAAGGTCGACACCGCCAACGTTGACAAATACTTCGGGCCCAAGGAGATTATCGAGCCCGTCTACACCTGGCGCGACTGGATGCCGCTCTTCGTGCTCTCGCTGCTGCTCATCGCCGGCATTGCGGCCGTGGCAGTGGCTGTGAGGAGGCTGAAGCAGACAAAGGCTTTGCCGCGCCCCAAGCCTGCACCAAAGCCGGCAATGCTCCCACACGAAGAAGCCCAAATGCTCATAGCCAAGCTCAAGGAGCAGCACGACGCAGGGCAGCTGGCGCCGAAGGACTACTACACCGACCTCGTGGCCATACTGCGGCGGTACGTGGGCAAGCGATACGGCTTCCGCACCGACGAGATGACTTCCCGCGAACTGGTGGAGCACCTCATCGACAACGCCTCCACCGCAGAAGGCGAACAGCGCCCCGACTATGCCGAGCTGCGCGAAATTCTGGCCACGGCCGACCTTGCCAAGTTCGCAAAGCTGCAGCCCGAAGCAGGCGAAGACGAGCGCAACCTGGGCCGACTGCAGGCGTACGTGGAAACCACGAAAAGCAACACTCCGCCACCGGCACCGCCGCAGGAAGAGGAGGAGGAAAAGCCCCAGGAGCCCAGCACGTGGCCACGCCGCAGGAAGCAGCTGGCGCTTGCCGCAGCCGTTGCACTGACTGCCGTCGTGGCGGCGCTCATAATCGTAGAAATCTTCGAATTGCTGCTATAGACAGAATACTGAAATGATTACATTCGCCAACAAAGAAGTCCTGCTGTTGCTGCTGTTGCTGGTGCCCTATGCAATATGGCACTTCATGCGGCACCGCCGCCGCGAGGCTTTCATCACAGTTTCCGACACCAGCGCATACCGCTACATACGCCCCACGCTCCGCACAAGGCTCATGCACGCACCCTTCGTGCTGCGGCTCGCCACACTGGCGCTCATCGTGCTCATAATGGCACGACCGCAGGGCAAGAACTCGTGGAAACAGTCGCAGGTGGAAGGCATCGACATAATGCTAGCCATCGACGCTTCAACAAGTATGCTCGCCGAAGACCTGCAGCCAAACCGCATACAGGCAGCCAAGACCGTAGCCACCGAGTTCGTAAGCGCACGCCCGAGCGACAATATCGGGCTCACCGTGTTTGCCGCCGAAGCCTACACGCAATGCCCCATGACCACCGACCACACCGCGCTCATGAGCCTCATGCAGCAGGTGAGCTGCGACCTGGCCATGCACGGAGTGATTGACGACGGCACGGCAATAGGCATGGGCATAACCAACGCCGTGTCGAGGCTCAAGGAAAGCAAGGCAAAGAGCAAGGTGATAATCCTGCTCACCGACGGATCTAACAACGCCGGGGAAATATCGCCGCTCACGGCTGCCGACATCGCCGCCGCCTACGGCATAAGAATCTACACCATCGGCGTGGGCACTAACGGCAAGGCTCCCTTCCCGTACCCGCTGCCCGGAGGAGGAGTGCACTACATACAGATGCCGTGCGAAATCGACACCCAGACGCTGCAGGGCATTGCCAGCGCTACCGGAGGGCAGTTCTACCAGGCAAACTCCACAAGCCAGCTGAAGAAAGTGTACCGCGACATCGACACCCTCGAAAAGACAAAGTTCAGCGTGAGAAAGTATTCGAAGCGCTACGACCTCTACCAGCCCTTGGCGGCGCTCGCAATATTCACTCTTCTGCTCGAAATGCTGCTGAAGATCACCGTGTTCCGCCGGCTGCCATAATACAAGAAAGAAATGTTCAGATTCGAAGACCCAAAATACCTCTATTTGCTCGTGCTGCTCGCAGTGTGGGCTGCAGTCTACGTGGCTTCGTGCTTCGCCTCAAGGCGAAGGCTGCGCCGCTTCGGAGACACCGCGCTCCTCAAAACCCTTATGCCCGACGCCTCGCCTTCAAGGCAGCACCTTAAGTTCGCGCTTACCCTGTTTGCGGCGGCAATGCTCATAGTGGCACTAGCACGCCCGCAGATGGGCCTCGCCGTCGACAACGAAAAGAAACAGGGAATTGAGGCAATCGTTGCCCTCGACATTTCAAACAGCATGCTCGCCGAAGACGTGGCCCCAAGCCGCCTCGACTGCGCAAAGCAGCTCATCTCCTCCACAATCTCGCGCATGGACAACGACAAGGTGGGCATCGTGGTGTTTGCCGGAGACGCCTTCTGCCAGCTGCCCATCACAAGCGACAACATCTCGGCAAACATGTTTCTCGATGCCGTGTCGCCGTCGCTCATCACACGCCAGGGAACCGCAATAGGGCAGGCCATAAACCTCGCAACGAAAAGCTTCACCCAAGCCGAAGGAGTGGGGCGCGCCATTATAGTGATTACCGACGGTGAAGACCACGAGGGAGGCGCCGAAGAGGCTGCGCGCGATGCCGCCAAGAAAGGCATCAGGGTGTTTATGATAGGAGTGGGAAAAGACAGCGGAGCACCGGTGCCCGACCCTGCAAACTCCGGCAAATACATCTCCGACAAAAACGGGCAGACAGTCATCACACGGCTCAACAAAGACATGTGCCGCAAGATAGCCGAAGCGGGGAAAGGCTCGTTCATCTACCTCAACAGCGCCCCGGCAGCACGGGAAACTCTCTTCGCAGCGCTCGACAAAATAAAAAAGAGCGAACTCTCGTCGGCAGTTTATTCTTCCTACGACGAGCAGTTCCAGTGGGTGGCCCTGCTGGCACTCCTGGCATTGGTTGCCGATGCCATAATCATGGAGCGCAAAAACCGGATACTCCACAAACTCAATCTGTTTAAGAAGAAATCATGACAGCGAAAACATATACCATCCCTCTTGCAGCCAGTCGGCAGCGGCGCAACTTTGCCGTAAGACTGGCATTGGCAATTATGGCTTTCTGCGTTGCAGTGCCTGCGTTTTCGCAGGGCGACAACCGGCGCCTGGTGCGCAAGGGCAATACGCAGTATCTCGACAGCATGTTCAACGATGCCGAAACTACCTACCGCAAGGCATTGAAGAAGAACGCCAAAGACCCCGTAGCCAATTTCAACCTCGGCAACTCGCTGCTGCGCCAACGCAATCCCAAAGACGCTGCGCAGCAATACGAGGCGGCAATAAAAAACACAAAAAACCCGCTTTACCAGGCCAAGGCCTACCACAACTTGGGAGTGATACTGCAGAGCCAGAAACAATACGACGAAGCCATTACAAGCTATGCCAATGCCCTGCGCAACAATCCCCGTGACGACGAGAGCCGTTACAACCTTGCGCTTTGCCGGCATCTGAAGCAGCAGCAACAGCAAAACAAAGACAATCAGCAGGACAAGAACAAAGACGAAAAAGACGACAAAAAACAGCAGCAGAAGCCGCAACAAGATAAACAGCAGCAGGACAAGCAACAGCAGCAGAACAAAAACCAGATGTCGAAAGACAATGCCGACCGTCTGCTCGACGCTGCAAAGCAAGAAGAACAGAAAACGCAGGAAAAACTGCGCAAAGGGCAGCAGTACGCAAGCCCGAGAAGCCTTGACAAAAACTGGTAATTCATGTCTACAAAGCATTTGAACGTCAAACTTACATTTAGCATATTGCTGGCATTGCTCGCCGCCATGCCATCGTGGGCTACGATACATCTGAAAGTCAATGCCCCGCGCACCGTGGAAACCGGCGAAGATTTCCGCATAGAATATTACGTGTCAACACGCGACGTTGAAAACTTTACCGGCCCCAAGTTCCCCGCTACAATCAACGTGCTCTACGGCCCAAGCCGCAGCGAAATGTCGAGCTATCAGATTATAAACGGGAAAAGCTCTTCCACGAGTTCCGTGACTTTTACTTACACGTGCACCATCGACAAGCCCGGCACGGTGAATATCCCTTCAGCCGTGGTGCAGATAGCAGGCAAGAGCTATAAAACAAATTCGGTAACGATAAAGGCCACCGGTGCTGCCCGCTCCACGCAAAACTCCCAGGCAGGCAGCTCGTCGCAGAACGCAGTTGCAACCCGCACTCCCTCGAACGGGAAAATCACGGCAAAAGACCTTTTCATTACCGTATCGGCAAACAAGACAAAAGTGTTTGAACAGGAACCGGTGGTGCTTACCTACAAGATATATACCCGGGTAAACCTCACGCAGCTTGCAGGCAAGATGCCCGACCTCAAGGGATTCCTGATTCAGGAAGTGCCGCTGCCCAAAAACAAGTCGTTCAGCCCCGAAGAGTACAACGGAGAGTATTACCAAAGCACAAAATGGTGCCAATACGTGATGTTCCCGCAGCAGACAGGGAAGCTCAACATTCCTACGATAAAGTTCGACGGCATCGTGTCGGTGGCAAATCCAAATATAGATCCGTTTGATGCTTTCTTCAACGGAAACACTGCGTTTGCCGAAGTAAAGAAAAGCATTATGGCCCCGTCGGTAGCCATTGAAGTGGCGAAACTCCCTGCTCCCAAGCCCTCTGACTTCTCGGGAGCCGTAGGAGATTTCAAGATAAGCGCATCGATACTCACCAAGCAGCCCAAAACAAACGAGAACCTTGCCATACGGCTTACCATAAACGGCACGGGCAACACGAAGCTGATTAGTGCGCCGAAACTGAATCTCGGTGCTGACTTCGATGTGTTCCCCGCAAAACTTACAGACAAGACTTCGCTTACCGCCAACGGCATGACGGGAACGGTGTATTACGACTACGTTGTGGTGCCCCACCAGAAAGGAAACTATAAATTGCCGCCGATAAAGCTGGTGTATTTCAACCCTTCGTCGAAAGACTACAAGACTGCAGCCACAGAGCCGATAGACTTCCGTGTTGAGCAGGGAGTAAACCTGTCAAGCGAAGATACCGAGCTTTTGCGCAAGGACATCAACGACATACACCGTGGCGCGTTCTCTACGCCTGCGCGTTTCTTTAACCCCGAAAATGCCGCGTATTATTTGTGCTTCGTGCTGATGCTTGTGCTGTTTGCCGTAGGCTTCGTAACGCTGAAACGCTCGGCAAAGATAAAGGGGAACACCGTGCTGCGACTGCAGCGCAATGCAAAACGCACGGCGACAAAACATTTGCGCAAGGCCGAAAAACTTATGAAGGAAGGCAATTCTACTGCCTTCTACGACGAACTTGCCAATGCTCTGCTTTCGTATGCTTCACACCGGCTGTCGGTGCCGATGTCGGAATTCAATACCGACAGCATAAGGCAGGAACTCGTGAACCACGGCGTGTCGCAAAGTCTTGCCGATGAATTTGCCGATGTCACGAAAGAGTGCGAGTTTGCCCGATATGCTCCGGGCAATCCGCAGGAAAATATGGAAAATCTTTTTGGGCGCTCGGCAAAGACTATCGTTGAAATTGAAAATTCACTTAGTTAAGAACAATGGCGAAACATATTCTATATATAATTGCATTTACGCTGTCTTCGGTGTGCAGCGCCGTAAGCGCTTCGGCTTTCAATGCCGGCGAAGCCTACAAAAAAGGATGCGAACTGTATTCGAAAAACGAATACCGTGCTGCGGCTGCGGAATTCGAATCTGTTGCCGACAAGCTGCAGAGCGCAGATGTTTACTATAACCTCGGCAATTGCCATTACCGCCTCAACGACTACCCGAAGGCCCGCCTTTACTATGAGAGGGCTTTGCGTATAGACCCGACAGACGGCGACGCCAAATTCAATCTGAAAATCACCCTGGCAAAAATCAAACAACCGGAAGTCAACGCATCAACTCCGTTTATGACAACCTGGGCCCGCAATTTCGTGCAATTGCAAAGCAGCGGGGCATGGTCGGCACTGTGCATCGTGTTTTTTGCCGTAACACTCGTCGCATTGCTGGTGTATTTCTTCGGCAGGATGATGTGGCTCAGAAAGGTAGCCTTCTTCGGCTCGATATTCACGCTGGCATTGTCGGTGCTGTCGTTGGTGTGCGCTTTTGCCCAGCCGAAAGCAAATGCCGGCGAGGCTATAGTGCTGCAGCAATGCGATGTGAAGCAGTCGCCAAGCGATAATTCCAAGACGCTGCAGCTGGTTCAGCCAGGGGCAAAAATACATCTGATTACAGGCACTACGCTGAAACAATGGCAGCAAATTTCGCTTTCCGACGGGCAAAAGGGATGGGTTTCCCTTAAAGACATAGCGGGCATCTGAGCATTGCTCTGAAGGTTACGTTTCCGTTACGCTTCACGGGAGGTGACCGCCGTGTCGTGAAAATTACTAATTTTGCATATCGTAATAGGTTGAAATTATGAAAAGGATTTGTCTTTTGTCTTTGTTGTTCTTGTTTGTTACAGGTTATGCGCAGAAAGAATATCGCGAAGTGCGCAGCAACTTGAAAAAGAAGGGAGACGCTACAGGGCAAGTCGAAAACCTTCTGAAGAACGAGAAGTTCAAGGACGACCCCGAGGTGCTGCATATGGGCGTTGAAGCATGGCTCGTAATCAATGAAGCGCAAAACAAAGAGGCTTACTTGAAAAAGAGCTACGATACCCTCAAATTGTTCAACAGCATTCTGCAGATGTATAATTTTGCTGTGCGGTGCGACACAATGGAGGCTTATGCTGCCAAGAAGAAAGGGAAGACAAAAGTCAGCTACAAATATCGCAGTTCGCACGGGGCTTTGCTTTGGAGCCAGTATGTAAACCTTTACAACGGCGGGCAGTTCGTGCTGCTGAAAAAGGATTTCAACAGTGCCTACAACTATTTCGCGATGTATTGTGACATCCGTTCGAATCCTCTTTTCGGGAAATACAAAATTTCGCGCAACGACAGCGTGAACCTGATACGTGCCGCCTATTGGGCTACCGCCTGCGCTTTCCAGCTTAACGACCGCAACAGGTTTTTCAAGTACAATTCCCTGGCTCTTCTCGACTCGACGTATAGGCAGAAGGAGTTGGAAATGACTGCCAGGCTGCACAAGGCTGCTAACGATACGGCCGCTTTTGTTGATATATTGAAGAAAGGGGTTGCCGAGTTCCCGCAGCATGACTATTTCTTTACAAATCTGATTGACTATTACAACAACAAAGGAAAGTTTGAGGATGCAATCGCTCTTGCCGACAATATTCTGAAATTTGACCAGCGCTCTGTAATGGCCCAGTACGGCCGAAGTCTCGTTCTTCTGAAAATGAAACGCTACGACGAGTGCATAGCTTTGGCTTCGAGCATAATACAAAGCGATTCAACCTATTCGGGAGCTTATTATAACGTTGGTGCGGCTTATCTTGCCAAGGCTACGGAGATGAACGATAAGGTTAAGGCGAACATGAGCCTTGAGCAGATACGCAAGATAAAGCGCGAAGCGGACAAGTTGCTGCGGACTGCCATGCCTTACCTTGAGCATTACCGGGCCTTGAAGCCTAATGATGTGGAGTGGTGGGGCAGACCGCTTTACAATATATATCTTGCTCTGAACATGGGCGAAAAGTTCGAGGAAGTTGACCGCAAGATTGCCGAGGCAGACGCAAAAGCCGCAGAAGCTGCCAAGGCTGCTGAAGCCGCCAAAAAGAAATAGAGTTTAAGCCGTTGGCGGAATTCCCCTTTGCGCATAGCA
>CAZDOH010000010.1:0-24737 GCA_964507005.1 uncultured Prevotella sp. | reverse complement strand
CAGATTAAGATTTGGACAGGAAGTCTACGACAATTCTTGTCTCACGGCTCATTTTGGGTATGTCAATCTTTTTGTAGCTTTTGTTCTTGGCGCTGATGTCTACCAGTGTCATTCTGACGATGTTCAAATGGTAATTCTTTTCGAGTATTGCCCGGTAAATGTTCAACTTTAGTGCGTAATGCCAGAAAGGAGTGTCGTCCACCGTCTCCAGCCCGTTTATGCCTTTTTGCCCGTAGGCGTTTTCAATTATCGTATTGCCGTTATCGTCGGTTACGCCTTTGTTCCTCTTCCAGTCGAAAAGTTCATACCCGTCTTGGCGCTTGCCGATGTATGCCACTCTTCCCACGACTTTTAAGGTGTCGTCGGAAATCAGAAGATTGGTACGGTAAACGTGGAGTTTGTGTTTTGCCGTGAAATCGAGAAACAAATCTTCTTCGTGTTTTATCGATATGCTTTCCTTAATTTCACGGTCACGGCATTTGTAATAGAATTGGAATTCATCCTTCATCGTTGCTCCGGTGAAATATCGGGCTATTTCCTGGCGCAAGAATATTCCGGTTTGCCGCGAACGCTCTTTGTTGACATTCCATTCTTCGCTTATATCTTCTTTCGTTTTTCCTGTTTCCTTGGCTTTGGCTTCGGCCCAATGTTCCATGTCAAAAGAAGGGAAGAAGTTCATTACCAACTCGCTCACGGTGATGTAGCGCTTTTTGTGTGCGGCGCGATTGCCTGCATGCGGCGTGTGTTGGGGGATAAAGCTGTCACGCTCCCTGTCACTCTTTGTTTTCTTCCCGAAAAACGTCAGATAGAATACCGCAATCACGAAAACGCAAAAGCTCGCAATAACCAATGCTTGAACGGTTGTGAACATAGAGTGCCTGCAATGTGATGAAGAATGGTTTATGGTTGAAAAAGTTAAGGGTATGCCGTAAAACGTGCGGCATACCCTTTGTCTTGCTTGCAGTATTGATTTAGCAGATTCTGCGCGAGCCGTCACCGATAACAACGTCGATGATGGGCGGCTCTATGCCGAATTTCTCTTTGTAAGCCTGCTTTGCTGTGCTTACGAAGTTGTCGTAAAGTTCGTTGCTTACGAGGTTGATGGTGCAGCCTCCGAAGCCGCCGCCCATTATGCGGGAACCTGTTACGCCGCAACTTTTGGCAACGTCATTGAGGAAGTCAAGTTCGGGGCACGATACCTCGTATTCTTTTGAAAGGCCGTGATGCGTTTCGAACATCTTGCGTCCTACTTCTTCGTAGTCGTCTTCTTCGAGTGCAACGCATACTTCCATCACGCGATATTTCTCGCCGATTACATACTTTGCACGCAATGCGTCTTCTTCGCTTACTTCGCCCTTGACTGCATCGAGCATGTCGTAGTTGGCATCGCGCAGCGAATTAACTCCCTGGAAACGTCTCTTGAGCACTTCGGCAACGTTTTCGCAGCTCTTGCGGCGCTGGTTGTATGCAGAACTTGCAAGTTCATGCTTGACTTGCGAATTCACAAGCACCAGACGGTAGTCTTTCGGATGCCAGGGGAAATATTTGTATTGCAAAGAACGGCAGTCGAGGCGCATCAGGTTTTCAGCTTTGCCGAATACCGAAGCAAACTGGTCCATTATACCGCAGTTTGTTCCGATGTAATTGTGCTCCGTTGCCTGTCCTACCTTTGCAAGTGTGAATTTGTCGATTTTGTTGCCGCCGAACATATCGTTGAGCGCAAAAGCAAATGTGCTTTCAAGAGCAGCCGAAGAAGACATTCCGGCTCCAAGGGGAACGTCGCCTGCGAATGCGCAATTGAAACCTTCTACGGGAACGCCGAGCTTCATCATCTCGCGGCATACACCGTAAACGAAACGGAAGTGGGTGGCAGACGGTCCCTGCTCATCGTCAAGACTGAATTCTACGTAGTCTTTCAGGTCGATGGAGTAGGCGCAAACCTTGCGTGATTTGTTGGGCTTGATTTCTGCGATGATTCCCTGTTCTACTGCTCCCGGGAATACAAATCCGTCGTTGTAGTCGGTATGTTCGCCTATAAGGTTGATGCGGCCCGGAGAAGCGTAAACATTTCCTGTTGTGCCGTCGAAATGCTTTAAGAAACGGCTACGAACGTCATCTACTTTTAGTTTCATAATTCTATTTTTTAGGTTTTGCCGTTGCAAGGCCATATCTTTCGATACAGCCTTGCAATGGTTAGGGTTATTAAATTGTATTTCGAATTTTCAGATTATTATTCTGCAGTCTTTTTAACGCGGCTGCCTACAAGAGCGTAGAACAGAATGTATGCTGCGCAGATTAGCGGGATTATGTAGCTAACGAGGAAGCCACAATTGTCTGCTACAACAGCTTGCAGAGCAACCATTATTGCGCAACCGAACACCATTGTCATGAAGATGCCAGAAGCTGCAGCGGTGTACTTTCCAAGGCCTTCTACTGCCATGTTGAAGATACCGCCCCACATTACTGATGTGCAAAGTCCAACGCAAATGAAAGCTGCAACGCCAATGGGAACATTAACCCAAATTACAGAAAGCTTTGCCCAGTCAACGCCCGGAACTTCAACAGTCCATGTGCTGGGTGCGAACATGCCGAATGCCAGCAATGCTATCGCTGCAATTGCTACAGTTGTAACCATAGTACGGCTGGATACTTTGCCGCCGATGGAGCCGCCGATTGTACGGCCAATGAACATTGCAAACCAGTAAACGGCAGCAATCAGCGAAGCAACACCTGCCGAAACGCCTACCTCAGGGCTGATGAGATACTTGATCATGTATGTAGGAGTACCAACTTCTACGCTCATATAAAGGAAGATTGCCAATGCACCAAGTGCAAAGTGGCGGTGGCTCAAAGCGCCTTTTATGAGTTCTACCTTTACGGGCTCCTGCTCGGGTTCTTCAATCTTTGTAAGCAGCAGTACCACGAATGCCACTGCGAAGATTGCCAATGCTATATACATTGCGGGCGCTGCGTCTACGATGGCTGTGTCTTTTGTTACTTCGCCAATCAACGCTCCCAAGATGATGTAAACAGCTACTGCTGCAGCACTGTTGAAAGCGCCGCCAATCTGTATTAGCTGGTTGCCGGTATTGCCGCCGCCGCCGAGAACGTTCAGCAAGGGGTTGACAACAGTGTTGAGCATACACATGCAGAAACCTGCAATAAAAGCACCGAGCAGATAAACCCACATGCTTTCAAGGGTTCCCGAGAGAAGCTCAAGAACCATGCCGACGATGCCGACAATGAGGGCAAGAAGTGCAGTTTTCTTGTAGCCGAACTTAACGATAAGCATTCCAGAAGGAATACCCATCACCAGGTATGCTATGAAGTTTGCATAGTTGCCTATTTGTGATTGGAATTCGGAAGCTCCGAATTGGTTCTGTACGATTACGGCCATCGGTGAGCAAAGGTTTGTCACGAAGGCAATCATAGCGAAGAGTGCGACCATCATGACAATCGCAGCCCATTGTTTTGTTTTTTGTGCCATTAATTTATTGTTTAGATTATTTTTTAAGTTGTTTCTTTTTTAGTCTTCTACGCCGAATTTGTAGATGGTTTTCTGCGTATATATTTCGCCTGGGCGCAATACCACTGGCGGGAAATATGCGTGGTTGGGACTGTCGGGGAAATGCTGAGCTTCGAAACAAAGTGCGCTGCGACGCGGGAATGTCGCTCCGTTTTGGCCTTTGTATCCGTCTGCCCAATTGTCGGAATAGAACTGTACGCCGGGCTCGGTGGTGTAGACTTCCATCGTGCGTCCGCTTTCGGGCTCTTTGATTTTAGCAGCAAATGTCAATTCGCCCGGTTCGTGCTTGTTGAGAATGAAGCAATGGTCGTAACCTGCTCCGTTCTTTATCTGCTCGTCGTCGTCATTGATATGTTCGCCTACTGCGTGCGGTGTGCGGAAATCGAACGGAGTGCCTTCTACCTTGCGTATTTCTCCCGTAGGAATGGAAGTGTCGTCGATGGGCAAATAGTAGTCTGCGTTTATCTGGCAAATTACGTTTTCTGCCGACGGTGTTGGGTTGGCAATGCCTGCTAGCGAGAAGAAACCGTGGTGTGTCATGTTGACGATTGTCTTTTTGTTGCAGGTTCCTTTGTAGTCGATTATCAGTTCATTGTTGTCGGTAAAGGTGAACATTACAGTCATTTTAAGTTCACCGGGGAAACCTTCTTCATAATATGGCGAAACGTATCGCAAAACTATTGCGCGTTCGTTCACTTTTTCCACTTCCCATACTTTTGAGTGGAAACCTGTAGGTCCGCCGTGGAGATGGTTCGGACCATTGTTTATTGCAAGATAGTAATCTTTGCCGTTGAGCACGAATTTCCCTTTCGCTATGCGGTTGGCGTATCGCCCGACCAGCGTGCTGAGGAAAGGCTCGGGGCTTTGTATTACATCGTCGATGTTGTCGTGCCCTTGTATGATATTGGCAAGATTCCCGTTTTTGTCGGGCACCATTATCGAAACTATTGCACCGCCGTAGTTCGTTAGAGAAATCTCGTTACCTTCGCTGTTGCGCAAAGTATACAAGTTAATTTCCTTTCCGTTAATTACTTTGCGGAAATTCTCCGGATTCAATCCACTTTTGTTTGGCTGTTCTTCTACCATGAGGCTAATTTTTTAAGGTTAGGAACATGTTGATTTTTTAAATGTCTGTATTGCAAAGTAAACTATTATTTTTGATTTGGCAAAGCGTTTACTTAAAAAAGCACGAATTATTTGATGGAAGCGCAAAGCGGCATCATGCCTTGTTTCGTGCCGTTGTTTTCATGATCAGGTTCCATGTGGCGTTGCACACTTTTGAAAGTGCGGTTCCTATGACGAAAGACGCGAGAAATACCAGGGCAATGGCTATGAAACTCCGGTGGCTTTTCAGATTGTAGATTATTGAGTAGTGAAAGAGGAAAACGCAGAAGGTTCCGGAAGCGACAAGGTTGATTGCGGCGCTTTTGACGCGCATTTTTGAAAATAGCAGAAACAGTCCCGCGGACGCAATCATTATTTGGGGGCTGTTGTAGGCGAATGCCGTGTAGCCGGTTCCAATAAACTTTGCGGTTATGAGTGCTGCAATGCACCCGGCAATGTATGCGGCTGCAGCTGCGGTGGTTTTGACGCGGGACGATGCGCGTTTCAAGAAATCGCCCAATATATATAGGTATATGAAATGCATCATGTTGTAACCGGTGGAACTTATGGAGGTGACGCTGAAAATGTAGGCGTAGATTTCGAGCGCGGTGAGAATGGCGGCCCAAATTGCCGACTCTTTAAGAGTGGCATTGGCAATGGCTTTATTGAGAACGGGAGCAATGGCCATCAGTCCAATGTATGAAGGTATGAACCAGTTGCTGTCGCGGAAAACCGGAATTATTTTGTGTATGGCATAATTGATATTGAAGTATTGGGCTAGGCCAGTGACGGATGAAAACAATACTTCGGCAGCGGCTACAAACAGTATTGTGAAAAGAAACTTGGCGAAACGCTTGGGCGTTGTCCTTATTCCGAAATAGCCCGAAATCAGTACGAAGCAGTTTACTCCGCATACCAGAAACGCATTTGCAGCTTCGCCGCCGCATGGCGAACTGTTGCTGTAGTCAACGCTTCCTGTTGCTATAAGAAAATGGTGGGCCACAATCATTACCATGGCCACAATGCGGAGCAGTTCGAAGTTCGTGGCCCGTTGTTTTTGGGCAGTATTGGTGATGGGAAGTGGCATAATGTCTACAGCATTCGTTCCAGTGTATCCACGGCATGTGCCAAGTCGTCGCCGAAAGTGCCGTGGTTTGCAAGAAAATCTTTTCTTTCTTCTGAAAGTATGCCGTATAGCTCTTCGCTCATGCTTGCCACATAGGATGATATGGCATATTCAATGTCATCTTTTTGTGAGTCTATCGTTGAGTGCTCGTAGACTCTCAGTTTCTGATGGAAAAAACTGTAGGCTGTTTCTATTGCGTCTTTGGTTATCATTCCTGGTAGTCATGCTTCGTCAAAGCCTATGGGGCGTATTTGCTTCTGGCTTTCGCAATATGTATAGCCGTTGTCGTGAAGCAGCTTTGCAATGCTTTCGTATGGGCTGTTGAAGCAATTGCATATCTCTTCGAGCGAATCGTATTCGCCGTCGCGCAAAAGCATGTTTACGCTTGAAACTAGAATTGCCGGGTCTTTGGGTAAATGGTCCATGTTTGTTTACTCTGCTTTGTGCTTTTTTATCGCATTCTTTATTATCAGAACGAGCAACACTATAATTATTACGCCTAGAATGGCATATCCTATGGTGTGGCTGTATTGCGCCGAAAGGTCGGCAATGTCTTTTGTGGTTCTCATGCCAGGCACTTTCGACAGCGAATAACCGATGGCGGCCAGCACTGCGTTCCATGCTCCTGCGCCTAAGGTGGTAAAGACAATGAACTTTCCGAAATTCATCTTTGCCAAGCCGGCAGGTATGGATATCAGTTGCCGTATGGCGGGGACTAGTCTTCCGAAAAATGTTGAAGCAATGCCGTGGCGCTCAAAAAAGTTTTCGGCGTTCATGACTTTCTGCTCGTTAATCAGGCAAATGTGCCCGAATTTGGAACGTGCGAATGCATAAACCACGGGCCGCCCCAAGAATCTGGCGAGAGCATAGTTTATTATGGCTCCAAGGTCGGCGCCTATTGTTGCGGCAATAACCACACCAATCAGATTGAGTCCGTTTTCGCCGTTGGCGGCAAGCCAGGCGGCCGGAGGCACTACGACTTCGGAAGGAAAGGGAATGAACGAACTCTCAATGGTCATAAAGAGAATTATAGTCCAATAGTTTAGATGCGCAAGGCACCACATTATTATTGCGCTCATATTGCTTTTACGGTTTTGACGGCAAAAGTAGGTATATTATTTCTAAAACTTTGGCCGGACGGCTTGTTTTTTAAGTCTCCGGGGCATTGTTGTCGCAATACTTAGCCGGAAGCACTGCAATGCTTATTGGGAAGCGTTTTCGCGGCGCCGTATCTTGTGCGTGCGGAGAAGGCAAAGATTGCTTCGGGGCGAAAAGATTACGAATAATACTCAATGCTAATGATTTTTAGCTAATGATTTTTGGCTTGAAACTTCGGTGTTCGGACGAAAAGTCGTAAATTTGCGGTCGCTTTAGTAGTATTTTGGTACGAAGATGGCAAGTTGCACGGTAAATGTCAAGGAGTTAGCGCAGAAAGGTGAAGGTATGGACTTTCATCTTGGCGATGAATTCTTCGGGCAGTTCGATAACGATGAACTGACTGGGGGCTCGGTTGATGTAACGGTAACTTCGCAGAAAGCTGACGGCGCGGAGTATGATTTCACCGTTTGCTTTGAGGCGAGGGGCGTTGTCCGTACGCCTTGCACGCGTTGTCTTGACGATATGGACTACGCTGTGGACGTGGATGACAGAGTTAAAGTGCTGTGCACAAACGTACACGAGGATAGCGACGATGAAAACATGCAGGAAGCGAAGGCGGACGGAACGCTAGATTTGTCGCACCGTGTGTTTGAAACCATTGCGCTTAGCCTGCCTTCGGTGCATGTTCACCCCGAGGGCGAGTGCAATCCGGCAATGATTGAATGGCTTGAAAACCATTCGGCGGAAAATATGGAAAAGTAACTGAAACAATAACATAAAACATTATACAGAAATGGCACATCCTAAAAGAAGACAATCCAAGACACGCACCCTGAAGCGTAGAACCCACGATAAGGCTGTAGCGCCCACACTGGCAGTATGCCCCAATTGTGGCTCTTTGCATGTTTACCACACGGTATGCCCCGATTGCGGACACTATCGCGGAAAGGTTGCTATCGAGAAAGGTGCTGAAGCTTAATCCGCTTCGCACAAGGTGAATGTATTAAGACTTGGGGACTGCGCGTAAGATTCGCATGGTCTTCAAGTTGTTTGTGTATTAAAAGAGAGGAAATGGCAAACAATATAAATGCAGTAATTACTGGTGTCGGAGGGTATGTTCCCGAATACGTGCTGACCAACGACGAGCTCTCGCGCATGGTGGATACCAACGACGAATGGATAATGACGCGCATCGGCGTCAAGGAACGTAGAATCCTTAACGAGGAAGGACTTGGTACAAGCTACATGGCCCGCAAGGCCGTAAGGCAGCTTCTCGAGCGTACCGGCACCGACCCCAAGGATGTGGACTGCCTGGTGATGGCTACGTCTACGCCCGACTATCATCTTCCTTCTACCGGCTCTATAGTTTTGGGCCGTTTGGGTATGGTCAACGCGTTTACGTTCGACATGGAAGCTGCTTGCTGCGGCTTTCTTTTCGGACTCGACCTTGGCGCTAACCTAGTCCGCAGCGGACGCTACAAGAAGGTGATCGTATGCGGCGCCGACAAGCTCTCGTCGATTGTTGACTACACCGACCGCTCCACGTGTCCGATATTCGGCGACGGCGCGGCTGCAGTGCTTCTCGAGCCAACCGAAGAGGAAGTCGGCCTTATGGACTCGTATCTTCGTACCGACGGCAAGGGCCTTCCGTTCCTTGTGCAAAAGGGAGGCGGCTCGGTATGCCCTCCAACTCATTTCACCATCGACCATCGTCTTCATTATCTGCATCAGGAAGGCCGCACGGTGTTCAAGTTTGCTGTGACAAACATGAGTGACGCCTGCAATGTAATTGCTACGCGCAACAATCTTACCAAAGAAAATATCTCGTGGATTGTTCCCCATCAGGCCAACGTGAGAATCATCGAGGCTGTGGCCAAGCGCCTGGATGTGCCGATGGACAAGGTTATGATGGACATCCAGCGCTACGGCAATACTTCGGGCGCTACGCTGCCGCTCGCACTTTGGGACTACGAAAGCCAGTTGAAGAAAGGCGACAACCTTATTCTCTGCGCATTCGGCGCAGGCTTCGTCTGGGGTGCTTCCTACCTCAAGTGGGGATACGACGGCAAATAAATGCTGATAATCTGAAAATCCGGGGCAAATGCACAAGGCAGGCTTTGTAAGCATAGTGGGAAATCCGAATGTCGGGAAATCAACGCTGATGAACCTTTTCGTCGGCGAGCGCATTTCAATTGCCACTTTCAAGGCGCAGACCACGCGGCACAGAATTATGGGTATTGTCTCTACCGATGATTACCAGATTGTGTTTTCCGATACCCCGGGTGTTCTGAAACCAAACTATAAACTACAGGAAGATATGCTCGCATTCTCGGTGGCTTCGCTCGAGGATGCGGACATACTTCTTTATGTTACCGATACCGTTGAGAAGCAGTTGAAGAACGAGGATTTCATCGAGAAGGTAAAGAAACTCGACATCCCCGTGCTTGTGCTTATCAACAAAATAGACCTTAGCAACGAGCGCGACGTGACGCGGCTCGTAGAGTACTGGCACGCACTGCTGCCGAAGGCAGAAATCGTGCCGCTTTCGGCAAAGGCAAAGTTCAATGTCGACAATGTGCAGAAGCGCATAGTGGAACTTCTGCCCGAATCGCCCGAGTATTTCGACAAGGACCAGCTCACCGACAAGCCTTCGCGGTTTATCGTGTCGGAGATTATACGTGAGAAGATACTTCTCTATTACGACAAGGAAATACCCTATTCCGTGGAAGTGGCTGTTACGGAATTCAAGGAAGAGAAAAAACTCATTCGCATCCACGCTGTGATTTACGTGGAGCGCGAAAGCCAGAAAGGAATTATAATAGGCCACGGAGGAGTGGCTCTCAAGCGGGTGGGAGAAGAAGCAAGGCGCGATATCCAGAAGTTCTTCGGCCGCAAGGTGTTCCTCCAGTTGTATGTGAAAGTCGACGCCAATTGGCGCAACTCTGCAAAATCGCTCGAAAGTTTCGGCTACGAAAACAAATAACCGAAGGCTTTCCGTACGTTTGTAAATATCGCACAGCCTGTAAACCATAAAAATAAGAAAAAACCTGACAACAATGGGAAATCTAGTAGCTATCGTTGGACGCCCTAACGTGGGCAAGTCAACTCTTTTCAACCGCCTTACCGAATCGCGTCGCGCCATCGTGAGCGATGAAGCCGGCACGACGCGCGACAGGCAGTACGGCAAAGTGTTGTGGAACGGCAGGAACTTTTCTGTTGTCGATACAGGCGGTTGGGTTGTGAACAGCGACGATGTGTTTGAAGAGGAAATACGCAAGCAGGTGATGGTGGCTACGCAGGAAGCTGACGTGGTGCTTTTCATGGTTGACGTGAAGAGCGGCGTTACCGACCTTGATGACGAAGTTGCCGACATTCTGCGTCGTGCCAAGTTGCCCGTTATCCTTGTTGCAAACAAGGCTGACACCAGCAGTGACGTGTTTCTGAGCGCCGAATTCTACCGTCTCGGACTTGGCGACCCCTTGGCCATAAGTTCGGCTACGGGAAGCGGCACCGGAGAACTGCTCGATGCCATTCTGGAAAAGCTTCCGCGCGAGACTTCGGCTGACGACGACGAAGGCATTCCGCATTTTGCTGTGGTGGGCCGCCCCAATGTGGGGAAAAGCAGTATAGTTAATGCGTTTATCGGCGAAGACCGCAATATAGTTACCGACATTGCCGGCACCACGCGCGACTCCATCTCTACGCGCTACACCAAGTTCGGATTTGACTTCTATCTGGTCGACACCGCGGGCATACGTAAGAAAAACAAGGTAAACGAAGACTTGGAGTATTACAGTGTGCTGCGTTCGATACGTGCCATTGAGTCGGCTGATGTATCTATTCTCATGATTGACGCTACGCGCGGCATCGGCACTCAGGACATGAATATTTTCCAGGTTATCCAGCGCAACGCCACAGGCCTTGTGGTTGTCGTCAACAAGTGGGATTTGGTTGAAGACAGGTCGCAGCAGGCACAAAATGACTATATCGATGCCATTCGCGCACGTATGGCGCCGTTTGTAGACTTCCCCATAATCTTTGCCTCGGCCTTGACCAAGCAAAGGATATTCAAGGTGCTCGAAACGGCAAAGGACGTATATCTCCGGCGCACAACGCGCGTTTCCACACCGCAGCTCAACGACATCATGCTGCCGATTATTTCCGAAACGCCGCCCCCTTCAATCAAGGGAAAGTACATCCGTATAAAGTATTGCACCCAGTTGCCCAATACCCGTGTGCCTTCGTTCGCGTTTTTTGCCAATCTGCCGCAATATGTCAAGGAGCACTACCGCCGTTTCCTTGAAAACCGCATACGTGAAAACTGGAACTTCTGCGGAACGCCCATAAACATTTTCATACGCCACAAGTAAATGAAACGCGCTTTACTCGCATTTGCATCGGCGGCAGTATTGCTGTGTTCGTGCGGTTCCGATGAAAAAGAAGTGGCATTGGACAGCGACACTCCTTCGGAAATAGTGGAACTTGCGTATTCCCGTTTGCTGAAAGGTGACTACGACGGCTATCTAAAGTGCGTTGAAAGTTGCGACAGCCTCCCCGAACGCTATTGCACGGCCTTGGTGAATGTGCTGAAGCAGAACGCTGCCAATGAAAAGAAGGAGCGTGGTGGAATGGTTTCGGCCAAGGCCATTGGCGAGGAAACAAATCCCGACGGGAGTTATTCCGTGGTTCGCACCGACGTAGCCTATGGCGACAGCACGCGCGAGGAAATCGTGGTGCAGACAGTGAAAGTCGCGGGAAAATGGCGGCTGAAATAAACCTCACTCAGATACGGACCACTACTTTTCTGTACGTATACAATTTTAATGCTGTGCGCATACCGTTTTTGCGCTATGCGCATACAATTTCTCGGGCAAAGCTTTGCGGGGAACGGTTAAATCCCCGCTTAGATTGCTTTATCCGTTGAATTTTTTCGCTGTTTTCTTTCTCGCTTTCGCTACGGCGCGGCTTGCGATGCAGAGCGCTGCCCCTACGGCAACTATGGCCACGGTTTCGGCAGCGGTGCACCAACGCAATGCGGAATACAGCACCAGCGCGATATAAGGCAATAAAAGAATCGAGGTAACAAGCCCGGCTTCGTAGCGCTTTGCACAGATGCTCTGCCACAAATGTACTGCCAGATGAATGCCCAAGCCGCAGACGCAGGCGTAGAGCAGGTACACGAATATCGCAGAACTGAATTCCAGCAATATAAGTGCCGTCATTAGTGCAGCTTCGGCCAGCGCCGCTATTGCGCGTACCTGAGTTTTCATGTCGCCGCGGTGTCGTAGCGCAAAAATCTCCTCTATCCGATGTAGTACAAAGGTTGCCGGAAGTGGCAGAGTGAGATAAAGAAATGAAAGTGCCGATGGCGAGTGCATTTCCCCAACTATTTGTTGCCGGCAGCGGCATCGTGTCCTTCCTCCATCTCGACACGCTTCACCTTGCGGAATAGGTCGGAAGCAAAGATGAAGTTGTTGAGCAGCTCGTTCTGCGATGCCATCACGTCACTGCTCGTTCCCTGCCACTCTTTGCGCCCGCCCGAAAGGAAGATGATGTTTTCGCCTATGCCCATAACCGAGTTCATGTCGTGTGTGTTGATTATGGTGGTGATGCCGCTGTCGTGGGTGATGCTGTGGATGAGTTCGTCGATAACGAGCGACGTCTTGGGGTCGAGCCCAGAGTTTGGCTCATCGCAGAAAAGGTATTTTGGCTTCATGGCAATGGCCCTGGCAATGGCCACGCGCTTCTGCATGCCTCCGCTCAACTCGCCCGGCAGTTTGGCGTCGGCTCCCGCAAGGTTCACGCGCTGCAGGCAGTAGAAGGCACGGCGTTGCCGTTCGCGGTACGACATGTTGGAAAACATGTCGAGCGGGAAGCGTATGTTGTCGATTACGCTCATGGAGTCGAATAGGGCGGCGTTCTGGAATATCATGCCCATCTCGCGCCGCAGCAGTGTGCGCTCTTTCTTGTCCATGGCGAAGAACGGCCTCCCGTCGTAGTATACGCTGCCGCTGCTTGGCACTTCCAGCCCGACGATGCACTTCATCAGCACCGTCTTGCCCGAACCGCTCTGGCCTATGATGAGGTTGGTCTTGCCGCGCTCAAACACCGTGGTGATGCCTTTCAGTATCTCGCGGTCGTCGAAGGTTTTGTGGATGTCGTCAAGTTCTATCATGTGTCAGGAAAGCAATTGGGTGAGAAACATGTCGGAAAAGAGAATGAGCATGGAGCTCGACACCACGGCGTTGGTGCTGGCCTTGCCCACGTTGATGCTTCCGCCTTCGACGGTGTAGCCGTAGAACGACGACACGCTGGAGATGATGAAAGCGAAGAACAGCGACTTTATTACGCCCATCCATAGAAACCACTCGGAAAACTCGTGCTGCATGCCCGCGGTGAGGTCGCTGGGAGTGATGATGTGCCCGATATATGCTGTGGCGTAGGCTCCTATGATGCCCGATACGGTGGAGAACACCACAAGTACCGGCATAATGGTGACAAGTCCCAATATCTTGGGCAGAATGAGGTATGACGCCGAGTTCACACCCATGATTTCGAGAGCGTCGATTTGCTGTGTTACGCGCATAGTGCCAAGTTCCGAGGCTATGTTCGACCCCACCTTGCCCGAAAGTATCAGGCACATGATGCTTGACGAAAACTCGAGCAGCATAATCTCGCGGGTGACGTAGCCCGAAGTCCAGTGGGGCATCCATGCGCTCTGCACATTGAGCTTTATCTGTATGCATATTACCGCGCCTATGAAAAACGATATCAGCAGCACTATCACTATTGAATTTATTCCTAGTTGCTGCATTTCGCCAAGGTATTGCCTGAGAAACATGCGCATACGCTCGGGGCGCGAAAACACTCTGCCCATAAGCTGCAGGTAGCGCCCGAAGGTGGTAAGACTTTTCTGTATAAGCATTGGAAATGCCGGTTTGAAGTTCACATTTTGTGCAAAGTTATGAAATCTTTCAGCGGCAGGCAGGCCTTGGCAGTGTTTTCTTTCTTCAATTTGGCTGAAATTCGTAATTTTGTTGCTTATAGCAGGCATTAGTATTACCGAAAAATCCACCTTTTGAATGGAGAATAACCAACAGCAGACTGAAGATGGCGCCATGGTGCTGCGCACCGAGGGGCTTGTGAAGATATACGGCAAACGCACTGTGGTGAACGACGTGTCGTTCAACGTGAAGCAGGGCGAAATTGTGGGGTTGCTTGGCCCGAACGGAGCCGGCAAAACTACGTCGTTCTACATGACTACGGGACTTGTGAAAGCCAATAGCGGCCACATTTTCCTCAACCAGCAGGAAATAACCGACTATCCCGTGTATCGCCGCGCACAGTGCGGCATAGGATACTTGGCGCAGGAAGCGTCGGTGTTCCGCAAACTCACGGTGGAAGACAATATTGCCTCGGTGCTGGAAATGACCGGCAAGTCGAAGGAATACCAACGCGAGAAACTGGAAAGCCTCATATCAGAATTCCGCCTGCAAAAAGTGCGCAAGAACTTGGGCGACAGGTTATCGGGCGGCGAGCGCCGGCGCACGGAAATAGCACGCTGCCTGGCCATCGATCCGAAGTTCATAATGCTCGATGAACCGTTTGCCGGAGTAGACCCTATTGCAGTGGAAGACATACAGTATATTGTGTGGAAACTGAAATACCGCAACATAGGCATTCTAATAACCGACCATAACGTGGAGGAAACTCTCTCGATTACCGATAGGGCCTACCTTCTGTTCGAAGGGCGCATACTGTTTCAGGGCACACCCGAAGAACTGTCCGAAAATCAGATAGTGCGCGACAAGTACCTCACCAACAGCTTCCGCCTGCGCAAGAAAGACTTTCAGCAGATAGGACGGGAAAAAGGCGATGAAGAAATGAAAACCGAGTAGTCCCCAGCGCTTTGCATCCAGTAGGCAACATAAAGACACTCGTGCTCGCGGCACTTTGCTGCGTGGCCATGCTTTGCGGCTGCTCGTCGGGCAAATACCTGGGCGAGGGAGAGTCGTTGCTTGCATCGGTGTCCATGACTTCGGCCGACAAGAACGTGCGCGCCTCAAACTATACACGCTATATACGCCAGCAACCAAATTCGAAATGGTTCGGACTGGTGAAAGTGCCGCTGGGCATATACTGCATGGCAGGAAGCGACACCACACGCCGCAAATGGCTGCGCAAACTGGGGGAAGCTCCAGTGGTATACGATTCGCTGCAGGCACAGAGTTCGTTGATAACTCTGCGCAACATCATGGCAAATCACGGATACCTCCATGCCCAGGCTTCTTTCACGGCAAGCCAAAAACGGAGAAAGACACACGTGGAATACAACATCAACCCTGGCCCGCTTTATACCGTTGACCGTATACAGTGGAACGTTGACAACCGCGAGTTTTTGGACATCATAAAGCGCGATTCAGCAGCGTCGCGCCTTTACAAGGGAATGCCGTGCGACGTGAACACGCTCAGCGAAGAGCGCATACGCATCGTGAAACTCTTGCAGGACAACGGATACTACAACGTGAACCGCGACTTCGTGAACTTCACCGTCGACACCTCGGCATTTTCGCGCAACGTTGCGCTCTGCGTAAACGTAACCTATGCCAGCGGCGCGCGCGATTCGCTTAAGGCATATACACGCTATCATATAGGAAACGTAAACTTCTACTACAATATAAACGAAGATTCCGTCTCGAGCCTTGCAGGCTGCGATACCGTGTGCGACCAGTTCGGCAGCCTAGTATACACCTACGGCCACAGTATGCTTCGCAAGAAAACAATGTTGCGCAACGTGTATTTCCGTAGCGGCGACATCTACAACCAGACACGGGTGCAGAACACCTACCAGAAACTAGGCTCGTTGTCACTCACCGACTATGCCTCGGTGAAACTCGAAGATGCAGGCGGCGATTCGCTCAACGCCAACATATTCCTAACAACGCGCGACATCAATGCCATAAGTTTTGAAGTGGAAGGAACAAACATGGCTGGCGATCTCGGCGCAGCTGCAGCCTTGACCTTCGAGAACCGAAACGTGTTTCGCGGTGCCGAAGCGTTCAACATGAAACTGCGCGGAGCATTCGAGGCAATAAAGGGACTGAAGGGATACAACAACAATGAAAACTATTTGGAATTCAGCGCCGAAGCAAGCCTAAAGATGCCCATACTTATGCGCCCCATTGCAAGGCACCGCCGCATGGGCTCCACGCTCAACTCCGAAATATCGCTGATGTACAACACGCAAGACCGCCCCGAATTCCACCGGCGCACCATGACGGCAGGAATACGCTATATGTGGAACTCGTGGCAGAACAAGATGCAGCACCGGCTCGACCTCGTGAGCCTCAACTACGTGTTCATGCCGTGGATTTCCGATACCTTCCGCAAGGATTATCTTGAAAACAACACGTCGCGCAATTCGGTGTTGCGCTATTCCTACGAAGACCTGTTCATTATGCGCTCGGCCTACAGCCTTCTCTACAACTCACAAGGCAATCGCCCCGCACAGATCATGGATTACTCGAGCAATTCGTATCATGTGCGCTTCGGTGTGGAAACGGCAGGCAATCTGCTATATCTCATTTCAAAATTGTTCGGGATATCAAAGAATGACGACGGGCACTACAAGCTATTCAATATTGCCTTTGCGCAGTATGCGAAAGTGGATATCGACTTTGTGAAGAACTTTGTGATAGACAACCGCAACGCTGTGGCATTCCATACAAGCCTGGGACTCGCCATACCCTACGGCAACTCATCGGTGGTGCCTTACGAGAAACGCTACTTTGCAGGAGGGGCAAACTCTGTGAGAGGATGGAGCGTAAGGGAGCTTGGGCCGGGGCGCTACCGCAGTCAGGACGGGAAAATAGATTTTGTGAACCAAACCGGAAACATAAAATTCGATATTAATCTCGAATACCGCACTTTCCTGTTCTGGAAAATACACGGAGCTGTGTTTGCCGATTGCGGAAACATTTGGACCACGCGCAATTATCCCGACCAGCCCGGAGGCAAGTTTTATTTCAACAATTTCCTGAAGCAACTTGCTGCTGCCTACGGTGTGGGGTTGCGCCTGAACCTTGATTATTTTGTGTTGCGCTTCGACGGCGGAATGAAAGCCGTGAACCCTTATTATTCAAGCAGCCGTGAGCATTTTCCCATTGTGCACCCGAAATTCTCGCGCGACTTCACTTTTCATTTCGCGGTAGGTCTTCCATTTTGACTTTCCATGCACCCTCGTGCCGCACAAGCTTGAAACGGTAGCGCTCAGATTTGTTACTCGGTACCGGAAAGCCCCCGATTGTGTCGTTTATTATGACATTGTCTACGTTTACGGTGCATTCTCCTTCGTTCACGTTGAGAAGCACAACGTCTTGTACCGATATCGAAGGAGTGTCGGTGATGTTCTTCAGGCTGTCGACCGCACTGCGGCTCATGTTTGATGCGCAGAACTGCAGCACGCGCTCCGACTCGGGCGTAACATAGCGCAAGGCATCTGTATATCTGAAATTGAAGAACAAATGCGAAAAGTCGGAAGCACATTGTGCGGCTTCCGTTTCATCCTTATTCTCGCCGGAACACGAAAACAAAAGACCGAGGCCCAGTGAAAACAGTATTATGTAAAAATAACGGTACATGAAAGTGATGCTGTTTGCAAATTTGAATATCACTCGGCAAATTTAGCAACAGAATGACGATTTTTCAGTAACTTCGCATGGTTTTTTTACGGAATTTTTATGTTGAGGTTTCTCTCGTTTGGCAGCGGAAGCAGCGGAAACTGCTATTTGCTTGAATCGTCGGAAGGAAGCATTCTGATAGATGCCGGCGTGGGCTATCGCAAAATAAAAAAATACCTGGTGGAGTATGGCGTAAACAGTGCCAAGATTGCGGCCATCTTTTTAACCCACGACCATACCGACCATATTTCTGCAGTTTCATCGCTGTCGGCTTATCTGAAAATCCCTGTCTACGCAACATCAAGCGTGCACCATAGAGTGAAAACCAATTTCAGAATACATGTAAAGCTGCCGGCAAAATTCGTGATGCCGATAGAGAAATACGTTCCTGTAGGCATTTGCGGCTTTACGGTAGAGGCTTTCGATGTGCCGCACGACAGTGCCGACTGCTCAGGCTATACTATATGTTATGGCGACAAGCGTTTTGTGATTGTCACTGATTGCGGAAGAATAACCGACGAGGTAAGGCAACGTGCGCAAGAAGCCGATTATCTTGTGCTGGAGTCGAATTACGATACTCAAATGCTGGAGTCGGGGCCGTATCCACTGCATCTGCGCAAGCGCATTGCCGGAGCTACAGGGCATCTGTCGAATGGAGAAACTGCCGATTTTCTGCGAAGCGGAACATTCCCTAACCTCAAGCGACTGTTTCTTTGCCATTTGAGCGAAAACAACAATACTCCGGAACTTGCCGAAAGTGCCGCAAGTAAAGCATTGGAAGGCAGTGAAGTGAAATTGCACGTGCTGGACCGGCGCAAGGTTAACGGCTATTTCGACTTGCTTTAGTCAGAACCTGCGGAAGGTAAGCCGCGCATAGTCGGAGCGCAGAACCATGTCGCTTCCGGTAAGTTTTTCAATGCAGAAATCGGCATAGATGCCGTCAATGCCGAAAGGCTGAAGAAGAGTTGAGGAAGAATCTGTGATAGCTGTGTCCCAATCGTGCTTGCCGTCAAGCGCCGACTCATAGTTGTAGGCATAAAAGTCGTAGAGTTTAAGCCGCTTTGACGTGCGGCGGAAGTGCATGTTGATGTTTCCGCCCATCTCTTCGGTGCTGAAACTGCCGGGGCGAATCTGCCCCAGCGTGGACTGGAACCTGAAGTATACCCTTGCGCTCTTTACGTTTACGGTGGAGTCGTAGTCACCCCCGCAGGAATATGCCACCTCGAGCAGTTGCCATTGGCCTTCGAACTTCGATTTGTCGCTCATGTTTTCGCATGCAGCCAACGCAAATGCCAGCGATATAAACAATATAGGTATTATTCGTTTCATTCCCGGTAGGTTTTGTCAATTAGAAATTGCCCCATTTCTTAAGCGTGAACTGAAAGCCTGAATTGTTTCCCGTTTGCCGTCCGTGGTCAGCGGCAAAAGCTGCCGCTATGCTCCAATTGCGGAATTTGGCCCCAAACAGGTTCTTTGGCTTGAAGTCTACTTGCGCCATGAAAGAGCGTTGTATCTTCACGTCTTCGTATGGGGCGCTGTAGGTGCCGTAGTGTTTGGCAAAGCTATAGAGCATGCGGTAATGGAAGTGTGGCGACGGATTGCCCGAAATGCCTACGTGATGTGCCGAGAAGCGGTTGCTCTTGAATGTGAGTGTTTTGTCGTCGTTGTAGATAGGGGAGAGATACAGCGGATTGCCTACGGCCATGCCCCAATGCTGCCATCCCGAATATATGCCGTGGTTGTAGTAGTTGTCAATGCCGAAAGCCTTGTCCTTGAGGTTGGCGGTAGGGTCGTGATAGCAGGCCCCGCTTTGGAACTTGGTGTAAACATGTTCGTATACGATATCGTCAACCCAGGGATTTGCAGGCAAATTCAATTCTATGCCGTACATCCCGTCGTAAGCGCCGTTGCTGTAGAAGAGCCCGGAATGGTCTTCGAAGTAATGGTCGTAGTATGCGCGCAGTTTCCAATTATCGGCATAATAAGTGAGGTTCATGAGCCACGAACCCAGTGTGTTGCCTTTGGCATTCTTGTGCTCAACCTCTCCGGGATCGTAGCTGGAGCAGAAGAATATCTGTGCGAAATCCTGTATGCCTTGATAAAGGTTTTCTGATTTCCCGTCCCGATAATACTTGCCGCCGAAGGTGGCGCCCATTTCCAACCCAGCTTCGAAAGTAAGCGGAAAAAGGTCTTTGTTGCCAATTTTCAGAAATCCCGACTTGCTATGGTAAAGCGTGTGTTTCACATAGCTGGAGTGCCTCTTGCCGACAACCGACTGCTGCCAGTTGCCGTCGGTAAGCATGCCGTAGCCGATATGCCCGCGTATGGAGACGATGCGCTTTTTGCCTGATATCGATATGTACTCGGGAATGTCGAAGCGCAACTCGGGTATTGGCCGCGCGTTGATGCCGAATGTCTGCGAGCCTGTGCTGAGTTCCGGGTTTTTGAAATTCATTTCACGCTCTTTGGCTCCGAGTGACAGTGCCCAGCCGCGGTGGGCAACTTCGGCATAAAGCTGCTGCAGTATGAAGTCGCTTGTATAGTTGTGGGCAACGGCAATCTGCGCTCCGTATCCGAACCTCCATTTTTGTCCGGCGTCGCTTTTGGTGTCGCGTGAGATGCCGAAACTTATGTGGCCGTTGGAATGTTTGGCTCCTGCCAGCCCGTAGCGGTTGGATGTGAGCCAGAAAGGAGTTTTCCCCGAAGCGTCTGACGCCGTTACAACGGCTTCACCCCTGTAGCTTACGCTGTCGGCAAGGCGTGCCAGGAATCCTTTGGTGTGCTGGGCGTGCAATGTTGAAGAAATGCCGCACGCCACAGTTGCAAACAAAAGAGCCAATACATTCCTGACTGGAAGTTTATACCGACAACTGCACATGGCTGACAGTTTCTTTTGGGGGGCGGAAATATTATTTTGCGTAGCTTACAGCCCTGGTTTCGCGTATGACGGTAATCTTTACCTGTCCGGGGTATGTCATCTCGTCTTGGATGCGCTTTGCTATTTCATTGCTGAGCGTTTCGCTTTGCTTGTCGTCGATTTTGTCGGCTCCTACGATTACGCGCAGTTCGCGTCCGGCCTGTATTGCATAGGTCTTGGTAACGCCGGGGTAGCTCATGGCGATGTTCTCGAGGTCGTTGAGGCGCTTTATGTATGCTTCCACCACTTCGCGGCGTGCTCCAGGGCGCGCTCCGCTTATGGCATCGCATACCTGTACGATGGGAGCAATGAGAGACGTCATCTCGGTTTCGTCGTGGTGGGCAGCAATGGCGTTTACTATGTCGGGCTTCTCCTTGTATTGCTCGGCAAGTTTCGCGCCGTAAATAGCGTGCGGCAGTTCCGGCTCCTCGTCGGGCACCTTTCCTATATCGTGCAGCAAGCCTGCGCGTTTTGCTTTTTTGGGGTTAAGTCCAAGCTCGGCAGCCATCACAGCGCAAAGGTTTGCCGTTTCGCGGGCGTGCTGCAGCAGGTTTTGCCCGTACGAAGAGCGGTATTTCATCTTTCCTATCAGGCGTACGAGTTCGGAATGAAGTCCGTGTATGCCAAGGTCTATGGCTGTGCGCTTGCCGGTTTCGATGACTTCGTCTTCAACCTGCTTCTTCACCTTTGCCACAACCTCTTCTATGCGTGCCGGGTGGATGCGGCCGTCGGTGATGAGCTGGTGAAGGGCCAGTCGGCAGATTTCGCGGCGCACGGGGTCGAATGCCGAAATTACGATGGCTTCGGGGGTGTCGTCTACAACAAGTTCCACGCCGGTAGCTGCTTCAAGGGCACGTATGTTGCGCCCTTCGCGTCCTATGATGCGGCCTTTCACTTCGTCGTTGTCTATATGGAAAACTGTTACGCTGTTTTCGATTGCAGTTTCGGTTGCAACGCGCTGTATGGTCTGTATCACGATTTTCTTTGCTTCCTTTGTTGCGGTAAGCTTTGCATCGTCCATGATGTCGTTGATATAGCTTTGCGCTTCGGTTTTCGCTTCGTCCTTCAACGATTCCACAAGTCTTGACTTTGCCTCTTCGGCCGAAAGACCGCTTAGTTCTTCAAGTTTTTCGCGCTGCTTTGCCTGCATTTTCTGCAGTTCGGCACGTTCCTGCTGCAGGGCGTTCTGCGACTGCTCCAACCGCTGCATCTGGGTTTCCTGTTCGGCTTTGCGGTGGGCGAGTTCTTCCTGCTTCTGGTTCAGGCTGATTTCGCGTTGCTTCAGTTTGTTTTCAGCTTGCTGCAACTTTTGGTTGCGTTGTTGCGACTCCTTGTCCAGTTCAGTTTTTTTGCTCAGGAACTTTTCCTTTACCTCAAGCAGTTTCTTTTCCTTTATGACTTCTGCCTCCTTTTCGGCTTCTGCGATTTTCTTCTTGTATTGGCCGGAGGCTACGTAGCGCAGTATGAAATATGCTATGCCGCACCCTGCTACGAGTGCAATTGCTGTGAATATTATTGTTACCATTCTCTGTTTTTGATTTGTTCGTTAATTGTCGGTTTTTAGTTTAGTGCCAGATAACCTTGAGAACGTGGGACAAACAAAACGGGGAGGACGTGGGGTAGGTTACGAATCTTGCTTTTCGCCTAGTGTAGAGAGTATTTCGGCTGTAAGGTTTTCCATTGCAGCGCGGTATGGCTCTGTGTCGTTGCGCCGTTCTGCCTTTACCAGCCTTACGCTCATGTCGAGAAGAATCATGTTCAGATATTGTTCTTTTACGAGCCCGGGGAACCTCGTCCGGTAGAGGTTGAGCTTGTCGTTTATCTGACGTTCCGCCGCGCGGTAGTCTTCTTCTTCTTCGTAGCGTATCGTTATTGGATAGGCTTGGTTGTCTATCCTCAGATTTATAACGAATGTCTCTTTCTTTTCTGCCATGATGCTCCGCTTTTGCCTATACATTCAATAGTGCGATGCACCTGTCTACCTGACGTACAATCGAGTCGATGCGCCTTTTGGCTTTTTCTACGTCTCCGTCGTTTATCTCCAACATCTTGGCTGTTTTGAGCGACTGGCAGGCATCTTGCAGACGCTTGACCTCGTCTTGCAGTGTCTTGATCTCGTCTTGTTTCTCGAGCAAGGAGTTGTGCAGGCGGTCCCGTTGGTCGCGTACTTTTTCGTATTCGTACATCAACTGCCTTACCCTTGTCTGAAACACTTCGATGGTGCTTCTGTCGTTTGCCGCTTCAGCCATTGGTTGTCGTCGCTATGCAAATTTAGTTTATTGGTAGCATTCTGCAAAATGTGCAGGTTATTTTTCGCTTTTGTCGTCTACGCCTTTTGGCTTTGGCTCTTTTTTGGCGAGCATCACCAGGTTGTAGACGTATTCGGTCATCCATGCCGGGGAATATCCCAGTGCATGCTGGTATTTGCGTATTGCTATGCACGTGCGGCGCACGGAGTCGTCTTTCCAGTCGTTTTTGGTAAGCACGTCGCCCACGGTTTTCTCAATCATCGCGCGGATGGTTTTCTTGAAAATCGACGGCATGCGGAATTTCCATTTCAGCACATTGCCCATGAGCATGAGCAAATCTTGCGAGAATCCTTGAAACTGGTAAAGATAGTTGGTTACGTCGTTGATTTTGCGGCAGTGGCTTTTAACGCTTGCATCGATTTCGTGGAAGAACGAGTCGGGCAATCCGTAGAGTTCCGAAAGCATTTTGCGGCATTTCGATTTTTCACCGAAGCCCAGGCGGTTGTTTACTGTGGCTACATGCAGCGTTTGCTTGAACACCCGAAGGTCGGGCAGCATGGTGATGTTTGTTATGCCCAGGTTGGCAGCCATTGTGGCCTGGAAATACACACGGATAAGCGTCATGAAATCTTCGATGCCTCCAACCCGAGTGCCGTCGGCATTTTCAGCCTTTCGTTTGAAAATATTTGATAGTAAGCCCATTTCTTGTTGTTTGCAATTCTAAAAGTTCAATCTATTTCTGCAAAGATACAAAACTGCCGGCATTTTTGGAAGCACAGGTGTATAAAAATGTGGATGCCGGCGTCTTATCCGGGCTTTTGTCACTGTCTTTATTGCCGCCTATCCGAAAAATCGCTATTTTTGTCCGCCCACAACGTTATGCGAGATATGCAAGAGAAGAAAACAGATGCAGCCGTGCCAAACAGCAATGCCCGTAACAAGGAAATAGTGAGGGCAGCGCTTTGGGGCATAGCCGTCAATATAACATACGCCCTGCTTAAAGGGGCGATAGGACTTCTTTCCGGCTCGATAGCTGTCTTCCTCGATGCGGTGCATAACCTGAAGGATGCCTTTTCTTCGGTTATAGCTGCCTCCGGGGCAAAGCTCGCAATGAAGCCTGCCGACAGGCAGCACCCGTTCGGATACGGAAGAATCGAATATCTTGGCGCCACGGTAATAGCCATTCTTGTCATAATTGTCGGTGTCGCCACTTTTGCCGGGGCGGTTGACAAAATCATACATCCCACTTCCACAAGCTACAGCACGACGATGATTCTCATAATGTCGACAGGCGTCGTGGCCAAACTCTGCCTGGGTATTTATACGCTGAGGATAGGGCGGCGCGAGCATTCCGATTCGCTGCGGGGTTCGGGCTTTGAAAACCTGTTTGATGCCGTGATAACGTTTGCTACAATCGTTTCGGCGCTTGTCATGGTGGTGTGGAATGTTGATCTCGACAGTTGGTTTGCCATAGTGATTTCGGCAATGCTTGTCGGTGCCGGAGTAAGAATCCTGCGCAGCACGTTTGGCGACATCATCGGGCGAAGCGCCGGCCGTGACATTTCGCTTCGGTTGGAAAACGAGATATTGCACTGCAACGGAGTGCTGGCGGTGCACAGCCTTGTTCTCAACTACTATGGGCACGGCAAGGCCGTCGGAGCGGCCACAGTGGAAGTCGGAAGCGGCATGGGCGCGGAAGAAATACATGTGCTTACACAAAACATACAATACCGGATAGAGGAAACCTGCGGCATTTTTCTCACAGTGGGCATTTTTGCCAGACCTTCCGACTGCGAATACGAAGCGGTGCGGAAAAGCGTGGAGGATGTCTGCAAAAGTCACGTGGAGGTCCGGCAGATTGAAGCAGTGGGGCTGGACCGCGCGCGCAGCACGGTTTCCGTGCAGGCAACCGTAGACTTCGCCGTTGCCGACCGTAGGGCGTTCGCCCATTCTCTGGAAAAGGAATTGCAGGCTGCTTCTCCCCGTTACCTTTTCCAGGTGACGGCAATCTACTGCTATTGCGATTGACTGCAGGGGG
>CAZDOH010000009.1:20355-36002 GCA_964507005.1 uncultured Prevotella sp. | reverse complement strand
TTTTTCCCTGCTTTATGCCTTGCGCGCGGCGTCGATGCGCAGGAATATGAACAGTAGCAGAGTGAATCCCCACAGCGACGAGCCGCCGTAACTGAAAAACGGAAGTGGGATGCCTATGACAGGAGTGAGCCCTATCACCATGCCTATGTTGATGAACACGTGGAAGAGTAGTATGCTGAGCACGCAATAGCCGAATATCCGGCCGAAGGCGTATGTCTGCCTTTCGGCAAGCGTTATGAGGCGGAATATAAGCGTTAGGTAAAGAAGAAGCACTATTGTGGCGCCGACGAATCCGGTTTCTTCGCCTATGTTGCAGAATATGAAGTCGGTGTCTTGCTCGGGCACGTATTTCAACTTGGTTTGCGTGCCGTTGAGGAATCCCTTCCCGGTAAGTCCGCCCGAGCCGATGGCTATCTTGCTTTGGTTTACATTGTAGCCGGCGCCGCTCAAGTCCTGTTCTTTGCCTAGCAATACCTTGATTCGCTGTTGCTGGTGGGGTTCAAGCACATCGTTCATTACGTAGTCGGTGGAAAAGAAGAATGCCGTAGAGATTGCCGCAAACAAGGCTATGTAGAAATATTTCAGCCGTTTGAACTTTATGGCCTGCACAATGAGGTAGAGCGTCACTGCCGCTATTACGGCGACGAAAGCCCACGACACGTCGAACGGGAGAATGAAGCGCGAGAAGAGGTACGCCAAAATCATTGCGCCTCCGCCGTATCCGGTTATGCGCCGGAAATGCGTGCGGCGGTCGGACGAAGCGAAGGTCAGGGCCGAAGTGAATGCCCATATCAGTACCAGTACGGCGAATGCACCGGTTGATGTGTGGGTGCCCCACATCGGCACGTCGGAGAATTTTTGTCCTACTACAAAGTATATTATCGCGGCAAGACCGGCAAAGAGGAAACTTCCGTTCATGCCTTCGCGGTAGAGCATGAGGAAGAATGCCGTGTAGACCAGCGCCGAACCGGTTTCGCGCTGCATCACAATAAGCGCCATGGGCAGCAGAATAAGTCCCAGCGTAATGAGGAACGTGCGCGTGCGGCGTATGTCGTAGCCGTATTGCCCCATGTATTTTGCCAGTGCAAGCGCCGTGGCGCATTTTGCGAATTCGGCAGGTTGGATGCTCACGCTCCCTAGTTTTATCCACGAATACGAGCCTTTGATGTCGGTAGCCACAAACGGCGTGACGAGCAGCAGCAACATGAATGCGGCGTAGACGGCATAGGCAAAGGTGTCGAATATCTTGTCGTCGAGCAGAAGTATAACGAATCCCAATATGAACGCAAAGCCTATCCATAGCAACTGCTTGCCAGAGCGGAGCTCGAGGTTTAGGAAATCGGGCTGCCCGTATTCGTAACTTGCACCGCAGACGCTGAACCAGCCGCAGGCCACAAGTATGAGGAACAAGCCTATAGTGAACCAGTCAACGCGCCTGGCAACCGATACGGTTCTATCGTTCGTAGTTTCCATAAGGTATGCGTTTGTGTTGGAATTCTTCGGCCACGCTTTCGCCGTGTGGCGAGAGTGCGCCGTTGAGGTATTGTTCTATCATAACCGAGCCTATAGGCACTCCGTAGTGGGCGCCGAAGCCGCCGTTCTCCACATATACGGCAATGGCTATCTTGGGGTCGTTCATCGGCGCGAATCCTATGAATGCCGAGTGGTCGTGTCCGCGGTTCTGCGCCGTGCCTGTCTTTCCGCACACTTCTATGCCCGGAAGATTGGCTGCCGTGCATGTTCCGCCGAGCACCGCGCGCCTCATGCCCGCCACAATGTAGTCGTAATAGCGGTGCTCAACCATGGTGTAGCGCCGTGTGCGGTAGATGCTGTCGATGGAGCCTCCCTCTACGCTGCTCACCACGTGGGGAGTGACAAACCAGCCGCGGTTGGCTATCGTGGCGGCAAGGTTGGCTATCTGCAGCGGTGTGGCGTTGACTTCGCCTTGGCCTATGGCATCGCTTATTATTGTCACTCCGTTCCAGTGCTTGCGGTAGTGCTTGTCGTAGTATTCCGAATTGGGAATCATGCCGCGCCGCTCTCCGGGGAGGTCGACACCAAGTTTGTAGCCGTATCCCATCGATACCATATAGTCTTTCCATCGCGTGAAGGCGTTGCCAATGCTGCCGTATTTGCGGCGGTTGCTCATCATGTAGTAGAATCCCCACGAGAAATATGCGTTGCACGACGTTGCCAGTGCCGGTATCAGCGCCAGCGGCGAGGCATGGCCGTGGCATGCCTGGTGGAAACGCCCTATGCTCAGGCCGTGATGGCAGGCGAACTGCGTGCCGGGCGAGATGATGCCTTCCTGCATGAATGTTAGGGCTTGCGTGGGCTTGAAGGTGGAACCTGGGGGGTATTGCCCGCTGATGGCGCGGTTGAGCAAGGGCTTGCGCCAGTCTTTCTGCAGCATCTTCTGATTTTTGCCGCGTTGGCGGCCTATCATGAGCCGCGGGTCGTACGACGGCGATGATACCATGCACAGAATTTCGCCTGTTTTGGGTTCGATGGCCACGATGCTTCCGATTTTGCCTTCCATAATCCTTTCGCCAAGGGCCTGAAGGTTGATGTCGATGCTCAGTTTGAGGTTTTTCCCCGGTTGCGGTATGCGGTCGGCCTTTCCGTTCTGGAATCTTCCCTTTATGCGCCCGTGCACGTCGCGTAGCAGTATTTCCATGCCCTTTTCGCCGCGCAGTTGTTCTTCGTAGGAACTTTCCACACCGATTTTCCCTATGTAGTCGCCGGCTTGGTAATAGCTGTCGTTTTCAATGTCGCGCGGCGACACTTCGCCCACATCGCCAAGTATGTGCGCCCCCACACCATAGACGTAGCGCCTGATGCTGCGGCGCTCCACCGAAAAACCATTGAACTTGAACAGTTTCTCTTCTATCTGCGAAAAGTCCTGCGACGGTATTTGGCTGAGGAAAAGCTGGGGCGTGTGGCGCGAATAGCCGAGGTTCTTCTTGCTGTCTTTGATTTCGAGCATCCGCTGTATGTAGAATTCCTTGGTAATGCCAAGCGTGCGGCAGAAGTCGAGCGTGTCGATACCGTGCTGGCCCGTCATTGTCACCATAAGGTTGTAGGCAGGCTCATTGTAGACGAGGAGTTTGCCGTTGCGGTCGGTGATAAGTCCGCGCGACGGATATTGTATCTTCTTAAGAAATGCGTTGGAATCGGCGTTTTTCTTGTAGTCGTCGCTCAGCACTTGAAGCGCGAAAAGCCGCACAAGGTAAACGAGCACAATGACCGCAGCCATTCCGCCAATCACGAATTTGCGGTTTTCGAGGTTTGTGTTCATTCAGTGCTTCTTCTTCCTCCTCCCGTACGCACGCTTTCGATGGCTGCTATTATCAGAATGGTGATAAGCGAACTGCTGCCGGCATTTATAAGCAACTCCGTCCAGTTGAAAAACGAAAACGTTTCGCATAAATGGAAAATGGCTTCACAGAAAACCGTTCCGAGCGATATGTAGCGGATATAGGATCCCCAGCCCATTTTTCTTGCCGAGGGAAGAGGAATTTCATCGTCGGTTTCGATAGTTGAATTTACATTGAGAAGCCACGGCTGTATCATGGCAGTGGTAGTAAGCGCAATGGCTGCGACTCCCGGTGTGTCGGTGAATGTGTCGGCGATTACTCCGAGGGCGAAACTCCAGAGCAACATTGCGCTGCGCGAACTGTTGCCGGGAAAGAGTAGCACGAAATATACGGCGACGAACGGGGTGGCATGTCCCAGAATGTGCACGTGGTCGAACACAAGCGTCTGCAGCGCGAGTGTCAGTAAAAACCAGCCGAGAGTCTTGAATATAGTGCTTATCATTGTCTGCGGAGTTTACTGTTGTTCGTCTTCGAGCGCCCTGTTCTGCAAAAGGTCGATTTCTGCTTTGGCAGGGTTTGATATCACGCAAACATCGCGCAGATTGCCGAAGTCGGTGGCGAGGTTTACTTTTACGCTGTAGGAAAGCCCGTCGTGCGAGTTGCCTATCTTTATTATGCGGCCCACGAAGAGTCCCGGTGGGAATATCGCCGAGTGGCCGCTGGTTTCAACGTAGTCGCCTACATTGAAGCGGGCGTATCGCGGAATGTCGTTGAGGTTGGCGATGAGTGGGCTGCCGCCTTCCCAACCGAGGAAGCCGAAGAAACGGTGACCGCGTATGCGGCAGCTTATGCTCGACTTGCGGTTTACCACCGGCATCACCAGACTGTAGTTGCGGCTGGTGAGGTATACGATTCCCACGATTCCGCTTCCGCTTACAACTCCCATCTCGGGGCGTATGCCATGTGCTTCGCCTTTGTCGATTACAATGAAGTTGTTGGCATTCGTGATGCTGTTGGAAGTCACCTGTGCTGGGATTATGGTGTAGCCCGTGAGGGCGTTGCGCATTTTTTCGCTGAGTTCGATTGAGTCGGCTCCTTGCCGCAGTAACGCTTCACGCAATTGGTCCACTTGTTTTTGCAGCATGATGTTCCGGTGTGTGAGGTCACCGTTTATCTTGCCGAGATTAAGGTACGACACGAGGTCGGAGTAGGTGCGGTTTATGCCGGCGGTGAATTCGTTGGCCGAGGTGAACCAAACACTGGCCTGATAGTCGTTGAAGCGGAAGAGCATGACGAATGCCAGGATTTCTAGTATCAGAAACACTACCCAGTGGAAGTGACTCTTTATGAATTCTATCAGGTTGTGCATCCTGCGGTTTCAAATGCCGTAGTGGGCGTGATGTTGTGTTGTTGCAGTGTATGCGCATTGCTGCGCCTGCGGTGGTTATTTGCGAAAATGGTTAGAAGCGTGCCGGTTTTCCGTGTCGCTGTCTAACCATTTCTTTGCGGTTTGCCGGGCGGCTGTAGCCTTCGCGGCGGTTATCTCATCAGGAACGAGTAATGGTTTACGTTCTTTAGAGCCACTCCTGTGCCTTTGGCCACGCAAAGCAACGGGTCTTTGGCCACATGGAACGGAATGTTTATCTTGTCTTTCAAGCGCTTGTCAAGTCCGCGCAGCAATGCTCCGCCGCCGGTGAGGTATATGCCGTTGTGCACGATGTCGGCATAGATTTCGGGCGGTGTGTTCTCCAAGGCGTTGAGCACGGCTGTCTCGATTTTTGCGATGCTCTTTTCGAGGCAGTGGGCTATTTCCTGGTAGCATACGGGCACTTCCATAGGCAGCGCGGTGATGCGGTTAGGACCATGTACCACATAGTCCTGCGGGCGCTGGTCGCCGAGGTCGGTAAGGGCGCTTCCCACATGTATCTTGATGCGCTCGGCCATTCTTTCGCTCACCTTGAGGTTGTGCTGGCGGGCCATATAGTCTTGTATGTCGGAGTTGAAGTCGTCACCGGCCATCTTGATGGAGTTGTTCGACACGATGCCGCCGAGCGAAATTACTGCAATCTCGGTTGTGCCGCCGCCTATGTCGACAATCATGTTGCCTTCGGGTGCCTCTACGTTAAGGCAGTCTTTGGGATCCATTCCGGCTTCGAGTTGCTCGGCTCCGATACCTATGGCTGCGGCCATAGGCTCGAACAGAAGGTATACGTCGCGTCCGCCTGCATGCTCGGCACTGTCGCGCACCGCACGCAGTTCCACTTCGGTCGAGCCCGACGGCACTCCGATTACCATGCGCAGTGAAGGCGAAAAGAGATGGTTGCCCACCTGCGCTTTTTTGATGAGGCCGCGCATCATCTGCTCGCAGGCATAGAAGTCAGCGATTACGCCGTTTCGCAACGGACGGATTACGCGGTAGTTGTCATTGGTTTTCTCGTACATCAACTTAGCCTCTTCGCCCACTTTGACCATCTTGTTGGTGCTGCGGTCGAGGGCTACAATAGAAGGCTCGTCAACCACTATCTCCCCATTGTTGATGATGATGGTGTTGGCTGTGCCGAGGTCCATTGCCAGTTCTTGGGTGAAAGAAAAGAATCCCATTTATGTATTGGTGTTGTTTTTGTGTGGAAGTGCTGGCGCTTGCGGATTATTTACCTTGTGCGAAATAGTTGTGGATTGTAGTGTCGTAGTGGCTACTGGTAGCGAAGGCCCGTTCTGCGAAATGCCGACGGTCTTCAATGTCGGAATTGGCGCCTTTGGCGTTGAGCATGGCAAGCAGGTCGGCGTATTCGGCCTTTGAGGGGACGATTACAACATCCTTGAAGTTCTTTGCTCCGGCGCGGATGAGGGAGATGCCGCCTATGTCTATCTTCTCGATGATATCGGCTTCCGAAGCTCCGCTTTTCACTGTTTCTTCAAAGGGGTAGAGGTCTACGACAACGAGGTCGATTGACGGGATTTCGTATTGCTCCATTTCCTTGATGTCACCGTCGTTTTCGCGGCGTGCAAGTATGCCTCCGAATATTTTGGGGTGAAGCGTCTTTACGCGGCCGCCGAGTATGGACGGATATGTGGTGAGTTCTTCGACTTTGGTGCAAGGATATCCCAAACTTTCTATGAATTTCTGTGTGCCGCCTGTTGAGAGAAGTGCCACTCCTTCTTCGTGCAGCTTCTTGAGGATTTCTTCTAGTCCGTCTTTGTGGAAAACGGAGATAAGGGCTGTTTTGATTGCCTTTGTTTCTGCCATGTTTACAAATAGTTGCGACCTGTTAGGTCAAACGGTGTTTAAGAATACGTATATTTGCGGCAAAGTTAGCAATTTTTCAGATACGCTTTTGATATCTAGCCGAAAAATGTGCGTTGCTTTAATGTTTGGTTCAGAAGACGGCCTTTTGCGTCGTCTGACAATCATTTTGTTTAATGGGAAAGGGCTGAATTCCATGCGGCAGGAATTCAGCCCTTGTTTCAGACAGCATGATTTTGTCTCTCAGTCACTGGCATCAAAGCAGGATGTTGTCTTCGTAGGCAATGATGCGCTGTCGGGCCTCGTTGGGTACTGGCACCGAATCGTTTTTCGAAGCGGAAAAGCATACCATTACAGTGCGGCAAGTGCTCACCGTGCTTCCGGTGCGGGTATTCACGGCTTCCTGCGATACGGTAATGCTTTTTGTGCCGATTTTGGTTACGGCGGTGAGTATCTCGATTTTGTCGCCGTAGAACACGGGATAGATGAAGTTGGCATTGATGTTGGCCACTACGGTGTGTGTGTCACCGTTCACGAGGTCGCGAAGCACTGAACCGAAATATTCGGTCTTGGCCATGTCGTAGAGCGAGAATATCACGGCGTTGTTGACGTGCCCGAACCGGTCGACGTCACTGAATCGCAGCTGGGCTGGAATGCGGTGGCGGTAGTTGGTGCGTTGTTGCTCTTCTTCCATATGCGTTGTTCTGGAATTTGTTCCGGTTCTCTTTGCTATTTCTGTGCCAAATGTAATACGATGCGGCCTTTGCGCGGTGTTATTTTGAACACTTTGCCTTTCTCGTTCCGCAAATCGGTAAATTCACCGATTTTGAGGATTGCAGAGTATGCAAAACCGTTGTGCGAGGCTTTGACGGTGTTGCCTCCGATTGTGGTGAACGGCAGTTTGGCTTCCGGTGCAATGGTGAGCTGCAGGCAGTATGGGCTGTCATGTTTCGAAACGATGCCGATGGTTTTCTCGCTCAGTGTTATGGTATATTCGTTGCCGCTGTGCGTGGTAATCTCCACAATGGTGTTCTTGCCTTTCGTGCTTACCTCTTGGCCGGTTACCGATGCCTCGATAAATTTGCCCGGAGTAAGTTGCTCGTAGAGGCGCAACCCTGCCATATTGCTTGTCACGCTCCAAAGACAACCGTCAACAAGCGGCAAAGCGAAGTAGTGGCATTCGGTAGATGTGCCGGGAGTGGTGAGGTAGAGCGATTTGTTGTCTTCGTTGAACATCTGTATGTCGCGGAAGCGGAACTTGTTGTTTTCCCAAAACAGGTTGGCGCGGTAGTATCGGCTGTTGAACCAAAGGGTCTTGGCATTGCGTGCAGTATAGTCGCTCATCGCCGAAACGGCAGTGGCAGGGGTGGTCTTGTATTTGTTGGCGAAGTTGCGCCCCGACTCTTCCAGAGTTTCAACTCTTATTATGCCTTTGCGCTGCAGTTCGGCAATTTTTGCCATCTGCATTTCGAAGCCTTTGCTGAAGGCTGCCCATGTAAACGAATTTTCCTGGCCAGCTTGAAAGTAGGTGTATCCCATAGCCGGGTCTTCGGTAACGGTTTTCAGATACCAGTCAACCCAGTCGGCACTGGCTCCTGCCTTGCAGGTAGGCTCAAGCGTGGAAACTCCCTGCATCACTCCGCCCACACCGCATTCGTATTGGTAGAGCGGATCGCTGCCGAGCATGCGGAATACCGGCACATTGATTTGCGATGACTTGCCCTGCGCCGGAATGTAGGCGTTATTGACAGAAGGGTAGTAGGCGCCGTGCCAATAGCCGCCCCATAGCGTGTAGCCATCGGTGCCTATCTGGTCGCGGCAGTTGCACGATGCCGTGATATGGTATTTGTCAACGAAATACTTTAGCGTGTGGGCATCAATGAACCACGAGCCTACCGATGCCGGGTATTTGCCGAAGATTTCCTTGAATTTCTGCATGTAAGTGTCTACCAGTTTCTCGCGCTCCTGCGGTGTGTAGCCGGTGGAGAAGCCTACATTGGCGTGCCAGTCCCAGGGATAGCGCCCACGCCATTCGATGCCGGCGGCTTCAACATGCGGCTGCGTTATTTCCCACCATGCCCCCACTTCGAAGTCGGAAGGAAGCGACTTCATCAGCTTTTGGTATTGCGGGTCAATCAAGGCGTCGTACTGCAAAAGGAATGTGCCGTGCAGACGATTGGCAACCAGGTTGTTCTTTTGATTCTCGGTTGTCTGGTAAAGAATCTCGTCGGTTATCGTTTCGAAGCGCGGTTCGGTTTTGCGCACGAAGTTTATGATGTTGGCGATATGGGGTACACCTTGTGCTGTTGCATTTATGAATGCAACAGCAAGCAAGGCAGCAGCAAATATTCTGCTTTTGTGCATGGCGGTTTATTATTTGAGTTTGTAGCTGTAGTTCTGGATTTCAACAGGTCCGATAAGTCCCGATTCCTGCAGTTCGGAATTCTTGTCGAGATAAGTGAATGTCTGGAAAGTGAACCGCTCGCTTTCGGGCATGTTCTTTTCGCCGATGAGGCGGTTGCGCCAGTTGTTTACAACGTCGACTTCGATGTTGTTCACACCTTTTTTCAGGTATTTCGTGATGTTGAGGCGGTAGGGGGCAGTCCATACTCCTCCAACTTCCTGGCCGTTGATTTTGACTTTAGCCATAACCATCACTTTGCCGAGGTCGATGTAGGTTTCGCCTTCTGGCAGTTTCGAAATCTTGAAACTGTTGGTGTAGATTGCATGTCCCGAGAAATATTTGATTTTGTCGTCGGAGTTCTTCGACCAGTCGCTGAGCGTGTTGAAAGTCACGCGGTTTTCCGGGCCGCCTTTGCCTGTTTCGAACTGCACTGACCACGGAGTGGAAATTGCAGCCAATACCTTTTTCTCAGGATAGTTGACTGCATCGGCGCAAACAGAGTCCTTGTTGTTGCGGAACACAACGAAGGCACTTTCGTAGGGCTGAAGCTCCATCGGGACTTCAATCGTTTTTGTCAGTTTGCTGAATTGCGGCAGGGCTCGCACTTCGGCAGTCTGCGGATTCCAAAGTTCGGGAGTCTTGTCGGCAGTGCGGAACGAGCCGTTGAAACTTATGGCTTTGTCGCTTTGGTTTGCCACGAAATAAACCTCTGCGTCGGGAAGGGTGCGGTGTAGGAAAGTGAGCGGCAACACGGGGTCGTTGCTCTTGAAATCGGGCACTATGCCAAGGTCGGCCATCACTTCTTCGATAGAGGCTTTCGGGTAGACTTTGCCCTTGCCGTACTGCACCACGCGGTTGAAGTACTTGTCGCCGCCCCACATCTCGTCGGCTATTTCGGCTACCTGCTTGTCGGCATTGGGATAGTTCTGAAGGCTCGGCGAGCGCTCGGGCTTCGGACCGATTACCGTGAGACCGTCTTTTACAAGTTGCTGAAGTTTTGCGAGGAATTCCGGGCGCATGGTGTTTTGGGGCGGAAGAACAAGCACACTGTAGCGCATGCCTCCGTCGATAGCAAGTTTGCCGTCTTCCACGCGGCCGCTTTTCTCGATAACTTCGGCATTGATATAGTCGTAGGAATATCCTTGCGGGATTTCGGGGTTTCTGATTCCGGTCATCTTTGGCGCGTCCTCACCTATATAATATGCCACGTCGGCCACGTAGTAGCCTTGTTGCAGCATATAGTTGCAGCGTTTGATATACTTGTTGAAGACGTCGAGTTGCGAGAACCATGTGTTGAGACGGTTGAATTCGTTGCCGAACGGTGCGTTTATGCCCGGTGCGCGGTCGTCGGGCTGCTGAATGTAGAGGTGGTAGAGCGTGTTGTTGATGCCTTCGGCAAAGAATTTGTCACCGCGCAGTTTCATCTCTCCAGGGTATCGTGAAAAGTCCGGGCCACCGCATGTGAACGACTCGGCCCATACGCGGCGTTTGCCGTAGATGTGCCCGCACGACGATGCTATGCGGTTTTCGATGTCGCCGAGATCGCCGGCGCTCCAGAATTCTCCGGCAATTTCATCGCTTTGTCCGCCGTATTGCAGGAATTCTCCGGGGAAGCCCCAGTGGCCATAGTTTTCGAGCCATGTGGTAAGCCCGTGCTCGTTGCTGACTTTCTTGAGCCCGCCAACGTATTCGTAGCTAACCATGTCGGCTATGAGACGGCGCACATCCCACAGGAAACGGTCGCTTTGGTCTTGCGAATTGACTACATACCCGTAGAATACTGGGAGGAAAGGAACAGGGTCGTAGCCGTAGCGCTTCTTGAATTCCGGAATCATCTCGTCGGTCCAGTTCTGTCCGCCGGTTTCGTAGCTGTCTTCAACGACAATCTTGAAAGTCTTGCGGTCTTGTGCCGGTATGCGGCGCATTATTTCGCCGAGGAAGGCGTCGAAATGCGCTTCCACGTGCTTCGAACTCATCTTGTCGGTTTCATATCCGGTAGCTTCGGGAGATGCCGGGGCGTTTGTAGTACCTGTCGGAACCATTGCAGTTCGTATGATAGTCCATTTGCCTTTCGGTGCGTTCCATGTCAGTATGCCGTCGTGGAAATCCGACGTAACGTCAACAACCTGCGACGTGTTCATTACAAGCTGCTTGTCGCTGCATTCCGTTGAAGCATTCCACATATAGTCGTACCAGAAAGGGTGGGGCGTCTGCCACATTTTCTGGAATGTTTTCTCGGGATAGCTGTCGACAACGGGATTCTCGGAAAGCGTGATGTTTTCGAATTTGTCTTCATCGCCGGCAAACACCAGGCGGAAGTCGGTTGACGTGGTTTCGGGAATTGATGCGGCAATAGGAGCGTAGGGCACGAAGCCTACGTTGAGTTCTGCATTGCGTCGGTCGAGCGTTATGTTGCGCAGGTGCCTGTAGGCGCCGTCGATTTTGGCGTATACGCCTACGCTGTTCAAAAACATCAGCTTCTTGCAGTTGAATGTAATGCTTCTTACTGTAGCCGGTTTGTCGCTGTGGAAGTCGAGTGTCTTTGCGCTGCCTGGTTCCTGCTGTGCCTTGAATGCTATGGGCTTGGAAAGGTTGGGGATAGCGAGTATCTTTACGTCTTGCGCTTCTTTCCCGATTTCGGGAAGGCGAAGGCTTACGGTCTTGCCGTTGCCGGTTATGCAGGTGTCGGCATGGGCGAGATATCTCATGGCCTGGTTGGGCTTTACCCACGGTCCGCCGCTCTGGCTCCAGCCGGGGCAATTGAATATGCCGACTTCTATGCCGAGGTCGCCTGCGGTTTTGAGCGCAGTGTGCAGCACTTCCCACCATTCGGGCGAGAATACCTTTACCTTGCCGTAGGGCACTTCCTGCCCGCCGATATTGCCTATCTGCACGCGGTTTATCCCTACGCGCTTCATGGCCTGAAGGTCTTTTACTACGCCTTCCTTCGAAATGTTGTCAGACATCCAGTACCAGTAAACCGCAATTTTCTGCGAGTCGGGTATTGCACGGAAAGTGCTTTCCATCGCGTCTATCGTGGCTTGCCTGAACTGCGCACTTGCATCGGGAACGGCGGCCAGCGAAGCGCCTGCAATGGCAGCGGCTGTTATTATATTGTGAAGTTTCATGATTCGCCTTGTTGTTTATTTCTTGTCGCTTGCCACTATTTCCACGCCGTCGGGAGCCTGCACGTCGCTCACTACTTTGCCGTCATCGCCTACGCGGTGTGAAATCTTTATCACGCCGTAGGGCGTGGGGAATGTGCCCTTAGCCCATTTCAGCTTGCCGAGGTGCGGCTCTATCGCCACTTTCCTGCAGCCGGCTTCAAGCACTTTCACTCCCAATACGTGCGCGCTGAGCCATGTGGTAGGCCCGGATGCCCATCCGTGGCAGAACGAATGGCGGAAGCCTTTGTAGCAGTAGTTGCCGTAGGACTTGTGTATGTCTACTTTTCCTTCGGGAACGAGTTCGTCGATGCGTGCGGCGTTCTTGGTCCAGTCGAGGTTGAAATCCTCCCAGAACGTAGTGGCTCCGAGGTCAAGCATTGCGCCCCAGTATTCGCTCATTATGTCCATCGCTTCGGTATAGTTGCCCGAAAGTGCGAGCGCTTCAAGCATATAGTATCCGTAGAATGTAGAGAAGTCTTTGGCTCCGCCTACAAGTATGGTTTTCTTTGCAGCCTTTTCGGGGGCAATCATTCCTGCTATGGCGTTGAGCGATGCAGCCTGCTTTGAATTGTTGAAATCGCGGCGGCATTTCTTCATTTTTGCTGCGAGGTCGGAGCATTGTTTTGCAAGGGCGTCGTTGCCCCAAATGGTTTCAAGTTTGGCTCCCGTGTCGAAGGCTATGGCCATGAGTGCCTGAAGTCCGGCGTCAATGCCCTTGGGGTTTTCCGAAGAAGGCCAGTCGAGGAATCTTGCATTGAGTTTCTCGTAGCCTTTTTCGTCAACATATTTCATGAGTTCGCCCAGGAGCTGGGTGGTATATTCTTTCTGCTCGTCGAGATATTTGCGGTTGCCGGTGTACATGTACCATTGGTAGTGGGTTATCATCCACCATATGGAGTAGCTCGAGAGGGAGCACATCCATTCCGTGGGCTTGAAGTTTTCCTTCGAGAGGTCCAGGCTCTTGTTTACCACATCGTTTGCGCCGAATACAGTGGCGATGGTCAGGACTTCGGGGTTGATGTCGCCGGTCCACACCAGGCGGTCGCGCTTTATTCCGTCCCAAAGGAACTGCTGCATGTTGAGGTGCACGGTGTAGGCTCCGGTCATCCATATTTTATTGAGCCGTTCGTTGTCGCATTCAAACGAGCCGAGGTACGGAATGTCCCGGTAGCGGAAAGCGGCGCGCACTTCCTGCAGCTGCAGGTCGGTGTTGTCGCCGAGCACATCGATTCTCACGAAGCGGAATCCCGAGTTTCCGCATTCGGCTACGCCCATTCCGGGGATTTCAAGTATGAAATCGCGCAGGGCGTGGTCGTTGGTGGCTCCGTTCTTGCCGTCGATTTCGCACATGGCTTCGGATGCCGATTCGCCGAAACGCACGCGCAGCCTCACCTTGTTGGCCGGCGCTCCGCCCGTAACCACCTGTATTCCGCCCTGAAGCTCGGCGCCGAAGTCAAACAGCATGGAGTTTGTGCCGCCGGCCGTGTTCTTGATGTGGCAGAACGAGATGCCGCCAAGGGCCGTCTGCCCGTAATTGTTTTTCAGCAGGATGCCTTCGTTTTCGATAGTGGAGCCTGCCGTGGATTCTTTCCACATTATGCGCTTGGGCAGGATGTAGGAAATTACCCTGCGGTCGGTCTGCATATTGATGCCCTTGAGGGCGGGAATGGTGTTGGCGCAGCATTTCGTTGCGCATTTTTTTGCGCCGTTGCCGGGGGCGCATTGTTGTGCTGCGGCGGGCAATGCCAGTATTGAGGCCGAAGCGAGGCAGAGGATTTTGAAAAGGTTCATATTTTATGTTTTTTGTGTTGTTGCAAGTTGCTTTTATGCTTCCTTTCTGAGCAGGAAGAATGCCGAAGTGGTGAAGAAATTGCGCAGCCATGGAATAGCGGCAACGGGTTTGCACAGTGTGCGTGGCGTCAGACCGAATTTTGCCTTGTAGTGGGGGTTTATGAACCACAGGTGCCGGTTTTCGACGGTGAACCCAGCCTGCAACGCTGTTTTTTCGAACATTTCAATCGTGGTGCGCGTTGACTTTATGTCCATCAGCTCGATGACGTCCTTTTCCTTTACCTCGCACGTTTCGAGCAGCAGACGGTAGAAAGGCGTGGGCAGCAGATGTATGAACGGCGCGTGCGAACAGAATTTGCTGCGGCAGATCTGCTGGTGCCCGCCGAACGGCATCTGCCATGCCGGGAATCCGAAGAAAGCCACGCCGCCGGGGCGCAGGAAACTGTAGGCGGCCGACAGGAAGCCGGCCTTGTCGCCAACGTGCTCTATGACGTCGTGGGCCAGGACAATGTCGTATTTGCCGCGGAAATCTTCGCCGCACTTTATCGCATCGTTGCACACGAACGTGCCTTCCACCCCGTCCTGCGCAAAGAAGGTCCTGGCCTGCTCGGTGCGCTCTTCCACGATGTCCACGCCCGTCACCCTGCATCCCCTTTCGGCAAAAGGCTCAAGGTTGCCGCCTTCGCCGCAGCCTATTTCCAACACTTGCATTCCGCGGCGGAGCGCCGTATGTTTTTCGAGATATGGTATGTAATATTCCTCGCTTGTAGTCGCCAGCTCGTTGAAATAGCTGCGGCGGTCAAGGTGTCTGTTCTGCATTTCCGGTTGTTGTTGCAATAGATTTCTGCAAATTTAATGATTTCGTGCGGATTTGCTAACTTTGCCGTGCAAAAAACGGACAATAAGATTTTTGCCCGCCCGATTGGAATATGAAAGTTACAGTAAATCCCAAATACGCTTCGAGCCGGAGCATGCTGCAGTTTGCAGAAGGAATAGCCGGAGAATTCCCCGCGGGGGAACTTGTGCAGCAGGGCAGCCGCAATGTCCTGCGGCGTTTCGCCGTGGACGGCAGGAATCTTGTGGTGAAGCGCTTCGGCAGGCCCAATGCGGTGAACCGCGTGGCATACACCTTCCTGCGCAAGCCCAAGGGACAGCGCGCATACGAATATGCGCTCCGCATGCTGGGCGCGGGCTTCGACACTCCCGAACCCGTGGCCTACATTGAATACCGCCGCTGGGGGATGGTTTCCGACTCGTATTTCATCAGCGCCGAATGCACGTACAGCCGCCGCTTCTACGAGTTCGGGGATGCCGACGTACGCGACTGCGAAGACATTGTGAGGGCATTTGCGCGCTATGCTGCCGCGTTTCATGAGGCGGGAATGCTGCACCGCGACTTTTCGCCGGGCAACATTCTTTTCGACAAGGTGGACGGAGACTGGAAGTTCAGTTTTGTAGACATCAACCGCATGCATTTCGGGCCGGTGGATGTAAAGACCGGCTGCCGCAATTTTGCCCGTCTTTGGGGGCAGCCGGATTTTTTCCGTGTCATAGCCGACGAATATGCCAGGGCGCGCCATGCCGATGCCGCGGAATGCTTCGCGACTGTACGCGCGGCACGCCGTGCGTTCTGGACCCGCTTTGCAAGGCGGCACAAAGTGAAATACCGTCTGGAACTGTAGTCTCCTGCGGGCGGGATGCGCATGGAGTTTTTCTTCTGTGCG
>CAZDOH010000009.1:10553-20255 GCA_964507005.1 uncultured Prevotella sp. | reverse complement strand
TCTGGAACTGTAGTCTCCTGCGGGCGGGATGCGCATGGAGTTTTTCTTCTGTGCGCTCAAAATTTTTGCGCTATGCGTTATGAAAAATATTGGCGGAAGCAAGCCGTTGCCTGCTTCCGCCGGTAGTTTTTGCGCCTGCAGTTGCCGTGGCTTACCACTGGTCTTCTTCTTCCACGCCGTTGTATACGTTTTTCGGCACCCACTCCATGTATTCGAGCAGGAAGCACGCCATCGGGTTGGTGAGCACCGATTTCACGCGGAGGTACATCGTTTCGTTTGGCTTGACGTTTCCGGTCCACACTATTTTGCGCACGCGCAGGTTGGCGCGGTAGGTGGTGGAGTTGCGCATCGACTCGGTGACGGTTGCTCCGCCGCGCGAGATGCCGTCGTGTCGTGGCGGTTTCATGTATCCGTGGTTGAGCATGTTCTTGTCGATTTCGCGCGTTATGTTGTCGTCTTCATTGTCTTCCTCCCATCCGATGTTGGGGTTTGAGAGCGACAGCCGGAGGTCGACGGGAAGCCCCACGGCCTGCAGGTTGTTGGCGTCCTTGCCTATATAGAACTGTGCCATTCCGAAACCGGTGTTGCATGGGGCGCAGATGCGGAATTGCCACGTGCCGTCGAACGGGACGGGCGGCAGGCGGAAGGTGAGGTCGTATTGCCCGCGCACGTTCATCTCGTCGGCCTGGTAGTTCGACTGGCTTGCGCCGCCGTAGTAGGGCAGGTATACGAGCCAGCTTTCGTCGCTCACTTTCATGCGTTCGAAATAGTTGTTGGGCACGGCGTGCTGCCCGGCGTCCTTGATGCGGCGCAGTCCGTTTGTTATGAGTTCGGAGAAGAGCGACGAGAAGTCCCAGCGCAGGCGTTCGTTGAGCACCATGTTGGGCACGTCGTCGTCGTAGACGAGGATGTTGTCGATGGGGTAGTAGAAGCCGTTGAGCGCATTGTTGGCCACGCGCCCGTTGTCGGCGTTGATGTTTATGCCTTCGCGCCGCACGAGCACTTCGCTGTAGGTGTCGGGGTCGTACTTGCAGCTGCGGTTTATGCGCTTGCCGCCAGTCTGCCTGCCTTCGGTGAGTTTCATCAGGCGGTGGTATCCGCCCATTGTCTCGTAGTATTCGTTGCAGTCGATGGAAAGGTTGTTGGGGTTGTTGTAGGCGTATCCCATTTCTATATGGTGGATGATCATCTTTTCCCAGCTCATCCGTGCCGGAATCAGGTGATAGGCCACGAACTGGTGCACGGCGTTGTCGGGGTCGGTAAGGTCGTCGGCCGTGGCGTCGGGATAGGCTTTGCGGCACTGCTCTTCGATTACGGGGAATATTTCGTTCCAGTTTACGAACACGTCGCTTTTGTAGACGGGCATGCCCACTCCCCATTCGCTTTGGAACACGCTGTCGGTTTCAACGAACGCCGTGTAGCCGTAATAGCGGTGTGTGGGGTTTTCGATTTGCTGCGTGTTGTCGAGGTTGTGGCCGTATTCGGGATGGTTCACTTCGTAGTCTTCGTCGCGCACGTTGTTCATGGAGTCGGCAAAGCCTGTCACTTCAAGCAGCCGGCTGAAGATTTTCATGTTCGGCGCTGCCTTGATGAGGTCGGGCAGCTTGTCGTTCGAAGGCTGCAGCACGCGGTCCACTCCCTGTATGTAGCCGTTGCTGCATTCCACGTCGGCATTTTCGATTATCGATTTTTCGTTGACTACCACCACGGTCTTGTTGTCGAGCGTGTCGAACGATATCATTATGTATCTGTCGTCCATGCTTCGGTTTTCGAGTGCCCCGATAATGAAGTCGGTGGTCTGGAGCGCGTTTGAGTTTGCGTGGTCGATAATGGCGTTCCGCACGATGTATTCGGCCATTTCGTAGGTTACGCTGTCGAGGCTTGTGTTCTTCTTCTCGTATACCGAGTCGATGAAAGTCTGCACGGCCTGGTCGCTGGGGGCAAACACGGTGTAGTTGCCCCGCGATGCAAGCAGGGCTGCTATGCGCGAATCGGTTTTGTTGCCGGTCCTTACGCGCTTGGCAAGGTTGTAGAACATCGAGTAGCCTTCGGTGTTCTGCAGATACGAGGCCACTGTTTCGCCGTTGAATACGTAGATGTTCGACTCGTCGACATTGTCGGAACAGCTCCACATTCCGCCAATGGCAAACAGGGCAGCAAGGCCCTGCAGCAGTTTCTTTCTTAATGGTGTTCTTCTGTTCATATCCTCTTTATACTTGATTGTTGTTGTGATTGTTGTTGTTCCCGGCAGGTTCAGTTGATGTTTATGTCTACGGGGCGGCCGTACTGCTCTTGCGTCAGTTTCAGCGTAAGCGTTCCGGCGCCTAGCGATGCCGGTATGCCTTTACCGTCAATTTTCGCCGAAGCTTTTTTTGCCGTGGGGGGCGCGGGGATGCTTATTTCGCCGGCGCCGCTGGCATACAGCCGGTAATGGGTGCCGCTTCCGTTTACCGGGCCGAACGTGATGTTGTCGAGTTGCCGGTCGGCGAATCTGTAGCTTTTGCCGTCGGCAGTGATTCCGTTGCATTTTTGTCCGTAGAAAGCGCACAGGCGGTTGTCCTTGATGTTGAAGGCCATTGCCAGGCGCCCGGTATAGGTTATTCGGTGCCCGTTGATTCTGGCGTCCTTCAGCGTGATGGTGTCGGAAGGCAGCGGGTTGCTTTTCAGGATTTCGGCATCGTAGGCGTCGTTGCGCGAGAAGTTGCCGTCCCACGTCTCGACATGTGTGCGGTAATGGTTGACAACCATCGTGGCTCCGTTCGGGAACGACGAGACAAAGTAAGGCGTGGTGCGCGAAAGGTATGCCGGATTGTCGTTCGTGCCTTCGAAAGCCCCGGTAGCGGGATACGCTCCCATTGCATTGAGCGCCTCAAACATGTTGCGGCTTTCGTAGCCGAGGCTCATGCTCTGGTCGTCGCGCAGGCGGCAGCCGAGGAAACATGCCTTGCCGCCGTTGGGATAGTCTTTTGCTGTGCCTATTGTCGCGCCGCAGCATGTTGCCGCCACGCTGCTGCCTTGGGCTTCTACCGGGTAGATGCGGTCGACGATGAAGTCGGTGAGTATGCTTTGCGGCGCTACGCTTTTCAGAAGTCCGGTGAATTCGATTTTCTTTCCGCTTGCCGCTTCGCCGTTTTCGTTGCTGAAAGCATATTTCGCCCCGAAAATCTCCTGCCATTGCGCGCTGCAGTTGTTGCCGGCTTTGTCGAGCATCGGCGGCATGCTGAGCCATAATACTTTCCCTCCGGCATTGAGGAAGTTCCGGATGAACTCCAGCTCCCCCTTTTCGGGGAAAGGTTCGAAAAGTACGGCGAGCGTGCCGTATTCCTTGTCGGCAACCTTGAGTTTGCCCTGCGGCGTAACGGTTCCCGTCTTCAGAAGCATGTCGCCGGTGAGGTAGTTTGCGTAGCCGTATTGTGTGAGCCAGCTGCCGAAGCGCGGGTCAACTGCCACGAGGTTCATTGGGTAAACCATTAGCACATCGATGTCGCGGTGCACGTTGCCGGTAATCAGCCGGATGTTCTCGGGCGGCTGGCAACCGTAGGCATAGTTTATGGCCATGCGCCTTTCGTTGCTTGCGGCGGGCATTCCCCAGGCTGCGGCGTAGGCATTCGGCTTTTTGTTTACGACTCCTATTGAAGCGGCCATTGCTGCGCCGTAGTAGTTGCGGTCGAGCCATCCGCATTCGCAGAAGTCGTTTCCGGTGGGCTGCAGGTATTCGCCCCATTTGAAGTAGTCGTAGCATGCGGCCGAAGCCTGGTGCACGGTGTTGCTCCAAAGGAAGTTGGGCGTGTATTCGTAGTTGGCGTAATAGGTGTTGGGGCGGTCGGGGGTTATCCACTTGTCTATTGTCGGCGATTCGGCCCAGGAGGAATGGGCGCTAGTTGGAAAAACGCGCTTGAACAGCTTTTCGCCGTACTGCTTCGCTTCAACGAAAAGTTCCACCACATGGTTGTTGAGCAGGCGGTAGTAGTTGTCGCGCATGAGGTAAGTGCGCTGTGAGTCTTCGGGTTTGTCGCCGAGCACGTATTCGGTGTTGATTACCGAGTATACGTTGGGCTTGTAAATGGGCGGCTGGCACACGAAGTAGAGCATGTAGCGCTCGTCGAAAGGCATGCCGGTTTTCTTCTCGAATTCGCGTCCCATGCTTTCGGTGTAGAAACGCTCGTTGAACTGGCCGTCTTCCTGGTGGGCAAAGTAAATCCAGTCCTGCTGTATGTGCATCTCGTCGCAGTAAAGCGAGCGGAGGTCCACTCCCGCATTGCGGTATTTCTCGAGCAGGGCTTTCAGGAAAGGCAGGGCATCGTCGGCAAAGTAGTCTATTTCCTGCGTTTCGTATTCCAGCAGCACAAGCACGTTGTCGTAGCCAGGGTGCGCGGGTTCTTCTCCGAAAATCCTCAGGCGCCGTTGCGGGATTGTACCGTTGGCAGTTCCCACCGAATCGATTGCTTCCCAGTTTACGTTGCTGAGCCTTACGATGTCGTCGGGATTCACTGCCACTTTTGCGTGGCTCAGTTCCTTGCCCTTGAAGGCGTATGCTCTCACGTCGCGAAGCTTTACGGGCGTTTCGCCCTTGTTGTTGGTCCAGGTGAGCTGCTGCCACATCTGCAGGCTGAACTTCCCGTTTCTGGCATTGCGCATCCCCACCTTGAAGGCAAGCCATTTGCCGGTGTTGCCGGTTTGGTTGCGGTAGGCCTGGCCCAGCTCAAGCGGACTGAGAAGGCTCAGCTGCAGTCCGGCACCGGCATTCTTTTTCATGTACCGGCTTATCTTTGCTATGCAGCCTACGTACTCGTCCATGTCGGGCGTCAGCTGGCGCTCGGTGTTCCTGTCGTCGCGGTATTGGCGGAAGAACTCGTCGAATGCCACGGTGATGTAGTCGGCGTGCGATGCCTTGGCCTGTTCTGCTGCAGTCTTGAGGCTCAAGGTGCTTTTGTTTAGTCCTGTGGTGTTGTCGATTTCCTTTTCGGGCGAATTGGCAAGGTCGCGTAACTGTTGGTCGTTGGTGAGTATGAATGTCTGTGCTTTTGCTTGAGGTGCAAAAAAAAGCAAAAATACGCAAGCGGCAACTGAAATTGTAGTTTGCAGCGTTTTCATTCCGAAGGTAGTTTAATGGCTTTGCCTTAGCGGCGTGCCCCTTTTTAAGGTGCCCGTCAAGTCAATGTTGTGATTGATTGCAAAAGTATAAAAAACGTGATAATCCGAAAAGAATTTTGCAGTGAAAAAGAATGGTGTTGATGCAAAAAAACATCTGCATAATTAATGCAGATGCTTCGGTGTGTTTTTTGTGAGCCTCTTGTCGGATTCGAACCAACGACCCCGAGATTACAAATCACGTGCTCTGGCCAACTGAGCTAAAGAGGCGGGTGGGTAAGCTCACTGCATCGCGCTGCTACAACCAGCCTACCTTTGCTGCAATCACGCCCTGGAGGATTCAGAGGGAGCTAGCCGTGCAGCACCTACCCATGTGCTGCTTTCGTGCGAAATGCGGTGCAAAAGTAGAGCGATTTTTTCAAACAACCAAATTTTACGGGATTTTTCTTCGCCGAACCGGGAAAATATGCGAATATGCCATGTGGAGTGGCGGAGCATTCAAACTTTTTTGCCATCTTTGCATTTGTCTGCTTCCCCGCGCGCGAAGCGCGCGTGGAAATAGTGCTTTCTGCCGCGAGGGCGGCGGGCGCCCGGCTATGCCTGCGTGCCGGCAATGCATCCCGATGGCATTCCCTTGTTTTAATATACCATAACAGATTACCTTTATGATTCAGACAAAAGAGCGTGACTCAAATCTTGATTTCCTACGTATCATGGCTTTTCTGCTGCTGGTGTGCTGCCATGCAGCCGACCCTTTCAATGCCTCGGCAACTTACGGCGCAGGCGAACCGAATCCCGAATTTGCTTTTTGGGGAGCCTTCTGGGGCTCGATGGTGCGCTCGTGTGTGCCGCTGTTCGTGATGCTTAGCGGGGCCTTGCTGCTGCCGCGCCCGGGCGACTCCAGACCTATGGAAATGAAACGCTTCTATGCCCGCCGCATTCCGCGGGTGGTGTGGCCTTTCCTTATATGGTCGGTGGTGTATTACCTCACGCCGTGGATTCTGGGCCTTCTGGGCGGTGGGGCCGGCAGCGTGCTGTTCTTCTTCCCCTATATCGAAAATACCGACCAGTCGCTGGCGCAGGCTGCCCGCCGCATTGCCTGTATGCCTTACAACTTCAGCTATCTCGCCAGCCACATGTGGTATATCTACATGCTTGTGGGGCTTTACCTTTACATGCCGATTTTTTCCGCTTGGGTGCGTACGGCTACGCGGAGGCAGAAGAAATTCTTCATCGCCATGTGGCTGTTGGCGTCGCTGCTGCCTTATTTCGGCGAATACGTCAGCCACTACAGTTTCGGTACCTGCGACTGGAACCAGTTCGGCCTGTTCTACTATTTTGCCGGCTTCAACGGATATCTGTTGCTGGGACATTATATATATGTATATATCGCCCCGCGCGTGAATTTCGGCAAAGGCCTGCTGCTCGCGGCCGTATTTGTGCTGGGATATGCAGCGACCTTCTTCGGCTTCAGATATATACAGACGCTCGACAATCCCACGCCGCTGCAGACTGAACTTTTCTGGACTTACAACACGCCTAACGTGATAGCAATGTCTACGGTGCTGTTCCTCTTGCTGAGAACTGTGAAACCAAAAGGGAAGAAACTGTGCGCATTGCTCCAGAATTTCACGCTTTGCGGGTTCGGCATCTATATGCTGCACTATTTCTTCGTGGGCCCGGCCTATGGTCTTTCCACTGTAATGGGAGTGCCGGTGGCGCTGCGCATACCGGTGTCGGCATTTATCATACTGTTTGCCACATGGGTGGTGGTGGCCGTGTTTGGCCGCGCCCTCGGCAAATGGCGCCGCATAGTTCTCGGCTGAAAAGGGGGAGAATTTCTGCAGTTTGTCGGCTTGTCGGCCTGCTGTGTTGGAGAAACGGGAAAAATTAAGCCGATTGCAGCGCCTGTTTAGTGTAAAAAATGTAAATTAGCACGTTCAAACTTAAAAAGTTTTGGAAATGAAATGCCGTTTATGCATGCTGGCGATGCTTTGTGTGTTGGCGCAGTTTGTCTTGTTCAATTGCAATTGCAATGCTGCCCGTGCGCAGGTTCCCGGCTTGCCTTTAACGATAAAATGCGGTCCGTTCAAGGCTGGACACATACAGGGCATTGCAGTCGACGTCAAGAATCGCGCGGTTTATTGCTCGTTTACCACCATGCTTGCAAAATACGACTTCAACGGCAGGCTTGTCGGCACTGTTACCGGGCTGCTCGGCCATCTCGGTTGCCTTGACTTCAACGAGGCTGACGGCAAAGTCTACGGCACGCTCGAGTACAAGGACGACGTCATAGGACGCGGCATTTTGAAAATGGAGAAAAGCGACCGCAAGTTCCGGAACAACTTTTATGTGGCCATCTTCGACGGCAGCAGAATCTGCCGCGAGGGCATGCAAGGCGAGAGCGACAGTGTGATGACGGCAGTTCCGCTGCCTACGGTGCTCGCCGACTATTCGGCGCGGGTGAACGCAGGCGGCCGTGAACTGGACCACCGCTTTGCGTGCAGCGGCATCGACGGTATTTCGTTCGGTCCGCGCATGGGCAAATCCTCGGGCAAGCAGATGCTTACCGTGGCCTATGGAGTCTACGGCGACACTTCGCGCACCGACAACGACTATCAGGTGCTTTTGCAATACGACATTTCAAACTGGGGCAAGTACGCCCGCCCGCTTTCGCAGGACATCCCCTCGTTTCAAGGCCCGGCCAAGCCTTCGGCAAGATATTTCGTGCATACCGGCAGCACCGACTGGGGTGTGCAGAATCTGGAATACGACAGTTTTTCGGGGCTTTGGTATATGGCCGTGTACAAAGGGCGCAAGCCGTCGTTCCCGAACTACAGCATGTATGCCGTATGCTCGGCATCGCGCCCGCAGAAGCAAAAGCTTGAAGGCATACCCTATGCGGGCCGCGGCCTCGTGGTGCCGCTTGCCGATGCACCGTTGTGCGATGCCGCCACAGGCATAACGGGCTGGAACTTCCCGTACGGCAGCACCGGCATGCACTCATTGGGCGGAGGATATTTCTATTTCTCTGAAAATTTCAGGACCGAAGAAGGCGAATCCTCGGTATTGCGCCTCTACCGCGCAACCGGCACCGTGAGCGGTTTCGAACGCGTGGAATAAACACGGATTTCATCTTTAAAAAGTAAGTAATATGAAAGATAAACTTAAAAACAACATCAAGAAAAAAACGCTGCCCAACGACAGTGACAAGTTGTCGCGCCGCGACTTCCTCAGCCTTTCGGCCATGGGGCTCGCTTCGCTTACCATTCTGCCGAGCTGGAAAATCGACGGAGTGAAAGTGGCGCCGAGCGACCGCGTGGTGCTCGGCTTCGTGGGGCTTGGCCAGCAGGGATGCAGCGACTTCAGCAGCTTCTCGTCGTGCCCCGGTGTGCAGGTGGCTGCATGCTGCGACGTTGACTCTATAAAGCGCGAACGCTTCCGCCGCCGCGTTACGGCATGGCAGAAAAGCAAGGAAATGGCTGAACGCTGCGACACTTATGAATTCTACGAGGAAATGATAGAGCGCTCGGATATCGACGCCATTGAGATTGCAACGCCCGACCACTGGCATGCGCTCATCGCCATCGACGCCTGCGATGCCGGCAAGCACGTTTACTGCCAGAAGCCACTTGCATACACCATCACCGAAGGGCTTGCCGTGCAGGCTGCGGCGCATGCCAACGATGTGGTGTTCCAGATGGGAAGCCAGCAGCGTTCGAGCGAGGAATTCCAGACTGCAATACGCCTGGTGCAGCAGCGTGCCATCGGTCATATCGACAAGGTATATGTGCGCGTAGGCAATCCGCCAACGCCTTTCAACCTGCCCGAGATGCCCGTGCCCGCCAACCTTAACTTCAACCTTTGGCTCGGCCCGCTCAACGACCCCAAGATACACTATCACTCCGACATCTGCCCCGTGGTGAAGCTCGACCCCGACCAGAACGAACAGCTTTGGGGCGCATGGCGCTGGTATCAGGAAACCGGCAACGGATATCCCGCCGACTGGGGAGCACACATGTACGACATCGTGCAGGCTGCGCTCGGCATGGACGGACTCGGCCCCGTGGAATTCATCCCGCAGGGTTACAAGGGAGCCAAATACGCAACGATGAAATATGCCAACGGCATCGAGATGACCGAGCAGCCTTACCGCGACGACGATGCCAACGCGCAGGGCATACGCTTTATCGGTGACAAGGGGTGGCTCAAGGTGGCACGTGGATACATCGAGTGCTCCGACCCGTCGCTGCTCAAGAAAAAGGAAGAGAAAGTGGAAAAGGGACAGTACGAAGTAAGCTCTCCCCACATGCAGAACTTCATCGATGCTATACGCGACCACAAGAACCCGATAGCTCCGGTAGACTACGGCGCAAGCACAAATACGCTTTGCTGCCTGTTCAACATTGCCCGCGAGCTCAACCGCCCCGTGCACTGGAATCCGGCTCTGCTCAGCTTCGAAGGCGACAAGGAAGCTGCCGCACACCGCCTCTACTGGTACGAATACCGCCGTCCCTACAAACTGCGCTATTGCGACAAGCGTTTCAACGCCTGAAGTCCGCGTTTCACACAGAAAATTCCCGAAGCATGCCGCTCCGGGAATTTTTGTAG
>CAZDOH010000009.1:0-10453 GCA_964507005.1 uncultured Prevotella sp. | reverse complement strand
ATTGCATCAATACGGAAACAGCGATATGGAAACAATAAAGGACAAGCATTTTGGCGGAGAACGGCCACTGTTCGGAATCAAGGGCGTGAAACTCGAAAACATCACCATCGACGACGGCGAATCGGGCATAAAGTGCTGCAGCGGCATAGAATGCACGGGTTCGAAATTCTTCGGCAAATATCCGTTGTGGCATGTTGACGGAAGCGTGATTGACGACTGCTATTTTGCGCCCGGCAGCCGTTCGGCTATTTGGTACAGCGACCGCATGACAATGAAGAACTGCGTGATTGATGCCCCGAAACTGTTTCGCGAGATGAACGGCCTTAAGATTGAAAACGTAATAATCAACGATGCCGACGAAACTTTCTGGAAAGTAAAGCGTCTAAAGGCCGTGAACCTTAAACTCCACGACGGCACCTATCCTTTCATGTTCTGCGAAGACGTGTTTGTCGATGGTTTGGTTTCCGATTCGAAATATGTGTTTCAGTATTGCCGCAATGTGGAAGTGCACAATGCTCACATCACTACGAAAGACAGTTTTTGGGAGTGCGACAACGTTGAAATTTATGACTCGGTGCTCGACGGTGAATACCTTGCCTGGCACAGCCGGAACGTGAAACTCGTGCGCTGCCGCATCAGCGGCGAACAGCCGCTTTGCTATCTCGACGGCATAACCCTCGTGGACTGCACTTTCCACCCTGCCTGCGACCGTGCGTTCGAAGACAGCCGCAATATCGACGCTCAGATTACGGGCGCCATTACTGAAATCAAGAACCCGATAAGCGGCCGTATCGTTGCCGACAGTGTGGGGAAGGTTACATACACGCCGTTTGCGAAAGGAAACGGTTGCATAGTTGAAACACGCAGACAGCAATAAGCATGGACTCCCTTTTCGACAAGACTGTAACCCGTCGCGGCACCGGCTCCTACAAATGGGACACACCTGTTGCCGACGACGTACTGCCCATGTGGGTAGCCGACATGGACTTTGCCGTTGCGCCGTGCATACAGCGGGCACTCGAGAAGCGCGTGGCGCACGGCGTGTTCGGATACACGTATGTAGACGATGCTTATTACGATGCCGTAGTGCAATGGTTCGCCCGGCGCCATGCGTTTGCCATAGACCGCACCTGGATTCTTTACACAACGGGTGTGGTGCCTGCAATAAGCTGCTGCATCAAGGCTTTGTGCATGAACGGCGAAAAGGTGCTGGTGCAGACTCCCGTTTACAACTGTTTCTTTTCGAGCATCCGCAACCAGGGCTGTGTGGTGGAGGAAAACCGCCTTCTTCGCAGCGGCGATTCTTATGTAATAGACTTTGATGATTTCGAGCGCAAATGCTCCGACGAAAAAGTAACCGCTTTCCTGCTTTGCAATCCCCACAATCCTGCCGGGCGCGCATGGACTGCCGGCGAACTGAAACGTATGAACGACATCTGCATGCGCCACAATGTGAAAGTCATTGCCGACGAAATACATTGCGAGATTGTTATGCCGGGGTACAGTTACACGCCCTTTGCTTCGGTTAGCGATGAATGTCTCGGGAATTCCGTGTCGCTCAGTTCGCCGTCGAAGGCTTTCAATACCGCAGGGCTTCAGATAGCCAATATCGTGTGCCGCGATGCGGCTTTGCGCCGCCGTATCGACAGGGCGGTAAATATTTTCGAAGTGTGCGATGTGAACCCTTTCGGCCCTGTGGCGCTCAAGGCTGCGTACAGCAGCGAAGGGGCAGAATGGCTCGAACGGCTCAATGCCTATATCCACGGCAACTATACCATGCTCAAGGATTTTCTTGCCCGGCATCTGCCGGCAGTCAAGGTTTTGCGGCTTGAGGCTACGTATCTTGCGTGGCTCGACATAAGCGGGCTCGCGCTTGCCTCGGCCGAAGCATGGAAAAAACTGCTTGACGAAGGAAGGCTTATGCTGAGTTGCGGAACCGAATACGGCGCAGTTGCCGGCGAAGGGTATCTGCGCATGAATCTGGCATGCCCCGCCGAAACGCTTGAAGAGGCTTTGCGCAGATTGCGGAAAGCTTTCGGCTAGTCTTCTATTGCTTGTCGTCGGTGTTCTCGGGAAGCATTGTTATAGTCACACGGTTGTTGTGGCTGCGTGCTGTCTTGAGAAAGTTCTGGATATCGGTAGAAGTTACAGATTTCAAAGTTTCTTCGTAGCCGGTGTTGATGTCAATTCCGTAAAGCACCTTGTTGATTATTACCGATGCCCAGTAACCGTTGTTGCGCTGGTTGTCGGCAAACTGCTTGAGCTTGAACTTCACCACGTCGTCGAGGTCCTGGCGCGAAACCCCTTTGTCGGCAATGTTGTCGATGCCTTGGTTTATGAGCAGCAGTGCCGAGTCGGCCTTCAATGGTTTTGTGGGGCAGATTATCTCGAGGAAATATGTTCCGCCCGTGGCATAGTCCAATGACGCATCGGCTTGTACCGTATACGATATGCCGGCTTCTTCGCGCACGGTGCGTGTGTAGAGTTTGCGGAGCACGTCGCCGCACACCGATGCGGCCATGGCATTGCGCATGGAGTATTTGGCCTTGCCGTTGAGCGATGTGAAGATATAAGCCTTGGGCGTTTCCATTGCGCGCTTGAAGCGGTTTTCGGTTTCGCCCTTATGGTAAGGCTCGGGGGCTATAGCGCATTTTTCGCGTTTTTTGCAGCCTGGCAGCGAGCCGATGTAGATTTCGGCAAAAGCTTTCAGACTGTCGGCATCGATTTTGCCCGTGAAGAAGAAATCGAAATCGCCCGGCGAACTGAACCGCTCGGAATAAATGCGCCGTATCGCGTTGTAATCCACCCCGTCAAGGTCGGCAGTCACTATGCGCCTTTTCATTGGGTTGTGGTCGTAGAGCGTAGCCCGTAGCGAATCGGAGAAGGCTGTTTCGGGACGCTTTTCGGCATTTTCGAGAATGGTCTTGATTTGGCTCATGGTGTTTTGGTAGCTTTCGGCGTCTTCCGAAGGTTTGCAGAACCTCAGATGCAGAAGCTCGAACAGTGTGCGGAGGTCCTTGGGTGTGGACGAACCGGCGATGCTTTCGGTGTATTCGTCCAGCGACACGGTGGTTACCACCTGCTTTCCGGCAAGTTTCTTGTCGAGCTCAGTCTGCTTGAAATCGCCGAGGCCGGTGGAGTTCATGACGTTGTCGAACATCTGCACGTTGGCATAGTCGGCCAGGGGCATCTTGTGGTATCCGCCAAACGACTTTGCGCTCAGTATTACCTGCGAGTCGTTGAAGTCGGTGGACTTGAAATAAACTTTGGCCCCGTTTGAGAGTTTCAGACAGGTGTAGCCGAATCCGGCCTGCGTCTCGCTTACGATTTTTCCGCGTGCAGGCAGTTCGGGCACAAGGCTTCCGGTCTTCACGTTGTCTACATACGGTTCGAGCTGGCTTGCGGTGGCTGCCGATACGGCTGTCTTGAATTCTTCAGCCGAAGGAATTGCCTGGCCCTCCTTTTCGGGGTAGAACGCAAGGAACACGAAGTTTGTGTCGGTGTGTGCGGTGATTGCCGCGAACATCTGCGATATCTGCCCGGCGCTGATGGCGGGTGTTATCTGCTTGTAGATGGAGTATTCGTCTTCTATGGAAGGTATCGGCTCGCTTTCTAGGAAATGCCTTACGTATTGGTCTACGAAGAACGGATTTTTCTGCTTCGTGCGGTTGTCGTAGACTTTCTCCATGCGGCTCATGAACTCTTCGCGTGTGCGGTAGATTTCCGTGTCGGTGAATCCGAAGCGCCGTGCCCTTTCTATTTCTTCCATTACGGCTTTCACGGCTTCGGTGTCGCGGCCTGTCTTGGGCGTGATGCTGGCAAACAGGGCGTCTTTGGTTTTTGCCATGATGTAGTTTTCGTAGGAAATGCCGGCGGCGTCGAACGGGCAGTCGGCTTTGCGCGACAACTCATCGAGACGCCCGTTCAGGGCCATAGTGAATGCATTGATCATGTATTGGCGGGCGAAGAATACGGGAGTGTCCTTGAGACTGTCGGGTATGGGCTCCTGCTTGAACATGATGTTTATGCTGGCGGAGGTCTGCTCCTTGTCCTTGTCCACTACATAGATTGCTTCGCAGTTGTCGGGCACGGGGTAGGTTTCGTATTTGGCCGGATTTTCGGGCATCTTTATGTCGGAGAACAGGGCCTTCACCTGTTGCTCAAGCTTTGCGGCATCGATGTCGCCTACAATCACGATGCCCTGAAGGTCGGGGCGGTACCATTTTTCGTAGTAGGCACGCAGAGTCTGCGGTCTGAAGCTGTCGATTATCGACAGCAAGCCTATGGGCATGCGCTCTCCGTATTTCGAACCGGGATACAGGGCGGGCAACTGCCGCTGCAGTATGCGCTGGAAAGCCGATGAGCGCAGGCGCCATTCCTCGTGTATTACTCCGCGCTCCTTGTCGATTTCCTTCGGGTCGAGAGTGAGCCCGTCGGCCCAGTCGTGGAGTATGAGCAGGCAGGAGTCTATGTTGCTCTGCAATACAGGCACATCGTCGATATTGTAGACTGTTTCGTCGGTGGAGGTATAGGCATTGAGGTTTTGTCCGAATTTCACGCCGATGCGTTCGCAGTAGTTCACGATGCCGTTGCCCTCGAAGTTTTTCGAGCCGTTGAAGCACATGTGTTCGAGGAAGTGCGCCAGTCCGCGCTGCGTGTCGTCTTCCTGTACCGAGCCTACCTTCTGCGCTATGTAGAAATTGGCACGCTGCCGGGGAAGGTCGTTGTGGCGTATGTAGTAGGTCAGCCCGTTGGGAAGTTTCCCGTATCTTATGGCTGAATCCATAGGCACCCGGGGCAACTGCTGTGCTTCGGCGCACATGGCGGTGAGCATTGCCAGCAGGGCGAATGCTTTTCTCAATACCTTGTTCATGACAGAAAATCTTTATTCGAACATATAGTCGTATCCTCCGGTGCAGAATCTTTCCACCACTTCGGGGAAGAATGCGTATTCAAGCTTGTGTATGCGGGCGGCGAGAGTCTCGGGCGTGTCGTAGCGCTCCACGGGGCATTTTGCCTGGAACAGGGTTACCCCCTTGTCGAGGTTTGCATCGCATACATGAATCGTAATCCCGCTTTCTGCATCGCCGCATGCCAGCACGTCTTCGTGCACGTGAAGTCCGTGCATTCCCTTTCCGCCGTGAAGCGGGAGAAGCGATGGGTGGATGTTGATGATGCTGTTGGGGTAGGCTTCCAAAAGGTAGTCGGGTACGAGCAGCAGAAAACCGGAAAGCACTATGGCTTCCACTCCGTAGCGCGAGAGCATTCCCAGCACATTCTCTTTGTCGTCAAACTGGCTTTTGGGCAGATATTCTGTAGGAACACCATATTTTTCGGCACGTGCGCGCACTCCTGCTTCTTTGCGGTTGTAGACTACAACGGCAACTTTAACGGTTTTGCTGCCGGAAAAGCATTTTATCAGATTTTCGGCGTTTGTGCCTTCGCCTGAGGCGAAAATGGCGATATTCTTCATTGTTTTTTCGTTGTCTGTGTAACGTGCGGTTTATTCGTTGAAATAGGGCGCATCGGAAGTTTCTGCCACAACGCCGTTTTCAATATACGGCCATCCGTCTTTCCACTTTACCTGCGACATGAACACCTGGCGCCCTTTGTCGGCATCCTGCCTGATGTATCCGTGGTAAATCATCCACGTCTGGCCTTTGTCGTCTTCCACGAATTCTGCGTTGTGTCCGGGCCCGGCCACGTAACTGTCGCCTTTGACCAGCACTTCTGCATCGTTGTTGAGTATTTTGTTGCCCGATTTGTCAACATACGGGCCGAAAAGGCTTGTGGAGCGGGCATAGACCACGCGGTATGTGCTGCTGGCACCTTCGCAGCAGCTGCCTGCCGAGCCGAAGTAGTAGTAGTAGCCGTCTTTCTTGTAGATGTATGAACCTTCGGTGAGTGAGCCTGCAATTTTTTGGGGGCTGGCACCCGGCATTACGCGCAGTCCGTCATCGGTGAGCTGCACGATGTAAATTCCGCTGAACGAGCCCCACACCATATAGTTCTTGCCGTCGTCCTGAATGTAGAACTGGTCGATGGAATTGTTTACTCCGATGGTTTCGCTTGTGAACATGGCTCCGCGGTCGACGAATGGGCCTTCGGGGCGCTCGGATGTGGCAACGCCAACGCCGCTCTTGTTTTCTATGCCCCATACGCCTATTGAGTAGTAGAGCACATATTGCCCGTTGATGTAGTTGATGTCGGGCGCCCACATCATGGCGCTTACAGTGCTGCCGCTCGAATTCTTGTAGCTCACGTAGGGATTGACGGTGCGCGGGCGGGTTGCTTCGGTAAAGGCTGTGCCCACGAAAGTCCAGTCGATGAGGTTGCGCGAACGGTAGATGGGCATGTTGTGTGTGTCTTCGGTGCCGTAGAGGTAGAAGTATCCGTCCTGGGCGCGTATTAACGTGGGGTCGGGAATCGACTGCTTTATGATGGGGTTGGTGAAAGTAAGACGCTTTGCGCTGTCGTCGGCATGCAAGCCTGCTCCTATCAGTATTGCAGCTATAGCCAGAATTGTCTTTTTCATTTTATGAGGTTTTTTCGAAGTTCTTTGATTTGGGTATTGTTGTCATTTCTTCTTGAAGAACGGGGCCGTAGCCTCTTCGCATGGCGCGTCGCCGTCTACGTATGGCCATCCGTCTTTCCACTTTACCTGCGACATGAATACCTGGCGCCCCTTGGCGGCTTCCTTGCGCACGTAGCCGTGGTAGATTATCCACGTGTTCTTCTTGTCGTCTTCCACGAACTCGGCATTGTGGCCCGGCCCGGCAACAAATTCATTGCCGTGTATCAGCGTGTCGTACTTGCCGTCGAGCAGGCGTTCCCCGCTTTTTGTGACGTAAGGGCCGAAGAGGCTTTTCGAACGGCCGTAGATTACATGGTAACGGCTGTCGGCTCCTTCGCAGCAGCTGCCTGCCGAACCGAAGTAGTAGTAATATCCCTTGTGCTTGTAGATGTATGAAGCCTCCGACTGCCGGCCGCTTATCTGCTGCTTCTGTGCGCCTGGCATGATCGAAAGCCCGTCGTCGGTGAGCTGTATGATGTAGATTCCGCTGAACGAGCCCCACACCAGGTAGTTCTTGCCCTTGTCGCGGATAAAGAACTGGTCGATGGAATTCTGCACTCCGATTTTGCGCGAATCGATGAGCTGGCCGTGGTCGGTGAACGGGCCTTCGGGATGCTCGGCAGTGGCAACGCCTATGCCGCTTTCCCATTCGCGTCCCCATATTCCTATGGTGTAGTAGAGCACGTATTTGCCGTTGATGTAGTTGATGTCGGGCGCCCACATCATGCCGTCTCCGTGGGGCTTGACGGTGCGCGGACGGGCGTCTTCGCTGAACGCCGTGCCCACGAAAGTCCAGTCAACGAGGTTGCGCGAGCGGTAGATGGGCATGTTGTGTATGTCTTCGGTGCCGTACATGTAGAAATATCCGTCCTTGTCTTTCATTACGGTAGGGTCGGGTATAGACTTGGCAACGATAGGATTCCGGTATACGGGCTTTTCGCCGCGCTTGTCGGCGTGCGCTCCGGCGGAAACCAGCAGCAGGGCGCAGGCAAATGCCTGGAGACTCAAATGCTTCATCATCTTGCTATGATTTTACGTCCGCCGTGAATGTATATCCTTCCCTTTTCGGGCTCAAGCACCTTGATGCCGTCGATGGTGTAGTAGGCATCGTCGTCGCGGCGCGCGGCACTGACTTCCTCAATGCCTACAGTCGCCTTGTTGTAGGTCTTGAATAGTTTGGTGCCGGAAGTGCGGCTCCATCCCGTGCGTTTGTAGTAGAATATGTACTTGCCTTCGGGCACGTAGAGAGTGTCGCAGCTGGCATAGACGCGCGATGACAGTTTCGGCCCTTCGTTCCAGCCGGCATAGATGCAGCGCACCGTGTCGGCGCTGAAGACGCCTTCGCCGAACGAGGTTATGCTTTCGGGGAGATAGGCATAGCTTAATGTGCCGCAGTCGGCAAATGCATAGTCGCCGATGCTTGTAAGTTTTGGCAGGTAAAGCGAATCGATGCACTTTGTGCCTTGGAATGCCGAGTCGCCGATGCTTGTCAAGTCATCGGCCATCTTTACGTAGGTAAGGTTGGTGCAGCCTGCGAATGTCTTGAAGCCGATTTCCTTTATCTGGTTCGACAGTGTGGCGCTTTCAAGGTTCGTGCAGTAGGCGAATGCCTGCTCTCCGAGGTATTTCACGGAGTCGCTCATCGTTATGCTTTTGAGCGCGGAGGCGTCCTTGAAGGCATGGTCGCCTATGGAGTCCACTCCGTCGGGAATATTGATTGCCGTCATTTTCTGGCATGCGGTGAAGGCGTCGTGGCCTATGAAGTTCACGGTCGCAGGCAGCGTCACGGCGCCCAGACCGGTGCAGCTCATGAAGCTGCAGGCTTCCACCCTTACGAGCGAGTCGCCCATCTCGATGGAAGTGAGTTTGGGGCAGTCGTAGAACGATGCCACACCGATGCTTTTGAGGTTCTTGGCCACGGAATCGGGCATGGCAAAGCGGGTGAGCGAGGTGCAGTGGTCGAAAATGCCGTCGGGCACGGCGTCGAGCTTGCATGCAAACGTTGCTGTGGTGAGCGACGTGCAGCGCATGTAGGCGTTCTTTCCTACTGATTTTATTCCGCCGTGCAGGGCGGCAGCTTTGAGCGATGTGCAGCTGGCGAAAGCCCAGGCACCGATTTTCTTTACCGATGACGGAAGGGTAATGGAACTGAGCGAAGAGCATCCTTCGAATGCCGCATCACCTATCTCTTCCACTCTCGACACCTGGAAAACCACGGTGGCAAGCTTGCTGCATCCTTGGAACGCTCCCGCGCCGATGCTGGTAATTGTAGTAGGTATGGTGACTTTGGTGAGCGATGTGCAGAACGAGAAGGCATAATCGCCGATGCGGGTTACACGATATGAGGTCTCGCCGTCTTTCACTGTTGCCGGAATTGTGAGGTTGCCCGACGCATAGTCGTCGGTTTCTTCTGTGGGTGCAAGTTCGGCAGTCTTGTTCTCGGTATCGAGCCAATAGTAGTATTTGTCGATTTTCACCTTTTCGTCATCGGCCGAAGCGGTTTGCGGAAAAATCGTGGCTATTGCGGCAACGGCTGCAAACAGACAGCCCGCCAGTTTATTGAACTTGGTCCTTTCCATAAGTTTATTTTTGGGTTGTTTTTTTGATTCTTGGGTTTTATTGCATTCAGAACAATGACAGTTCTTCGGTCAGCTGCCGGTGAGTCTGCTGTGTTGCCGGCACGAGCGGAAGGCGCAGCGTGTCGCCTATGCGGCCTTGAAGTGAAAGCAGGGCTTTTATGCCCGACGGGTTCCCGTCTACCGACATCAGTTTGTACATGTTGTTCAGGCTGCGGTGTATTTCGAGCGCTTCTTCGCTTTTTCCTTCCAGCTGGCTGTGCACCATAGTCCGGAATTGCTTGGTGAGCGCATTGCCGATTACCGAAATCACTCCCACGGCTCCCAGCGCGAGCAGTTCGTAGGTTAGGGCGTCGTCGCCGCTGATTACATCGAAACCGTCGGGCTTTGCCTGTATGATATCCTCGATTTGGGTTATATTTCCCGAAGCTTCCTTGATGGCGGTGATATTGCTGAATTCGCGTGCTAGGCGAAGAGTCGTTTCGGCAGTCATGTTCACTCCGGTGCGCCCGGGAATGTTGTAGAGCACTATCGGGAGTGGCGATGCCTGGGCAAGGGCGGCGAAATGCCGGTAGATGCCTTCCTGCGACGGTTTGTTGTACGACGGCGCTGCCGACAGTATGCCGTCGAAGCCGTTGAGGTCTGTGGTCTTCACCGTTTGCACGAGCCTGGCAGTGCAGTTGTCGCTTAGTCCGAGCAGCAGAGGTACGCGGCGGTTTACAACCCTGACGGCGGTGCGTTTTATCTGCTCAGCCTCGTCGGGCGTAATGCAGGGCACTTCGCTTGTGCTGCCGAGGATGCAGAAAAAATCGGCACCTTCGCCAATTTGTCGCTCTATAAGGTTTTCGAGTGCGGGGAAGTCTACTGAGCCGTCGGCGTTGAAAGGAGTTACCAACGCTATGCCCATGCCGCGGAAAATATTCTTTTTCATTGTCGTTTCGTACAAATATTCGTGCAAATATATTTGGAAGCAAATTTAGCAATAAATGCCCAAAGCCTTGCCCGATTTCTTGAATTCCGGCTAAAAAAAGCGCATTTTGCTTTTCCTGGGCATGCGAAAGCCGGCGGAACCCCGGCACTTTCCGGTGCAAAACCGCGGAAAATGAACTTTTAGCCGTCCCCAACGCCCCCAGGCACCAAAAAATCAAAAAATCAAAAAATCAAAATTGTTTTTCCGAAGTTTTTTGGGGTAGGGCTTTTGGGGAGCGATTTTTAGCGATTCAGACTACTGAGTATTAGTATACTATATATGTATATTATATATAATAATAATATATATACATCAGTATATACATCCCCCCCC
>CAZDOH010000008.1:0-37807 GCA_964507005.1 uncultured Prevotella sp. | reverse complement strand
AACTTTTTTTTGTACCTGTGGCCGGACTCGAATAGCTACATCGGACTTAGTTTGGTCGGGAATTATAAATCTTGTAATTTTGCGTTGGTTTATGATGTTCCATCATTTATTTTGAAATTCATTCTTAAAGATATAAATCCGCTATATGGAATTCGCAGAAGTTATAAACAAACGCTATTCGTGCAAGAAATTCGACCCTAATCGGCAGGTAAGTTCCGAACAATTGAATTCTATTCTTGAAGCAGGCCGTTTGGCTCCAACTGCAAAGAATTTGCAGGAACAGTATATTTATGTCGCTCAGACTAATGATATTATTCAAAGGATAGACAAGGCTACGCCTTGCCGATATGGTGCTCCAACTGTTTTAATCGTGGCTTTTAACAAGAATAATGTATATACTTATCCCGAAAGAAAGCGTGATTCTGGTATTGAAGATGCCGCTATTGTGGCCACTCATCTCATGCTTGCTGCAACTAACGTCGGTGTTGACAGCTGTTGGCTCAATAACGTGCATATAGACCAACTGCATAAGGAACTTTGTTTGCCCGATGACGAGGAAATACTTATGCTTCTTGATTTAGGTTTTGCAGCTTCTGATGCTAAACCATTGCCAAATCATTTTTCGCGAAAGGATTTACACGATACAGTTACCTATCTTTGATGTTATTTCTACGATTTCTTACTCGAATCTTCAGTAAGTACATGGCACTTATTGTTATTGCCATGGCTTTGTTGGCTCTCTTTTTTCCTAGTTCTGTAAGTTTCATCAAAACTAGTTACGTAAACCCACTTCTTGGTATCGTAATGTTTGGAATGGGATTGACATTGAAACCGCATGATTTCCGTGTGGTATGTTCTCATCCCCGGGATGTCTTTGTCGGTTTTTTCGCTCAGTTTACCATTATGCCATTAGTGGCTTATTTGTTGGCTAAATTGTTTTCTCTTCCGCCCGAACTTGCCATAGGAGTTATACTTGTTGGTACATGTCCGGGAGGAACTTCCTCCAACGTTATTACTTATCTTTCCAAAGGAGATGTAGCTCTCTCGGTAGGAATGACTGTTGTTTCTACTGCATTAGCGCCATTTATGACCCCGTTACTTACTTATCTTTATGCCAATCAAACTGTGGACGTAAATATTGGGGCGATGTTTTTGTCTATTGTTCAAGTGGTGATTTTGCCCATTGTTTTGGGCTTTGTAATAAACCGCTTTTTTTCGAAATTCGCTATTGCAGTATCTGAGTTTCTCCCAATGATATCAACTCTAGCCATAGTGGCTATTGTGGGTGCTGTTGTAAGTGCCAATTCTGCGAAGATAATGACTTGCGGTATATTAATCCTTTTTGTTGTGATTCTGCATAATTCTATAGGTTACACTTTGGGGTATTTATTTGCCAAAGTTCTTAAGATGAACACTACCAAATGCCGCACGGTATCGATAGAGGTTGGAATGCAGAATTCTGGGCTGGCTACTTCTTTGGCTACGGTTCATTTTGCCCAATACCCTCTAGCTTCTATTCCCGGCGCTGTATTCAGTGTTTGGCACAATGTTTCTGGAGCCGTGCTTGCCAACATTTTTCTTCGCCATTCAGAGCATTCCAACAAGTAAAAGTTACTGTTGTTGCAGGATTCCTTTCACTTTGCTCATCACGAGCATGTCAGCTGGCAGCCAATTTACACTGTCAAGTTCTTGTGCTTCCAGCCATCGTGCAGCTTCGTGTTCGAGTAGAGTTAGCTTCCCTTTGCTTATACTGCAAATGTAGCAGTGCATTTTAATATGAAAGGTAGGGTAGGTGTATTCCACTGTTTGAAGTAGTTGTACTATATTTATTTCAGTGGCTAGCTCTTCACGAATTTCGCGTTGTAAGGCTTCTTCCGGATTTTCTCCTTTTTCTATTTTCCCGCCCGGGAATTCCCACCAGTCTTTCCAGTCGCCGTAACCTCTTTGGGTAGCGAAAATTCTGCCATTGTCAACGATTACTGCCGCGACTACTTCAATATGTTTTATATTTGTTTCCATGCGAATTATATTAAGGTTATGGACTTTATCCGTTGTGATTTGAAAAGGCTGTGCCGTAACAGTTATTACAGCATAGCCTTTCCTATTAGTTTTCAGTCAGTTTAAGCCAATAGCTTCTTTACAATGTCGGAAATCTTTTTACCGTCGGCTTTTCCTGCGAGTGTTTTTGAGGCTGTACCCATTACTTTTCCCATGTCGCGCATTGAGGATGCACCGGTTTGGGCGATTATCTGTTTAACTTCGTTTTCTATTTCTTCGTCGCTAAGTTGTTTGGGGAGGTATTCTTCAATTACGTTTGCTTGGGCTTCCTCTTCTTCTGCAAGGTCGGGGCGGTTTTGCTGGCGATAGAGCGCTGCTGTATCTTTTCCTTGTTTTGCGAGTTTTGCGATAATTTTAATGGCCTTTTCATCGGGTAATTCGTCGTTTGAACCCGGAGCGGTTTTTGCTTCTATGAAGTTTTTCTTGATGTTGCGCAACGCTTCCAGACGCACTTTGTCGTGTGCTTTCATCGCAGCCATTATGTCTTTGCTGATTTGGTTGAAAAGTGGCATAGTTCTTTATTTTACGATTTTACGAAATTGATTGTTGCGGGGTTGTTTTGTTGCTCATTGTCGGCTTGCTCGTTGTCGGTGTAATTGTCGCGCTGGTCTTTTTCATTTATATGCCTTAGAGTCTGTGTCGTGCGGCTTTTTGTGGGGGTTTGTTCCACCAATGCGATAATGTCGTCGTTGTCGATGTTTACGTCATTGAAAATGAAAATCTTGTTTGCCTGTGAGTAAGGCTTTTTGCCAATAATTCTTGTGCCATACACACCTTCGCGGCGTTTTCTCTTCCTTTCCTCTTCTTCGTCGTTATCTATAGCGTCCATGGGACTTATATGCGTGTTGCGCTCTTTGATTCCCGGTACGTTAGAGAGCCCGAATCCTGAGGCGAGTACTGTAATTTTGATTTTCTTTGCGAGTTCAGGGTCGTAGGCAAGTCCCCATTTGATTTCGTATTTGCTTCCGAACTTTTTCATGAACTCGTCTACCTCATCAATTTCTTCCACAGTCATTGTCTCGTCTTCCTTGTTGGAGCAATAGATGTAAAGAAGAATTTTCTTGGCGTCGAAAATGTCGTTGTTGTTGAGAAGCGGTGAATTGAGCGCGTCTTCTATTGCAGCCTTTACGCGTGATTCGCCTTCGCCTACTCCGGTGCTCATTATGGCCACACCGCCATCCCGCAACACAGTGCATACGTCGTTGAAGTCGAGATTGATTTGCCCGTGTGTGGTTATTATTTCGGCTATGCTGCGGGCGGCTATTGTCAGTGTGTCGTCGGCATGCCCGAAAGCCTCGATTATGTTTTTCGTGGGGTAGATTTGGCGCAGTCTTTCGTTGTTTACTACCAGCAAGGCATCTACGTTTTTTGAAATTTCTTCAACCCCATTGAGCGCGGTGTCGATTTTTTTCTCGCCTTCGAACACGAAAGGTATGGTTACAATCCCCACCGTGAGGATGTTTTTGCTTTTTGCTTCGCGGGCAATTATCGGGGCTGCGCCTGTACCGGTGCCGCCACCCATTCCTGCCGTGATGAATACCATCTTTGTTCCGTCGGAAAGCATTTTGTCGATAGCCTCGATGCTTTCTTCGGCAGCCACGCGGGCTTTTTCGGGAATGTTGCCTGCGCCGAGCCCTTCGCTGCCAAGCTGCACTTTGTATTGCACGGGAGAATCGTCGAGGGCCTGTCTGTCGGTGTTGCACACTACAAACCCTACATCGTGTATGCCGGTTTGGTACATGTGGTTTACGGCGTTTCCGCCGCCGCCGCCTACACCTATTACCTTGATGATATGAGGATTGCTTTCAGGAAAAACAAATCCTATTGCATCTTGATTATTGTCTTCCATTGTGTTATGTTGCGTTTTTTCGTTTGTTGTTTGCGTGTGGTTACTCGTTCTCGGGACTCAGAAGTATATCCAGACCGTGTTTTACCTTATCGCGCAGTTTTTTGAACATTCCTGGTTTTTGCGGTTCTGACTTTTCTGTAGGCTCATCAGCCTTCGGATTCAGTCCGTCGATGTTAGTGTTTGTACTTTCATCCCCGGCGTTTTTAGTATCATCGTTAACCTCCGGGTCGAAAATTTGCGGGTCTCGTATGTCTTCGCCGGCACAATCGTCGTTGCATTGTGAAAGTATTGCGAGAATCGTGTTCAGTGTAGCGTCGGTACGCTTTACATCGGGAATTTTTGTGTTTACTTGGAAATTCGGCGATTTTACAATGCTGATTTTCAGTCCTGGCGACTTAGTGTAATTTCTGAAGGCCGCTTCTACGCCGCGCATGTTGGCCCCGCCTCCGGTGAGCACAATGCCGCTTATCAGCTCGTCGCCCAGTTTCACTCCCGAGCGGTTTATCTGTTCGCAAACGTTTGCCACGATTTCCTCAAACCGGGCTTCGGCTATTTCGTCTAGCCTTCTCCCGTCAATGTCGCGGCCGTCTTGCAGTGAATAGTTGCGTGCCTCTTCGCTTTCAGGATTTTCATGGTCAATGAAAACCGAACTGTATTGCGTTTTCAGCTTTTCAGCCTCGTATTCTTCTATCCGGAATTCGGTGGCAATGTCTTTGGTTATGTTTCCCGAGCCGAGGGGAATCACTGCCAGACGCTTAAGAAGCTTCGACGAATAAACCGCAACCGACGTAGTGTCTTTGCCTATGTCGACAAGAACGCATCCGGTGCGCTTTGCGTCGATGCCGATGTGGGTGTCGCCCAATACTATCGGCGACATGAGGAATTCCATCTTCCGGAATCCTGCCCGGGTGAAGCATTCCTTTATGAGTTCGTAGAAGTGCCGGCGGTAGTAGATGTTCAGGAACCCCAGTTCTATTTTGTCGGTGACAATGCCGGCAAGGGCCGATTCGTCGGCAGGCCTGCGCTGTTTGCCAGTATAGCATCCCAAGGGAATAATCTTTGTCAGCAGGCACGACGGCTCTTCCTGCTTCCGGTCCTCTTCGTAGAGTTCCTCGATTAGCTGCTGCGTGATTTTCGTTTCGATGTCGAAATCGCGTGTTACGCTGTAGGCAATGGAGTGAAGGCTTTGCCCTCCGATGCACACATAGACTTTTGCGATGGTCTTTTTGGTTGCATCTTCGAGTTTTATGCGTATGTTTTTCAGACATTCGCTTGTTTTGTCTACATTGTAAACCACACCGCGGCGTATGAAGGTTGACGCGTCTTCTTGGGCAAAAGCCAGAACCTGTACGCTGCTGTCGGGCAGGCGGCGGCCAATCATCCCGGTTATTTTAGACGAACCGATTTCAATGGCGGCGATAAATTTTTCCTCGTTATTGTTTGTAGCCATATAGCAAATTTATTTCTTGCAGATTATCTGATTGTCGTATTCCAGGTTTATACGTGAATATTTGTTCCACCCCACCTGGTTGAGTACTTGCGAATAGAAGGTCTTGAGTCGCTTGAGTTTCTGGGGAAGCGCTTCGGGTTTCCCTATGTAGACAGTGTGGCTGCCTATGCGCGGGAACAGTTCGATGTTGCCTGCGCTGTCGACGTGTATCTGCTCTATCTGCGAGTCCCAGAACTTGTCGTATTTCAGCAGCCGCCCCAATGGCAGCAGCTTGGCATGGGCATATTTTTGCGTTATGCAGCCCGTGGCTACCGCAAGGTCGGCAGAGTAGTGCATGCGCGGCATGATTTTCCCGCGGGTGTCGATGTAGTAGTTCTCGCCGTTGTCGCTGATAACCCTCATCACGGGCAACCGTTGCGTCACGGTTACGAACACATGCCCCCCCTGGGTTTTGTAGCAAGTGATGTCGTCGATAAACGGATTGCTTGACAATACGCTTTCGATTCTTGCGCAGTTTACGTCCTTGATTTTCCTGCCTACGGGATAAGCCTTTGCCTCGCGCAGCAATGCGCGTATTTCGCTGGGCGTTATGAAGCCTGCTACGGCGCTGTCTTCAACCGTGACATCAACAGCCGTGCACAGCTGTCGTGCCTCGGGGTTGTTGAATATTGTCACTGCCAGTGCAAGATACACGGCCAGCAACAGCAGCAGCAGGGCCTTGAGCAGGTTTTTCATCGCGGCGGGGCTTTAGCTTAGCGGAAGCAGTATTTTCGTTATTTCGGGCATCATGTTGTCGAGGTCGCCGGCACCCAGTATTATCAGCACGTCAACGTCCATGGCTCGCACGGTGTCAAGCACTTCCTCTTTCCGTATCATCCGTTTCGCTATTCCGGGGCGGAGATTGTCGTAGATAAGGCGGCTTGTGATGCCGGGGATAAGGCGCTCGCGTGCAGGATAGATTTCCGTGAGCACCACTTCGTCGAGAAGTGAGAGGCTCTTTGCGAAATCCATATAGAAGTCGCGTGTGCGTGAGTAGAGGTGCGGCTGGAATATAGCCGCGATTTTGCGGCCCGAAAACACTTTGCGCACCGACTCAATGCACTGCTCTATTTCTTTGGGATGGTGGGCATAGTCGCTTATAAGCACGATTTTGTCGGTCTTGATTTTCATGTCGAAGCGTCGTTCTACGCCCGAAAACGTGCGCATGCCCTCGCGGATGTCGCCGTCGGAAACCCCGGCGATTTGCGCCAAAGCCATGGCAGCTATGCCGTTTTCGATGTTCACGTACACGGGCACTCCCAATTCGACATTGGCAATGTTGCCCATAGGGGATACTAGGTCAAACACGATTGTGCCGTTGCCGATGCGTATGTTCCCGGCATGGAAATCGCCGCCGTCTATGCCGTAGGTGTAAAGCCTCACCCCGTCCTGCAGGTGGGGCTTGAGGGCTATGTTCTGGTGCATTATGAGTGCTCCGCCCTTGCGTATGAGCGATGTGTATTTCTCGAAACTCTCGATGTAGGCTTCGTGGGTGCCGTAGATGTCGAGATGGTCGGCGTCGACGGCAGTTATTACCGAGGCATAGGGCGTCAGCCAGTGGAATGAGCGGTCGTATTCGTCGGCTTCGATAACCACGTACGGGCTCGACGAGTTGAGCAGATAGTTGGTGCCGTAGTTTTTCGATATTCCGCCCAGGAAGGCATTGCATCCCACACGGCTCTGGTGCAGAATGTGTGCTGCCAGTGTCGATGTGGTGGTCTTGCCGTGTGTGCCTGCCACGCATAGTCCGCGGTAGGCGCGCGTCAGTGTGCCGAGCACCTGTGCCCGTTTCACTACGTCGAAAGCCATGTTGCGGTAGTAGGCCAGCACTTTGTTGTCGGCGGGGATGGCCGGGGTATAAACCACGAGCGTGTTGCGCGGATTCTTGAATTCTGCGGGAATCTCGTCGGGGTCGTCGTCGTACATCACCTTGGCCCCTTCGGCCTTAAGGCGTTCGGTGAGAACCGACGGGGTGCGGTCGTAACCGCCAACAGGGGTGGAGCGCGAAAGGAAGTAGCGGGCTATGGCGCTCATGCCTATTCCGCCTATGCCTATGAAATATACTGCTTTAATGTCGTTAAGATCCATACGTTTTTGAATTGTTTTATTGTTGGTTTTGTACTTGTTTTTGCTCGGCAAGTTTTATTACTTCTAGAGCTATTGTTTTGGCAGCATCGGGAAGAGCCAGCGACTTTATGTTGGTGCTGAGACTAGCCAGCAGCCCTTCGTCGGCCACGGTGTTGAGCGCGCGGGGTATCAGCGTGCGCACCGCTTCTGCGTCTTTCACGTAGATAGCCGCGTTGTGCGATGTGAGCGCCAGGGTGTTTTTGGTCTGATGGTCTTCGGCCACATTGGGCGAGGGGACGAGAATAGCCGCTTTCCCCAGAAGTTGGAGTTCGGAAATGCTCCCTGCCCCCGAGCGCGAAACCACGAGGTCGGCAGCGCGGTAAGCCACGGCCATGTCGGCAATAAATTCGGTAACCACGAGGTTTGCCGGGCAGCCTCTTTGTGCCAGTTCTTTCTGTATGGCGGCACTGTAGTATTTCCCGGTCTGCCAAATGAATTGGGCATTGCTCTGCTTTATAAGCACGAGGTTGTTGAGCACAGCCTCGTTCATGGTGCGTGCGCCCAGGCTGCCGCCAATAATCAGAATTGTTTTGCGTTCGGGGTCGAGACCGAACTGCCTTACGGCCTCGGAGTGCGACATGTTGCAGTCGAGCAGCGCCTGGCGCACCGGATTGCCGGTAAGCATGATTTTGTCGGCCGGGAAGAAGCGCTGCATGCCGTCGTAGGCTACGCAGATGCGCTTGGCTTTTTTTGCCAGAAGTTTGTTGGTGACACCAGCATACGAATTCTGCTCCTGCAGCAGGGTAGGTATGCCCATTGCCTGCGCTTCGTTGAGCGTAGGCCCGCTGGCATAGCCTCCTACGCCAACGGCCACGTTGGGCTTGAAATCGCGTATTATGCGCTTTGCCATGCGCCGGCTTTGCATTAGCTTCAGCAGGGTTTTGATATTGTTGAAAATATGCTTGCGGTCGAACCCGCATACGGGCAGCCCTTTGATTTCGTAGCCGGCGGCGGGCACGCGCTGCATCTCCATGCGCCCTTCGGCTCCTACGAAGAGAATGTCGGCGTCGGGGCGCAGCTGTTTCAATGCATTGGCTATGGAAACGGCCGGGAATATATGTCCGCCTGTACCGCCTCCGCTTATTATGACTTTTAGTTGTTCGCTCATTGTTATCCAAGGTTTTACGTTGACGATAAACGGCATAGTTTCGTGTATCGTCCCGATAAATGCAAAATTAGCAATAAATATTTGCACGTCTGCAAAAAGAGAAGCAAAAAACAAATAGCCCCATCAATAGTCCCATCGCTCGCCGCGGATGCAATGCGAGGGGAAAAACTGAAAAGCCAAAAGCTTATCGGCTGTGCGCAGAGAATTTTTCTGCTGTGCGCAAAAAAGAAAAATTCTTTGCGCACACAATTTTACCGCTATACGCATAGAAACAAATTTTTCTGCGCATAGCGTTTATACACGAAGCAATGTTTGGGCGGACAACTCATTGATTTATTTCGTGTTTTAACCCGTTGGCGGAATTAATGTAGTCTTGATTCTGCCAACGGGTTATATTAATATTATGCCGTTTCCGCAATTGTATATTACGGGGTGTTTTGCCTATTTCTTCTCCTTCACTATATCGTTGCATAGTGTGGGCTGGTTGGTAGTTATATAATCCACTCCCGCGTCCACAAGCTTACGCATATCTTCGGCATTGTCTATGGTCCAAATGTTAACTTTCAGCCCCAGCGCGTGTGCTTCGGCTATCCAGTCCCAGTGCTGGCAGATTGTGCCCCACGAATAGTCCATGCCCGCAGCTCCCATTTCTTTCAATTGCTTGGGCGAAAGATCACCGCTGAGATAGTATACTTCTGTGCCCTGAGGCGCTTCCGACAACAGCTTTACAAACGCCGGGAGCGAAAAGGTGATGTAAGTCACCCGCTTTGTGAGTTTGTACTTTTTGAACGCCTTCAGCGTCATGTCTACACAGGTGAGTGTGCGGGCCACATCGGAGTGGGGCTTGATTTCGCAGATGAGTTTTGTCTTCAGCTTTTTCCCTTTTTCAAGGTATTGCTCGAGTGTGGGCACTTTTTCCCCGTTGGCGATGGTGTGCTTCATGAGTTCGGAATATGTGGAGCGCTCTATCACGCAGTCGCCCTCGTTGGCATCGTGGTGCACCACTATGCGGTTGTCGGCTGTTACCCATAGGTCGAATTCGCTTCCGTAGCACTCCACGCTGTCGGCTTTCACGAGAGATGCAATGCTGTTCTGGGCCGAGCCGCTGGTGGTCCAGAAACCGCGGTGGGCTATTGTTTGTGTCTGCGCCTGAGCCCCGGTGCAGCAAAGCAGTGCTGCGGCAATCGGATAGATGATTTTTTTCATACGGATGTGTTTGTTGTTACTGCAGCAAAGTTAGCTTTTTCCGGCGAAAGCCCCGGCCGTGTAGGCGGTTTTTGAAACGAAAACGGCAAAAAACGTGTGCAAACCGCGAAAATTCGTAATTTTGCAAATTGTCATAAAGTAGATTTACATTAAACATCAACAACCTGCACCGTAAGAATATGGAACTTGCAAGCAAATATAGCCCCAAGGAAGTAGAGGCCAAGTGGTACAAATACTGGATAGACCACAAACTGTTCGCGTCGAAGCCCGACAACCGCCAACCTTATACCGTGGTCATCCCGCCGCCAAACGTCACCGGTGTGCTTCACATGGGGCATATGCTGAACGAGACCATCCAGGATATACTTGTGCGCCGCGCACGCATGGAGGGCAAGAATGCCTGCTGGGTGCCGGGCACCGACCACGCTTCTATAGCTACCGAAGCAAAAGTTGTGGCCCGCTTGGCCGAGAAGGGAATAAAGAAAACCGACCTTACGCGCGAAGAATTCCTGCGCCACGCATGGGAGTGGACCGATGAGCACGGCGGCATCATACTGAAACAGTTGCGCCGCCTGGGAGCTTCCTGCGACTGGGACCGCACGGCGTTCACAATGGACGAAACCAGGTCACGAAGCGTGATACGCGTTTTCGTTGACCTTTACAATAAAGGTCTCATCTACCGTGGGGTGAGAATGGTGAACTGGGATCCGAAAGCACAGACTGCATTGAGCGATGAGGAAGTTATCTATAAAGAGGAACACAGCAAACTCTACTATTTGCGCTATTTTGTTGTTGACCCGCAGGAAGGCTCGAAGAAATATGCCGTAGTTGCCACCACACGTCCCGAAACCATTATGGGCGACACGGCAATGTGTATCAATCCAAACGATGAAAAGAATGCATGGCTGAAGGGCAAACGGGTGATTGTGCCTCTTGTCGGTAGGGAAATTCCTGTAATCGAAGACGAATACGTAGATACCGAGTTCGGCACCGGATGCCTGAAAGTAACTCCGTGCCACGACCCCAACGACTATATGCTGGGCGAAAAGCACGGGCTCGAAAGCATTGACATATTCAACGACGACGGAACCATCAGTGAGGCTGCCGGCATGTATGTCGGCATGGACCGTTTCGATGTGCGCCGGCAGATAGCCCAGGACCTCGAGAGCGCCGGGCTGATGGAAAAGGTGGAAGACTATACCAACAAGGTGGGCTTCTCGGAGCGCACCAACGTGGCTATCGAGCCGAAGCTTTCAATGCAGTGGTTCCTGAAGATGAAGCATTTTGCCGACATTGCCCTCCCGCCAGTGATGAACGACGAGATAAAGTTCTACCCCGCAAAATACAAGAACACCTATCGCCATTGGCTCGAGAATATAAAGGACTGGTGCATCAGCCGCCAGCTGTGGTGGGGCCACCGCATACCTGCCTACTACTTGCCAAAGGGCGGCTTCGTAGTGGCCGAAACAATAGACGAAGCCGTGAGCCTGGCTCGCGCCAAGAGCGGCGACGACTCGCTCTGCGCTGCCGATTTGCGCCAGGACGAAGAGGCGCTCGACACGTGGTTTTCGTCGTGGCTGTGGCCCATCTCGCTTTTCAATGGAATACTGCAGCCCGAAGGCAATGCCGAGTTCAGCTATTACTATCCCACTGCCGACCTCGTGACCGGGCCCGACATCATATTCTTCTGGGTGGCACGCATGATAATGGCAGGCTATGAGTTTGCAGGCAAGATGCCTTTCCGCAATGTTTATTTCACCGGCATCGTGCGCGACAAGCTGGGCCGCAAAATGTCGAAATCGCTCGGCAATTCGCCCGACCCCCTGAAACTTATCGACGAATACGGCGCCGACGGTGTGAGAATGGGCATGATGCTCGCCGCCCCTGCCGGTAACGACATTCTTTTTGACGAAGCCCTTTGCGAGCAGGGACGTAATTTCTGCAACAAAATATGGAACGCCTTCCGACTGGTTGAGGGATGGAACGTCGACGACGGCGCCCAACAGCCCGAAACGGCACAGGTGGCAGTGCGCTGGATGAATGCCCGCCTGAGAAAAGGCGAAGCCGAGCTTGCCGACCTGTTCTCAAAATACCGCATAAGCGAAGCGCTTATGGAAGTCTACCACCTGTTCTGGGATGAATTCTCGGGCTGGTATCTCGAAATGGTAAAGCCGGCATACGGCGACCCCGTCGACGGCGCTACATTCAAGGCCACGCTCGCGGTTTTCGAAAAGCTTGTGCGTATGCTCCATCCGTTCATGCCGTTCATCACCGAAGAAATCTGGCAGCACATATCCCCGCGCACCGACGGCCAAAGCATAATGTACAGCGTAGTGGAGCCCGAGCCTTATACGGCAGGCGACAAGGATATTCTCGATGATATCGAAACCGTAAAGCAAATAGTTACCGGTGTGCGCGCAGTCAGGGCTGAAAAGAACATCGCCCCGCGCGAGCAGCTGCAGCTGAACGTGGTGAATGCCGCAGTAGGCGACAGCTATGTGCCCGTTGTAAGGAAAATGGCCAAGGTGAGCGAAATAACTACGGTGAGCGCGAAAGACGCCCTTTCGTCGTCGTTCATCGTCGGGACCGTGGAATATGCAGTTCCGCTGGGAAATCTCATCGATGTTGAGGCTGAGCGCGCCAAGGCCAATGCTGAGCTCGAGCATCTTGAGAAATTCCTTGCGCAAATCGAGAAGAAGCTGTCGAACGAAAAGTTCACCGCCCATGCCCCTGAAAAAGTAGTGGAAATGGAGCGCAAAAAGCTCAGCGACACGCAAAGCAAGATAGCTACACTCCAGGAAACCCTCAAGAATCTGAAATAAGGAATTGTCTGTATACCAACGCATACTCAAGACATTGTTGCCCATAGCGATTTTCGCCTTGGGCATACCTTTTGTTGCCGGTGCCAGGGCTTCCGTAACCGAAAAACCCGGTGTTGCCGGCGATACGCTTACCGTGAGCCTCATGACTTGCGAACCGGGGACGGCCATCTACGAGCTCTACGGCCATACGGCCATAAGAGTGCAGACACGGGGCGGTATCGATGTCGTGTTCAACTATGGCATGTTCGATTTTGCAGCGCCGAATTTCGTGTGGCGCTTTGTACTGGGGAAAACCGACTACCACATGGCGGCATTCGCCTTCGACGATTTTATAACCGAATATCTCATGCGGGGCTCAGCGGTGCACGAACAGGTGCTCAACCTTACCGCAAACGAAAAACTACGCTTGTGGCGCTCGCTTCTCGCTACGGCACAACAAAAGAATTGGACTTACCGCTACAATTTCCTCTATGACAATTGCACTACCAGGGCCCGCGACGAGATAGAACAATGCCTGGACGGGTATATGGAATATCGCCCCGACACCACGCAGGAAAGCTATAGGCAGATAATCCACAGCTATACTCGTGGCTACCGATGGTCGGAATTCGGGCAGGACTTGCTGCTTGGCAATGCTGCCGACGTGCCGGTGAGCCAACGCCAGAAAATGTTTGCCCCGCTCTATACAATGAAGTGTTTCGGCGAGGCGGCAATAGTGGGCAAAACCGGTAGCAGGCGACCGCTGCTCAGCGGTGAGGCAAAGGTCTACAATCCCATTAAATCGAAAAAGGAAGCAAAGGGGTTCCCGTTGTCTCCCGTCGCGGCATTTGCAGTGCTGCTAGCCCTCACGGTTGTGGTTTGTGTCGCCGAAATACGCACCGGAAAAATCTTTTGGCCTTTCAGCGTAGTGCTGATGGCAGTGCAGGGACTGGCAGGATGCATCATTGCAACGCTTTTCTTCTTTTCCGAGCATCCCACGGTCAATACCAATTGGCTGCTGTTGATATTCAATCCTATACCTCTGATATGCATAGTGCCCCGAGTGGCGGCAATACTGAAACGCCGGTATGATGTGTATCCCTTGGCGTGCTTGGCACTGATTTTGCTGTTTGCAGTATTATCGCTGTTCATTTCGCAGTCAATACCGCTGCCAATATATTGTTTTGCATTATCTTTGCTGCTGCAAGCTGCAGTTGAGGTATATCTACATCACAAAGCAAAATGGAAAAGATGCGCATGATAACTGCCCTTGTGGCAAGTCTTTATTTTACAGCAGGCGAAGCGCAGACTTTGCCTGCCGTGCCGCGTCTTGTGGTGAACATCACCATTGACCAGCTGCGTACCGACTATATGGAAGCCTTTGCCCCGCTTTATGGCGACGACGGCTTCCGCCGCTTGCTCGAGAAAAGTCGCATATATACTCAGGCCGAGTTCCCTTCGTCGCGCCTCGACAGGGCTTCGGCAATGGCTACGCTGGCATCGGGAGCCACGCCCTATGACAACGGAGTGGTGGGGGTGCAGTGGCTTGACCGCGAGACGTTGCGCCCCGTAATGGCTGCCGACGACAAGGACTTCGAAGGCGTGATGACTCTCGACAAGTGCTCGCCGCGGCGGCTTGCCGTGTCGACGATAGGCGACGAGCTGAAAGTGGCTACTGCCGGCAAGGCAATAGCCTATGCCATTGCCCCGTTCAGCGACGAGGCTATGTTCGGGGCCGGCCATGCTGCCGACGGAGCTTTTTGGGTTGACAATCTCACGGGGTATTGGTGCACTACTTCGTATTACGGCAACGAACTGCCGGCATGGGTGCGCTCGCTCAATTCAAGCAATTCCCTTCCCGAAAAACTTAAGAAATACGCCTGGACACCGTCTTCCGACTTGGTTGGGAATTTCAACTATTTCCTCTCGGGCGGCATGTCGAAACCTTTCAGCCACAAGTTCGAAGGCACCGGGCGCTTCCATCAGTTCAAGGAATGCGCTCCGGTAAACGACGAGGTGGCACGCGCCGCTTTGGCATGCATCGGCGGCACGCAAATAGGAAACGACGAAATAACCGATTACCTTTCCGTTACCCTGCATGCCGGCAATTACAACAACCTCCCAGGGTCGGAAAGCCCCATGGAATTGCAGGATACATACGTGAGGATAGACCAGGCGCTGGGCAGCATAATAAATGCGGTGGAAAAGAAAACCGGCGCTGCGGGAGCCTTGTTTGTAATCACTTCAACGGGCTATTCGAATACGGCGGCAGTTAACCTCGACAAATACCGCATCCCCAGCGGCACTTTCAATATAAGCCGCACCTCGGCGTTGCTCAATATGTATCTTGTGGCCCTTTTCGGGCAGGGGCAATACGTGGAAGCCTGCCACGGAGCGGAGATTTACCTCAACCACAAGCTCATTGAGGAAAAGCAGCTCAGCATGTCGCTCATACTGCAGCATTGCGAAGCTTTCCTTATCGACATATCCGGCATCAAGGATGTCTACACTTCGTCGCGCCTTCAGCTCGGCGCATGGACTCCCGGCATAAGCAAGATACGCAACGGCTACAACCCGAAGTGCTCGGGCGACATCCTGCTTGAAATTGCACCGGGCTGGAACCTAGTGAACGACAACACCCGCGAACAAGTTTATTGCAGCGAGGCGTATGTCAATTTCCCCATATTCATCTACGGATACAATATATCGCCACAACGTATCACCTCGCCTGTGAGCGTGGAACGCATTGCGCCCACACTTGCCGCGTGCATGCGCATCAGAGCCCCGAATGCCTGTGCCGCAGCTCCGCTCGAGGGAGTGAAATGACTCATCGGCTTCAGGCCACAAACACATGTATTACAAAAGGAATTATAAAAATGGACATCAATAAACTATTAAGCAAAATATTCGGCAACAAATCTACCCGCGACATGAGGGAAATACAACCCTGGGTGGAGAAAATCAAAAAAGCCGAGCCGGCAATACAGGCTCTCGACAACGACGCACTGCGTGCCAAGACCAACGAACTTAAAGGCATCATACAAAACTCTGCCAACGACATCAAGGACAAAATTGCCGAACTCAAGGCCAGCATCGAGAATACTCCCATTGAAGACCGCGCGCCCATATTCAACCATATTGACAAACTCGAGAAGGAAGTTCTCGAGCGCTACGACAAGAAGCTGGAGGAAGTGCTGCCCGAGGCATTCTCCATCGTGCGTGAAACGGCGCGCCGCTTTGCGCAGAATGAAGAGATTACAGTAACTGCCACTGATTTCGACCGCGAACTGGCTGCCACTCACGATTTCGTGCGCATCGAAGACGACAAGGCCATTTATCAGAACCACTGGACTGCCGGCGGCAACGAGGTGACATGGAACATGATACACTATGACGTGCAGCTTTTTGGCGGCGTGGTGCTCCATCAGGGCAAGATTGCGGAAATGGCTACGGGCGAGGGCAAGACACTGGTGGCAACTCTGCCCGTATTCCTCAATGCCCTTACCGGCAACGGCGTTCATGTAGTGACGGTGAACGACTACCTCGCAAAACGCGACTCCGAGTGGATGGGGCCGATGTATATGTTCCACGGACTGAGCGTTGACTGCATTGACAAGCATCAGCCCAACAGCCCCGCACGCCGCAAGGCTTATCGCGCCGACATTACCTTTGGAACCAACAACGAATTCGGCTTCGACTATCTGCGCGACAATATGGCAGTAAGCCCCGAAGACCTCGTGCAGCGCGCACACAACTATGCCATTGTCGACGAAGTTGACTCTGTGCTTATCGACGATGCCCGCACTCCGCTGATTATCTCCGGGCCGGTACCGAAGGGCGACGACCAGATGTTCGAGCAATACCAGCCTCTTGTCGAGAAACTGGTGGCGGCGCAGCGCCAGTTGGCAACCAAGTACCTGGCCGAAGCCAAGCAGCTCATCGCCGGGAACAAGGACAAGGAATCGGTGACGCAAGGCTTTTTGCAGCTCTTCCGCTCCCACAAGGCTCTCCCCAAAAACAAGCCGCTCATCAAATATCTTTCCGAAACCGGCATCAAGGCCGGTATGCTCAAGACCGAGGCTTACTATATGGAGAACAACAACAAGCTCATGCCCGAAGCTACCGATCCGCTGTATTTTGTTGTTGACGAAAAACTCAAGAGCGTAGACCTTACCGACAAGGGCAACGAATGGCTTGCAAGCCAGGTTTCCGACCCCGAACTGTTTGTGCTGCCCGACATTACTTCGCAGCTCTCTGCCCTTGAGGCTGAAACAACGCTCAGCGAGGAAGACAAACTCAACCGTAAGGACGAACTGCTTGCCGATTACGCTGTGAAGAGCGAGCGTGTGCATACCTTGCAGCAGTTGCTTAAAGCCTATACCATGTTCAACCGCGACGATGACTATGTGGTTATCGACGGCCAGGTGAAAATCGTTGACGAGCAGACGGGCCGTATTATGGAAGGTCGCCGATGGAGCGATGGGCTCCATCAGGCCGTGGAAGCTAAGGAACATGTGAAAATCGAGGCGGCTACCCAAACTTTCGCAACCATTACCCTTCAGAACTATTTCCGCATGTATCACAAACTTGCGGGTATGACTGGTACGGCAAGCACTGAAGCCGGAGAGTTCTGGGATATCTACAAGCTTGATGTAGTGGAAATCCCCACCAACCGCCCTGTGATACGCAACGACATGAACGACCGTGTCTACAAGACACAGCGTGAGAAATACAAGGCCGTAATCGAGGAAATCGAAAAGATGATAAAGGCCGGGCGCCCTGTACTGGTGGGCACCACTAGCGTCGAGATTTCCGAAATGCTCAGCAAGATGCTCGACATGCGCGGCATAAGCCACAATGTGCTTAATGCAAAACTTCATCAAAAGGAAGCGGATATCGTGGCACATGCCGGTGAAAGCAGCATTGTGACTATAGCTACCAATATGGCAGGCCGCGGAACCGATATCAAGCTTTCGCCCGCAGTGCGCGATGCCGGCGGTCTGGCCATCATCGGTACCGAACGCCACGAAAGCCGGCGCGTTGACCGCCAGCTGCGCGGGCGTGCCGGGCGACAGGGCGACCCCGGATCGTCTGTATTCTTCGTCTCGCTCGAAGACAAGCTCATGCGCCTTTTCGCTTCCGAAAAAATAGCACGCGTCATGGACCGCCTCGGCTTCAAGGAAGGCGAGGTTATAGAGTCGCCGATGATTAATCACAGCATAGAGCGCGCACAGAAGAAAGTGGAGGAAAACAACTTCGGCATACGTAAACATCTGCTCGAATACGACGACGTGATGAACAAGCAGCGTACCGTGATTTACGAAAAGCGCCGCCACGCACTTATGGGCGAACGCATCGGAATGGACATCTCAAACATGATTTGGGACCGCTGCATAAACATTGTCGACAACAACGATTACGAAGGTTGCCGCGAACTCTTCTTCAAGGTGTTTGCCATGGAAGTGCCTTTCACCCCCGAGGAATTCGAAAACTCAAAACGCGAAACCCTCTACGAAAGCGCATTCCAGCAGGCTATGGGCAATTTCAACCGCCGCACCGAACGCATGGCCCAGGTGGCATGGCCTGTAATCAAGGAAGTGTACGAGAATGAAGGCGACCGCTATTTACGCATACAGATTCCCGTGACCGACGGCAAACGGCATTATATCATTACCAGCAACCTCGAGGAAGCCTACAAGTCGGAATGCCGCAGCATAGTGAAGGACTTCGAAAAGTCGATATTGCTTCACGACATCGACGATGCATGGAAAGAGAACCTCCGCGAACTCGACGAACTGAAGCAGTCTGTGCAGAATGCAAGCTACGAACAGAAAGACCCGCTTGTTATCTTCAAACTCGAAAGCGTTAAGCTTTTCGACAAGATGATAAACGAAATCAACACTGGCACGGTTTCCATTCTCATGCGTGGGCAGATACCTTTGCGCGCCAGCGAGGAAGTACAGGAAGCCCACGAAGATCCGCGCCCACAGCGTCCCCAGTACACAGAGAGTCGCACCGATCTTATCGACGAAAACCAGCAGCAGGCTGCACACACCGACACTCGCCAGCCGCAGAAACCGCAGCCTGTGCACGTTGACAAGCTTCCAGGGCGCAATGATCCTTGTCCGTGCGGCAGCGGTAAGAAATTCAAGAATTGCCACGGAAGGGGATTGGTATAAATTGAATAAGAATATTGTTAGGTATTAATAAGTGCAGGTGTGCCGTAGTGAAAAGGCATACCTGCTTTTTTAGTTTTGCATGCCGCGGTTGCCGCTTGTTATGCAGTAGTTGCGAACTTTGGCATACCATTTGCTCATAAGTTTTTGCAGAATTAGATTACCTTTGCACCAAAAGCCACAGTAAATAAAAATGAACAACCAATTTTCCCCACGTGTTTCGCAGATATTAATCTACAGCAAAGAAGAAGCCGAGCGCCTGCACTCCCCGGACATCGCCCCCTGCCATCTTTTCCTTGGTTTGCTGCGCGAAAATTCGGGCAAGGCCATTGAGTTGCTCCATAAGTTCCATCTTCGTCTCACCGACATGAAGCGGCAGCTCGAAGCCTCAGCTGCCAATGGCGGCAGCCGGCATGTCGATGCCTTCAGCGAATTGACGCTCTCGCCCGAGTCGGCAAAAATTCTCAGGCTGTGCACGCTCGAGGCCCGACTGCTTCACAGCAGCCAGGTCGATACCGAGCATTTGCTGCTGGCTATTCTAAAAGACAATGACAACGATGCGAGCCGGCTGCTCAATGCGTGCGACGTTACCTACGACGCCGTGCATAGGCTGCTTGCCGTGAAGCCCGATTCCGCCTCTCCGCTCAACTTCAGCGCCGACGACGGTTTCGACGACACCATGCCTCCTCCCTCTTCCTCCACCGGCGACTCCCCCTCTGCCGCGTCTGCGCCTGCAGGTGAAACGCCTGTGTTGGGAAAATTCGGCTACGATCTCACGCGCGCCGCAGCCGAGGGAAAACTCGACCCCGTGGTGGGACGCGACAGCGAAATAGCCCACATCGCACAGATTCTCAACCGCCGCAAGAAAAACAATCCCGTGCTTATAGGCGAGCCGGGAGTAGGCAAAAGCGCCATCGTGGAAGGGCTGGCCCTGCGCATCGTGAAACGCAAGGTGCCGCGCACTTTCCTGCACAAGCGCATTGTGGCGCTCGACATGGTGTCGCTCGTGGCTGGCACCAAATACCGCGGGCAGTTTGAGGAACGCGTGCGGGGACTCCTGGAGGAATTGCGCACTAACCGCGACGTGATACTGTTTATCGATGAAATCCACACCATAGTGGGCGCCGGTTCGGCTCCCGGCACGATGGATGCCGCCAACATTCTGAAGCCCGCGCTTGCCCGCGGCGAAATACAGTGCATCGGCGCCACCACCACCGACGAATACCGGAAGTCGATAGAGAAGGACGGTGCACTCGAACGCCGCTTCCAGAAGGTGAGCGTGGAGCCGACATCGCACGACGACACTGTGGCTATACTCCGCAACATACGGAGCCGCTACGAAGATCACCACAATGTGCGTTACACCGACGAGGCCATCGAGGCGTGCGTGGCGCTCACCGACCGCTACGTGACATCGCGCTGCCAGCCCGACAAGGCCATTGATGCCCTAGACGAGGCCGGCGCACACGCGCACATTGCCAACCTCAGCGTGCCCACAGCGATTGAAGATTACGAAACCCGCATATCCGACGTGAAGCTCAGGAAAGACGCCGCCGTCAGGAAGCAGGACTTCGAACTTGCCGCATCACTTCGCGACCAGGAAACGGCGCTTTCGGCCGAGTATGGGCGCATGGTGAACGAATGGGAAGCCACCCTGCGCGAAAACCGCGAAACCGTTGACCGCGCGCAAATCGAGGAAGTGGTGTCGCAAATGTCGGGTGTGCCAGTGCAGAAGATGGTGCAGGCCGAAAACATCAGACTCAAGGGCATGCTGGCAAAGCTCTCGGGCGAGGTTGTGGCGCAGGATGAAGCCGTGGCAAAACTCGTGAAGGCTATAATGCGCAGCCGCGTGGGGCTCAAGGACCCGGCCCGCCCCATAGGCACATTCATGTTTCTCGGACCGACGGGAGTGGGGAAGACTTTGCTTGCAAAGAAACTTGCCGATTTCATGTTCGGATCGGAAGATGCACTCATACGCGTAGACATGAGCGAATATATGGAGAAGTATTCCGTGTCGAAACTCATAGGCGCTGCGCCAGGCTATGTGGGTTACGAAGAGGGCGGGCAGCTCACCGAGCGGGTGCGCCGCAAGCCCTATAGCATCGTGCTGCTCGACGAGATAGAAAAGGCCAATAGCGAAGTGTTCAACCTTCTGCTGCAGGTTATGGACGAGGGACGGCTCACTGACAACAGCGGCCGTACCGTCGACTTCCGCAATACCGTGATTATTATGACTTCCAACAGCGGCTCGCGCCAGCTTCGCGAGTTCGGCACTGGAGTGGGATTCACCGCTGCTGATGCCGGTGACAGCCGGTTCAGCGACTCGATAGTGCGCAAGTCGCTCAACCGCACCTTCGCTCCGGAATTTCTCAACCGCATTGACGAGATAATAATGTTCCGCCCGTTGAGCCGCGAAACGGTGCGCACCATAGCCGATGCCGAAGTGGCAAAACTAGTGCGCCGCACACAGACGCTGGGTTGCACGCTGGAAGTGTCGTCCGAAGCACTAGACTTCATTGCCGGCAAGGGCTACGACGCGCAGCTGGGGGCACGTCCGCTGCGCCGGGCCATTGAAAGCTATATTGAAGACCCGCTTTGCGAGTTGCTCATGGATGAAAGCGGCGACGGGCAACAATCGGTTGTGCGCGTGAATGCCGATGACGGGGGCACAAAGCTCTGCGTGGAATTGGCGCAGCAGCCATAGTGCCGGCCCGCCACGCTCGTGGCGGTTTCGTTTTTTTCTCAACTTACAAATAATACCGCGCCCTGAAGAGGGTTGCAGCGTCTAAGCGATTAGGGCTGCGCCTCTTCAGGGCGCGTATTTCATGAAAGGTTGTTGCCTTGCGGCAATTGGTTATTCGGCGGCGGCGCGCTTGAATCTCTGAACGGTCTTTATTATGGCATCATCGTCTGTCAGACCATAGAGTTCGTTTGTTAGGTATATTTTGCGGAAGAGCAAGTCGGCAGCCACTGACTTGTTGCTTCCGGATCCGAGAGTCAAACCGTCGAAAATATAGTTCGAGTTGATATGGGTAGGCATTGGCGTCATGCCCAGTTCAGCGTTTACGGTTGCTGCCTTGTTTTTGAAAAATTGTACGGGATAACGCTCGATGATGCTGAGATCAATGCCGTAGTTTGTGAGCGTATAGCTCTGAATGTCGTCTACACGGTAACGGCCGGCAACAACGGGGTCGTCAACGGGGAGCTCTACATAAATTATCGTGGCGAGCACAAAGTTGAGAGGCTGCGTCCATACGCTAACGTGGCCGTATTTGTCGGTAACGGCGAGCACGTTGGTGAGAGTTTCGAAGTTCTTGCTGCCGTCAGCTTCATACGAAGCGAAAGGTTCAGTCGTGGAGTCGGGCACAGCGGTGAATGCGTGGTCCTGTCCAGTCTTGTACATGTCGGGCCATTCCATTTCGCTTTTCTTTGTAGTGAGCACGGTGGTGTCTTTAAGAAGCATAGGAGTTACGTCCTTTACGTAGGTGTCGTAGTCGTATTCCATTACGCCGCCTGTGGTGTGGTTCACGTACTTGCGTGGCATAAGATACCATTTGCTGCCGTTCACGTAGGTGCTGTCTATGACGAAGACCTTGTTTTCCGCCATTATCTTGCCGTTCCAATAGCTTACGGCCTGCGGCGACCATGCGAAGATACCCTCTTTGGGCTGCGGTATCTGCTTTATGCCGAACAGTTCGGAAGTGATGTTGGCCGTGTCGCCCTTGGCATCGGGTGTGGTGCAGACGAGAGTCCACAGTGAGCAGTCTATGATGTTGCGGGTAGACTGGGCTGCAATGCGAAGCACATACTGTCCGTCGAGCGCCTGTCCGTCGAGCGAGTCGTTAAGGAGTTCTACAATGCTGAAGCTCTCGGATTTCGTCACGTAGGTAGCGCGCTTTCTGGCGGCCTGCACGGTATCGCCGAGATACTGGCTTTCGGCATCGCTTATCTCCACTTCATACACGTTGGGGTCGTAGCAGTCGAGGGAGAAATTGTCTTTTGTGAGCAAGGCTGTAGAGGGATTTACGCGGAAGCGGATGGTTGCTGTGTCGCCAGCCACTACTTCGTCAGGCACAGAGAGCAGCACTATGCCGCTGGGTGCGACTGAACTTTTTCCGGAAGAATTCGAGTCGTTGTCATCGCTGCTGCACGAGGCTAGGCCTGCAATGGCGAGGACTGCAGCAAGGCCGGACTTAAAAATCTGTTTCATAGTTGAGTTGTTTTGTTCTATTGTTTTTGAAATCGCGTGCAAAGGTACAACAATTTGAACTAACAAAGTGCATGTTGAAGAGAATATGAATGCGGAAAAATTGTGAGCGCTTAGCGCCCCAAAAATGTGCTTTACAATTTGAAAAAGGTGCTTTGGCGTTAAAAAGCTAAAGCACCTTTTTTTGACGCGACTTACTTTTCGATTTTCATGTCAAACTGGTCGCATTTCCCTGTGCGGTGGGCAAACTGCTTCGTGGTGGGCGATATGCCGAAAAGTGTGGAGTAGGTGCTGGCATGTATAGTCTCGCCGTCGGGCATGAATTCCAGTATTCTCACCCAGCCGTCACCGCCGTTGCCTTCCCAGCCGCCTCCGGCCGTCTGTATGTTGAACATCATCTGGTGGACGTCGTGTCCGGCATCGTTCTTGTCTACACGGTAGGCCGTGAAGTCCTCGGGCTCTCCGGGAACGCCAGTGTGGCCGCAGATGGCAAGTCGTATGTTGGGGGTGGTCTTTATGAGTTTTTCCCACACTTCGCGCCCGAAATTGCGTGGTGTGATTTTGTAGTTCTCGTTGTCGGTGCGCTTGGCAGTGCGTTCGCGCAGCAGAGAGTGAGTCATGAATATAACGCGGTGGTTCTTGTATTTGTCGCTTGTGCACAGTTTGTGGGCCCATTCCAGCACTTCGTCGCGCGGCGCCCATTCGGTGGTTACCACCAGAAGGTCGCCCCAGTTTTTGTCCTTGAATTCGAAGGCTGAATTTTCGAGCGAGGCACGCTGCATGCGGTTGGGGAATGCGGCCACGAGGCAGTCTTTCCATTTGCTGTTGCGCTCTACGGGGAAGTATTCGGGGAAGTGGGTGAAGCTTTCGTCGCCCCTCACGTAGCCGTATTCGTGGTTGCCGGTAGATATTATGTAGGGCACTTTGTTGTCGAGGCGCTTCATGCAGTGGGATGCCCACTCCCACATTTCGCGGCTTGTTTGGTTGAGCATCGAGCGGTTGAGCACGATGTTGTCGTTCTGCTCCACAAGGTCGCCCGTAACGAGCACTGCCTTTATGTTGAGGTTGTCGATGTTGTCGGCGCACCATACTGTGGTTAGTTCGAACAGGGGCTGGTTGATGTCGTATTTTGAGTATCCCTGCGGGTCGCCCATTACAATCATCGAGAACGAATTGGGGTCTTTCAGCTTCTGCCGGTCGGCGCGGTCCTGGGCTGCCACGGCAGTTGCCGTCAGCGTGAGGGCCATGGCCATGATTGTTGCTTTGATTTCCATGTTTATGCGATTTCTGATATGGTTACGTTTAATTTTTGGCTTTCCGGCCGCAGAGCAGACGGTAGTCGCAGTTCTTGCATGCTTCGCTGCCTTCCGGGCAGGGGTCAAAGGGCTTGGTGAGGTCGAAAATGGAGTTGACGATGCCTTGCAGCGCTTCTCGCACTTCGGATTCGTAGAGGGCGAAATTGCCGACTGGCTCTCCGCCGATGGCTATGTAGGGAGAGAAATCTTTGCGCCCCATGCCGGTAACGAAATAGAGTTCGGGGCGCAGCGTGGGGTAGCTTATGCCGTCGTGGCGCAGTTTGTCGATTAAGGCAAGCGAATACACCATAGTCTGCAGTATGTAGCCGGTGTGCTTCTTCGTGTCGGGCTTTTCTACTGCCCCACTGAAGGTCTTGGCTTGGGCCTGTCCGCTCCATCTGCCGGCTTTGTAGTCGGCCACCACCCATACGCCGTCTTTTATATGCACGCGGTCGAACTTGCCTCCTATGCCCACAGTGTGTCCGCCGGGGGTAGTGAATGGGGTATAGAGGAACTTTTCTATATACTGTTTCTTGATTTCAAATGGAGCTTGCTTGGCATCGTATTCCAGCATCGTAACGAAGTATCGCATTATCAGTGCTCGTATTATGCTGTTTTCGTTCACGTGGCATGCTTCAAAAGCCTTGTCGATGCAGCTGTTGAGGCATAGACGTGCCTTGTCGGCGAGGTCGTGGCGCAGCATTTGGGATATGACGATTGACGATGGCAGGCTGTCGTAGTATATTTGCATAGTCTCGTGCAGCAGGGTGCCGAAGAGATTTGACGGCATTTCGTCGGCATCGGGTTCTGGGGGGCGCAGGCGTGCCACTTTGCTGTAGTAGAACTTCAGCGGGCATTCCAGATACGTGGAAAGTGGCGTTGGTTCAAGGTTATTGATTGAAGCCAGCATGCCGGGTGTCTTTTCCACGGCGACTGGTTGCAGAGGTGTTATGGCGGCAGGGCTTGTGATGTTTTCGGCAACCACGCTGCGTGTGGTTTCGCCTGCCAGCATCTGCAGCAGATAGCGCGATGTTTCGCCTTTCCCCGTTGAGGCACTGCAGTATACTGCCGAAATGTTTTGCGAGCGTTTCACGAGGCGGAAGAAGTTGTAGGCCACTACGGCATTGCGCTCCCACGGCAACGGAAGTCCGTAGGCCCTGCGCACGGCGGCTGGAAGCATCGACGGTTGCTGCAGTTTTGGTGGCATGGAGCCTTCGTTGCAGTCGAGCAGCAGCACATTGTCGTAGTCTATGGTGCGTGTGTCGTGGAGGTCGAGCACATCCACGCGGCGTTTTGCTTCGCGCGGCTCTTCGGGAGAATCCTCGTCGCCGCCTTGCGGACGGCAGGCGCTGCGGAAGAGCGTAAGCGCCATCTGGGGCGAGAATACCACTTCGGGGTTGTCGTCGGCAAGTTGAAGGATGGCAGTCAGCGCTGTTGTAACGGCGTCTTGCGATTTCTTTTCGAATGTACTGTCGTTGCCGGTTCCGTCCGGCGCACACTGAGCGGCTTCGGCTTTCATGGCTTCGAGCAGTTCGCGGCCCGTTATATCCCGGTTGTCTTGCATCATCCCCTGGGCGTGGTGCATGAGCCGAGTATATGTGCGCGACAACGTTACGGGGTATTCAATATTGAAACTGTAGCGCGAAGAGGGCAAGAAATGTCGCAGCGTGCCCATAATCTTCGAGTCCATGGGGATTACGGCCGTGAAGCCGCCTTTGGCATGGCTTAGTGAGTCGAGCCAGCGGGCAACGTATGCCGCTTCACCGCTTTGTGTTGCGCTTTCCACCAGGTGAACGGGCGGAAGTCGGTCTTCGGGAGCCAGTGATGTATGTCCGCCAAGCGAACTGATGTTTTTGCTGACGGCCTGCACCGCTTCGCTGTCGCTGCCAAGGAAGTGCGGCGTGTGGTCCCAGAAGAAGGTGGCGCGGCCCTGTTGCTTCAGATGCTCCATCACACGGCGCTCGGCACCGCTGAGCACATTGAATCCGATGAACACGTAGTGGGCCCCGGAGGTGGTTTGCAGCACGTTGTGGCACCCGGCGCGGTATATGGCGCCTTCGTAGGCGGTGTGGCTGCCCAGGGCATTGGTTTCCAGGTAAATGTCGGCAAGCATGTTCCACATTTCGCGGAATTTGGCTCGCATGCTGCCGTCGAATGCCTGCCAGAAGGTGGAAAAATATTCCTTCAGCGACTTTAGGCTTTCCTCTCCGGCAAACGTCTGCATTTCAATGTCCTTTATGCTGCCCGTTTCGCGGAACACCGAGCGGGCATCGGCCAGACTTATGTCTACGTCGTTGAAGTCGTTGAGCATCATCTCGCTCCAGGGAAAGAATTCGTCGAAAGCCATGGGAGCGCTGCCGCGCACGCTGCACACTTTGCAGTACGCACGGTAGATGCGGAAATGCATTGTGGCGCTGTCGGCTTTTTTCTGGCGTGCGGCGGTGTACATGAGCCGCGTCATGGTAAGCATCTGCGGCGCTTTCTCGCCCAGTATGCCTTTGAATACGGTTATGGCCCTGCGCTGTGGGAATACCAGCACGCACTCAGCCAGGCGCGGAAAGCGCTGCAGCAGTTCGCGGGCCACTTGTTGCAGAAACGAGTTTTCCATATCAGTTTTCCATTTTCAGCCGAAGTTCCACGGCGCTGCTTTGTGGGGAGAAGGGGTTGCCGTCGGTGGCGTCGCTGTCTTCGGTCTGGGGAACTGAGATTTTCCCTACCGTGGCGCTTGCTTTGTCCAGCGCAGCGGCAACGAGGTGTGAGGCACGGATGGAATTGATTGTCGGCTCTTTGCCTGACGGTGGGGTATAGCCCACAATCAGATTGGCTATTGCGCGGGTGAATGCCACGTATACCTCATTGATATTGTCGACGGTTATGTCGAAAACTTCGCGGTTGTAGTTGTCTTCGTAGATGCTGTTTTGCGTGTCTTTCTTGAAGGTTATGGGCAGCAGCGGTATTTCGTCGTAGATTTTGCCTTTGGGGCGGCACCACATTTGGATGTCGTTTACGATAATGAATTTCCAGTCGCAGAACGGCACGAACACGGTGTGGAATTCCAGTCCCTTCGACTTGTGTATGGTCATAGCCTTGATGCCGCTTTCCTCGCCTGAGGCTATGAAGCACTTCTCCGATTCTGTCTGCCAGTCGCTGAAGAACTTCTTGAAGTCGAAGGCATTGCGCTGCGAATAGTCGTTTACCCAGTCGAAGAACGTGAACATATACTGGCTTTCATCGGGCCGGAGCTGGACGTTGAAAATCCGGGCTGTGTGCATTGCCGCTTCGGCTATGCCAAGTTGCATTAGCTCGGGTGCTGCGGCCATAAAGCCGGGGGGCAGCATGGCTTCGGTATATTCGCGCACAGTTGGATTGGCGCCGCCCGGGAAGACAGGCTCGGCAAAACCATCGCCGCGCTGTAGGCGCTGGTATTCGCGCGCGGCAAAATACCCGCTCACGTTGTCAACGGCTCCCGTAGCCTCGCCCCATGCAAAGCGCAGGGCTGCCACCACGGTTTTCACGGCCGTGGAATTGGCTATGCAGTAGGCTTCGCGGGTGTTGATGCGCAGACCGCTGCAGTGACGGTCGGCATATTCGGCTATTTTCAGTATCTCCTTGTTGTTGCGCGCGAGTATGGCCATGTCGCAATACGGCACTCCGGCACGGTGCACTTCCTCGATGTTCTCGAAGAGTCGGGGCAGGGCATTGTCGCTGTCGGTTTCGTAGACTTTCACGTAGCCTTCTCCTTCTGGCTTGCACGCAATTTGCTCCACGTCGGAATAGATGCCGGCAATGTCTTCGCCCTGCGCGCTGGCTGCGGCTGCGAAGGCGGTGTTGTTGAACCGCACCACGTTTGCCTGGCTGCGGTGGTTTTCCTTAAGGCAGAATTTGCCGTCGGGGTCGTATCGCGAGGCAAGGTCGTGGAGTATGTTCCAGTTGCCGCCGCGCCACCGGTATATGCTTTGCTTCACGTCGCCCACGACGACGCACCGGTTGCCTTGCGATGCCGTGACGTTGGTAATGAGTTTCCCCAGGTTGTCGAACTGCATTTGCGAGGTGTCTTGTGCCTCGTCGAGCATGATGTGGCGGTATTTGCGCCCGGCGCGCTCGAACACGAACGAAATGCTGTCGCCGTCGCCCAGCTGCCGCGCCACCAGTTCCTGTGTCTTGGAAAGCAGCATGCGGTTCTCTTCGCGCAGCATGCGTTTCAGCTCGTTGTCCACGGCTTCGAGTGTCTGCATCTCGCCCCAGTTGGCAAGCGTGAGCTGCGCGCTGTTTATGCGGCGCATGATGCGCTGGCGGTCGTGCTCATAGTTTTCGAACTGTTGGCGCCATTCCTCCATCTGCTCGGGGGAAACCTTGGCTTTGCCGTATTTCCCGCTGAGGAAACTTTCGGCTGCCGTGGTGGGCTGCGTGATGTCGCCGCTTGCCACCCCGGCTATGTATTTTCCGATGTTGGGCCCGTAGCGCCATTGGGAGAAGTCGATGGTGAGGCTGTCGGCAAGGTGTGGCAGCAGGCTTTTGGCGCGCTCCAGCTCCTGCTCCACGGCGCTGCGTATTTCGGCGCATTTCCCGGGGTTGCCGAACACGCGGTTGATTTCTTCGGCATTGCGCATGTAGATTTCGCTGCATACGTTTTGGGCAAACCGCTTGAGCGGGCGGCGGAAGTCCCACGACGGGTTGTCGTCGAGGTTGCGCTCTATATAGCTTTGCAGCAGCGCCGTGGCGCGGTGGTCGCTGCCTTCGGCGGCTTTGGCTATAAGGCTGTCTACGGCTGCCTCCACCGTTTCGCTGTCGTCGAGGAACACCTGCAGACTGGAGTTGAAGCCTATCATCGCCGCTATGTCGCCCAGTATGCGCTGGAAAAACGAGTCGATGGTCATCACGTCGAAGAAATCGTAGCCAGCCAGTATGCAGTGCAGGGTTTCGCGGCAGCGCTGCCTTATTTCGTCTTCGCTCAGGGAGCCGTTCAGCAGTTCCGCTATTTTGCCCGCGCAGGCATCGGCCTTCCTCTGGCCGTGGCCTATGGCCCATAGGGTGGAGAGTATGCGCATCTTCATCTCGGCCGTGGCCTTGTTGGTGAAGGTTATGGCCAGAATGCTCGCAAACGCCGGCATGCCGCTGCCCCCCGCTATGGCAAAGGCTATGTATTCGGCCACGAGCGTGAAAGTCTTGCCGCTGCCTGCCGATGCCCGGTATACCCGCAGATTGCCGCCAGTCTCCATGCCGCCGGATTTTGTCTTTCTTTTATGCCACGATGAAGTTCACAATGAACAGCAGGGCCAGAACAATGAGAATGGGCGACAGCTCGCAGCGCCTTCCGGTGAAGAGCTTGAGCACCACGAACGAAATGATGCCGAGGCTGATGCCGTCGGCAATGCTGTAGCAGAGCACCATGCCGAGCATCGTGACGAACGCCGGGAACACTTCCGTGATGTCGCCCAGCTCCATCTTCTTCACAGCCCCTATCATGAGCACGCCCACCATAACCAGTGCGCCGCTTGTGGCAGCGCCGGGGATGAGCAGGAACACGGGGGCGAGGAAGAGCGATGCCACAAACAGCACGGCCACCGTCAGGGCCGTCATGCCGCTGCGGCCTCCTTCGGCTATGCCCGATGCGCTTTCAATGTAGGTGGTGATGGTGGAGCTGCCCAGCAGGGCGCTGCACGTTGTGCCTATGGCGTCGCTCATCATGGCTTCGCGCACGCGGGGAATGGTGCCGTCGGGGCGCGTGATGCCAGCCTTGTCGGCAAGGCCTACGAGGGTGCCCACGGTATCGAAGATATTCACCAGCAGCAGCGAGAACACCACGGCCACCATGCGGAAGTCGGCGAAAGCGCTGAAGTCGAACTGGCACATCACGGGCTCGAGCGAGCAGGGTGCACTGAAGGGTACCCAGCCCTGGGGAATCTGCGTCACGCCCATCGGGATGCCTATTGCCGTGGCGGCGACGATGCCTATGAACAGCGAGCCCTTCACCTGCCGCGCCATCAGTATGGCGCTTATTAGAATGGCTATAATGCCGAGCAGGGCTGTGGGGGTGAACTCGCCGAGCTTCACGAACGTGGCAGAGTCGGCAACCACAATACCGGCGTTTTTCAGTCCGATGAAAGCTATGAACATGCCTATGCCCACTGAGATGGCGTAGCGCAGGTTTTGTGGTATGCTGTTGAGTATCATTTCGCGCACGTTGAAGAACGTGATTATTATGAAGATAATACCTTCAACGAGCAAGGCGGCGAGGGCCTGTTGCCAGGTGAAGCCCATAGCCTGGCAGATGGTGAAGGCGAAGAAAGCGTTGAGGCCCATGCTGGGGGCTTGTGCGAAGGGGAGCTTGGCCATTAGGGCGATGAGCAGCGTGGCGATAGCCGAGGCTATGGCTGTGGCTGTGAAGACGGCGGGCTTGTCCATGCCTGTGGAGCTTAGAATGGTGGGGTTAACAGCCAGAATGTAGCTTAGGGTGAAGAAGGTAGTGAGTCCGGCCACGATTTCGGTTTTGAGCTTCATGGTTTGGGGGTTGAAGCCCAGTAGGGAGTTTAGAGTCATAATAGTTTTTGCGTTTGGTAATATATGCAAAGTTAGCAAATTCCCCGAAAACGGTTCGGTTGCCGGCACCAAGGTTATTATTGTGTGGAAATTCTTACTTTTGTATTTGCTAAAATATGCTTGTATGAAAATAATTGTAGTGGAACCGGTGGCGGGCGGCAATAAACCCGCAAGCCCTGCGTTTGACCTTATAAAGCAAAGTGCGCGCATAGCGGTATTGGGCGACACTGCGCTGCTCACCCACGGCAAGCCCGTGTTTGTGCCGTCGCTGGGCGGCGAGTGCAGCGCTACGCTGTGCCTGGCGCTGAGAATATGCCGCCTGGGCAAGTCCATACCGCAGCGTTTCGCCACGCGCTACTGCGATGCCATCGCCCTGGCAATGAAATTCGAGCTCACAGGGCTGAAAGCCTCCCTCGCGGGCGAAGGCCTCAGCAGCAGTGTGGCCGAAAACTTCGACGGCGCTGTGGAGTGCGGCGAGTTCCACCCATGGCCCGCTGTTGCCGATGTGGATATCAGGCTTGAGGCTGCCGGGGAGGTGAAGCATCTGCGCCTGGAGTGTGCCCGCGAAACCGCAAGCGAAGCCATTGCCGCCGCCAGCACATTCATGAGCATCAGGCAGGGCGACGTAATGCTGCTGCCGCTGCGCGAAACCGCTTTCCCCGCTGCCGTGAATACTCATGTGGCGGCATGGCTGGGGGAGGACAAAGTTTTGGAATTCAATATAAAGTAAGAAGAAGTAATAAAGAATCAACAAACGGGGGAGCCACGCCACGGCGTGCCGCCGACATATATAAGGCTATCTATGAACCGCAAATACATCTTCCTGATTTTCTGCTGGGCAGCGCTGTTTCTGCCCGTCGCTGCAGCCCGGGCTGCCGTCACCGACAGTGTGCCCACCGTGGGCGAGGGCAAGTTCGTAAGCATCCCCCGCGAGCCGCTGGCGCCGGGCGACGAGCTGCCGCTGTTCACCACCCGCGTGGCTGTGGGCAGCGACTTCGCCAATACCTCGTTCACCGTTAAGGCTGAATATCCCGAATACGAGAAGCTCACGGCCGCCGAAAGCGCCGTGCTTGCTGCCGCCGACAGTCTTTGGGGCGAAGAGGTGGCAGTGGGAAGCCGCCTTGCCACCGAGCGCAAGCAGGGAGTGATAGACGTGTGGTTCTATCCCTACGTGCGCCGCGGCGGTGCCTATTACAGGCTGAAGAGCTGCAAGATTGCCGTCTACCGCAGCGTGCAGGCATCAGCTCGGTCTCTCAGGGCCGGGCAGCAACAGGAACGCTATGTCGGGCATTCGGTGCTGGCGCAGGGCAAGTGGGTGAAGATTCGCGTCGCGGAAGAAGGCGTTTACCAGCTTTCGAAGTCGTTTCTCGCTTCGGCAGGCTTCAGCAACCCCGACGGTGTGAAGCTCTACGGCTACGGCGGACTGGTGCAGGACTCGGTGATAACCTATTCGGGCACTGGGGCGAACTACGACGACCTGACTGAAATTCCCCTCTACCGCGACGGCAGCAAGCTGCTTTTCTATGCCGACGGCACCACGCGCTGGAGGTATGTGCGCAGCAAATGGCGCCACGTGAACAATCCCTATTCTTCCTATTCGTATTACTTCCTCACCGAAGGCGACACGCCTGCCGCCATGCAGGATGCTGAAGCACAGGCGGCGTCGGGCGAAGCGCGCACCACCTTCCCGGGCCGCGCACTCTACGAGCAGGATGCCTACAGCTGGTATTCCGGCGGGCAGCAGTTCTACGACGGCTACGACTTTGCCAACGGCAACTCGAAGTCGTATGCCGTGGATGCCCCCGACATCGACACCTCTGCAGCGCAGTATGTCACCGTTTCGTTTTCGGCTTCCGACGCCTCGTCGGCCACTACGGTGAAGAGCGAAGTGGGCGGCGCCACGCTGGGCACCATGAACATACCGCTTCTCAACAACTCCAATCTTGGCGAACAGGGCAACCGCGCGCGCATTCTCGAAAAGACTTATGCCACAACGGCACTTGCCGCGCACAACAATGTGGCGTTCACCACCACTGCCGGGCATGCCGCACGCCTCGACTATATACGCCTCAACTATACGCGCAACGCCAACCTTTCTACGCCGTGGTTCGAGCTCTGCGACCCTGCCCATTCCGGCGCCGGGACGTATGCCATTGCTTCTGCCGACAACAATACCCGCGTGTGGCGTCTGGGCAATGCGCAGCGCGCGCAGCAGAACGTGGCGGGCTCGCTTTCGGGCTCGACGCTCAGTGTGGTGCTGCCCGAAGCCAGCGACAGGTACATCGTTGTGAACACCGCAGGGGCTTTCCCCGCGCCCGAGCTTGTGGGCACGGTGGAGAACCAGGACCTTCATGCCGATTCGGTTTACGACATGGTGATAATAGTTCCCGCCAGCGGCAAGCTGGTGAAGCAGGCAGAGCGCCTGGCAGCTGCCCACGAGGCACACGACGGCCTCAGGGTGCGGGTGGTGACTGCCGACAAAATCTACAACGAATTCTCGTCGGGAACGCCTGACGCCATGGCCTACCGCCGCTATATGAAGATGCTTTACGACCGCGCCGCAGACGCCTCGCAGATGCCGCGCTACCTGCTGCTCTTCGGCGATGCGGCGTGGGACAACCGCATGGTTACCAGCCAGTGGGCCAACTATTCCCCCGACGACTTCCTGCTCTGCCACGAGTCGTGGAATTCCATCAACGAAATCTACTGCTACGTGAGCGACGACTTCTTTACGGTGCTCGACGACGGCGAAGGCAAGAGCATCACTTCCGAAAAGCCCGACATCGCCGTGGGGCGCTTCCCCGTGCGCACCGAAGCCGAAGCCAAGGCCATGGTTGACAAGACCATAAGCTATATGTACAACAACAACGTGGGGGCATGGAAAAACATAGTCTGCGTGATGGGCGACGACGACAAGTCGAGCAACTCGCTCATGAGCGACGCCGAGCAGATTGCCTCGCAGGTGGAAAGCCAGCACAAGGAATACAACGTGCGCCGCGTGTACTGGGATGCCTATACCGTGAGCAAGACTTCCACCGGCAATTCCTACCCCGAAATCACCAAGCAGCTGAAGAGCTACATGACTTCCGGCGCTCTGCTCATGAACTACACCGGGCACGGCGCACCGGGTTCCATCTCCCACGAGAAAGTGCTGCTGCTCAACGACTTCAAGGAAAACAAAACCAGCAACTACCCCGTGTGGATCACATCCTCGTGCGAAATAACTCCCTTCGACGGGCAGGAAGAGTGCATAGGCGAAAGTGCCGTGCTCAATGCCAGCGGCGGTGCGGTGGCCTTCATAGGCGCCACGCGCTCGGTGTTCTCCACGCGCAACCTCAACCTCAACGTGCACCTCATGAAGTACATCCTCTCGCAAACCGACGGCAAGACGATGACTATGGGCGAGGCGCTGATGAATGCCAAGTGCGCACTTGTAACCAGTTCTTCGGCACAGCAGGACTACACCATCAACAAGCTGAAGTATGTGCTTACCGGCGACCCCGCGCTGAGCCTTGCAGCTCCCACCGGCAGACTGATAGTCGACAGCATTGACGGGCGCTCTGCCAAGGCGGGCACCGTGAAACTTGCCGCAGGAAGCGTGGCACGCGTTTCGGGGCATGTGGAAGGCAGCGACGGCGGTGTCGACAGCGGGTTCAACGGCATAGTGTCTACCACGGTCTACGACCGTCTGGAGCTCATCACCTGCCACGACAACGCCGGCAACGGCAAGGACCCCTTCACGTTCAGCAACCGCACGCGGCGCCTCTTCGAAGGCAGCGACTCGGTGCGCAGCGGGCGCTTCGCGTTCGATTTCCCCGTGTCGGTAGACGCCAGCTATTCCGACGAGACGTGCCTCATGAACCTCTATGCCTCGAACGGCGACCATAGTCTGGAATGCCACGGCGTGAACAGCAATTTCGCCATCAACACCTCGGGCGTCATCAGCAACGACTCCACAGGGCCGCGGCTGGCGGTGTACCTCAATTCCACCGATTTCCGCAACGGCGACCTCACCAACACCACGCCATACTTCTTCGCAGCCCTTGCCGACAGCGACGGCATCAATGCCACCGGCAGCGGCGTGGGCCATGACCTCGAGCTGATAATCGACGGCAGCGCAGCCACCACCTACGTGCTCAACGACTACTACACCAACGACATCGGCACATTCACCAGCGGCACCGTGGGCTACTCCATACCCGAGCTCGAGCCCGGAAGCCACAGCCTGGTGTTCCGCGCCTGGGACATGCTGGGCAACTCGTCGCTGGCAGCGCTCGACTTCGTGGCCGTGCGCAACCTCAAGCCCGACATCCTCGACATTACCTGCAACCCCTCGCCGGCTACCGAGAAGGCAGTGTTCAGCGTGAGCTACAACCGCCCCGCCACCGAAATGCAGTTCGTCGTGAAAGTCTACGACAGCTACGGGCAGCAGGTGTGGAGCACAGCCACCAGCGGCTCTGCCGACGACGGCAACTTCTCGGTGGACTGGAACCTGTGCAGCTCGGCAGGGGCACGCGTCAGCGGCGGCGTTTACCTCTACCGCGTGGAAGTGAGCGAAGGAAACGGCGCAGCACGCAGCAAAACCAAGAAATTGATAGTCCTGAACAATAAATAAGGCCGGGACGAGTTAATAAGAATGTCATTAATAAGAATGTCATATACTCCAACAGTGAAAAGCAAAATGAAATTCCAGACAGCAGCCACAATAATATTCGTGCTCGCATTGGCAACCACAGCCCGTGCCGACGGCGAGAAAGACAACTTCAACCCCGTGAGCACGGCAGTAAACTCGCTGAAGATAGGTGCCGATGCCCGTGCCGGCGGTATGGGCGACGTAGGCGCCGCCACCGACCCCGACGTCAACTCGCAGGCATGGAACCCCGCAAAATACCCCTTTGCCATAAGCCGCGCCGGTATAGCAGTGAACTACACCCCATGGCTGCGCAAGATTGTAAACGACATCGACCTCGGCTACGTGGCAGGCTACATGCGTCTGGGCGACTACACGGCCCTCTCGTCGTCGCTGCGCTACTTCTCGCTGGGGCAGGTCGACGCCGGCGACAACCTCACCATAAAGCCCTACGAACTGGCTTTCGACTTTGCCGTTTCGCGCATGCTCTCCGACAACCTCTCGGCAGCCATCGCCCTGCGCTACATACGCTCCGACCTTAGCGGCAACTACTCCGACGACACCAAGCCCGGCAACGCCTTTGCTGCCGACGTGGCCATGTACTACAACCGCTACGTGATGATGGGAAGCCGCGAATGCCAGTTTGCCTTCGGTCTCAACATCAGCAACATCGGCAGCAAGATGAAGTTCGGCGACGAAAACTCCTACTTCATCCCCACCAACCTGCGCCTGGGCTTCAACTATCTCGTTCCCATTAACGAATACAACAAGATAGCCTTCGCCCTCGACCTCAACAAGCTGCTGGTGCCCACCATGCCGCGGCAGGGCGACGACGAAAGCAGCGAAGACTACCAGCAGCGCCTGCAGGACGACTACTACAACATGTCGCCCATAACCGGCATATTCAAGAGCTTCGGCGATGCCCCCGGCGGCTTCAGCGAGGAACTGAAGGAAATACAGTGGAGCGTGGGTGTGGAATACACCTACAACGACAAGTTCATACTCCGCGCCGGATACCACGACGAAGACAAAAACAAGGGAAACCGCAAATACTTCACCGTGGGCGCCGGCTTCCGCATGAACGTGTTCTCGATTGATGCCGGCTATGTGCTTTCCACCGCCGCCAGCAACCCCCTCGACCAGACTCTGCGCGTGTCGCTGGCATTCGACTTCGACGGCATAAAGGACCTCTTCTCGCGCCGCTGATGCGCTTCCCCCCGAGGAACCAACACACCCCACATTCTGTAAGAAACTGACATGAAACCACGAATAGGAATGGGCTTCGACGTCCACCGCCTTGTGCCCGACCGCGAACTGTGGCTTTGCGGCATACGCATCGACTGGCACCTGGGCCTGCTGGGGCACAGCGATGCCGACGTGGCCATACACGCCCTGATTGACGCCCTGCTCGGCGCCGCCGCAATGCACGACATAGGCTACCACTTCCCCGACAGCGACGAGCGCTGGCGTGGAGCCGACAGCAAGATGCTGCTGCAGACCGTCTGCGGCATGCTGCAGAAGGAAGGCTTTGCCGTGGGCAACGTAGACGTCACGCTGTGCCTTGAAAGCCCGAAGCTGAAGCCCCACATACAGGCCATGCGCGAGTGCCTGGCTTCGTGCCTTGCCATCCCCGTGGGCGATGTGTCGGTAAAGGCCACCACCACCGAGCGCCTGGGCTTCACCGGGCGCGGCGAAGGCATCGCAGCCTACGCCGTGGCCATGATATTCGAGCAGGAGTAAGCCACCCCCCCTCGAATCTTTATGTTTTTACACTTTGACACATTAACACATTAACACATTAACGCTTTCCACAGCGCAAAAGCCCCCGCGCATAATGTAGACGGCGCCTCAGCAATCGAAAGCAAGTTTCATCTTTGTGACTTCAAGGCCGCGCATGTTCGCCCTCTCCGAGGACGAGAGTTACTTTAGTGTCATGTCCTAGGGTTCCCGATGGTCACCCTAGGTTATGTTTGTTCACCCCCTTCGGGGATGCATAGCCGCAGGTGTAAGTCTCCTCTGAGATGCATTGCCGCAAGTGAACGTCTTCTAGTGGATGGCATTGCCGCGCATAGATTGCTGTCGTGTGAGCGGCTATGGGGGCCTCGAAGAGGTCCAATAAGCATAACCGAGGGTGACCATCGGGAACCCTCGGAAAGAACACCATCTGCAATGCGTCCTCGGAGAGGGCGAACACAAGCGGATTTTGTCACATTTTTCCACAGCGCAAAAACCCTCGCGTCGTCGCGACGCGGGGGCTCTCCAAATCAATCATAAAAAATACCAAGAGAAAAGTCGGGTTTATTGTTCGTGGGTTGCGCGTT